>JAFARZ010000363.1 GCA_019245115.1 Streptosporangiaceae bacterium | reverse complement strand
CGCTGGCCGCAACCGCGGGATCCGCCGGATCCGCCGGATCCGGCGGATCCGCGGGCGAGGTTGTCCTCATCGCGCCGATCGGTTCAGACCCGGCCAGCGCCAGCCTGCTGGCCGCGCTGCCGGACTCGGTGTCGGTGATCCGCCTGCCGCTGAGCGGACCGCTTCAGGAGAAGACCCGCATCCGGTCGTCCGGGCAGACCCTGGTCCGGGTGGACCGGCCGGCCGGCGTTCCGGAGCCGGTCACCCGGGCGGGCGGCGCCGCCGGAGCCGCCGGAGCGGCGGCGGTTGACGCTATCGGATCGGCGGGAGCGGTGCTGGTCAGCGACTATGGCCACGGCACCGCCGCGGATCCGGTCCTGCGCGATGCGTTGCGCTCGACCCGCGCACCCCTGGTCTGGGATCCGCATCCGCGCGGCGCGGAGCCGGTGCCGGGGACAATAGTGGCCACCCCGAACAGCGCGGAGGCCGCCGCCTGGGCGGGCGTATCCGGGGGGCGCGGCGGGGGCGCCGGGGCCGGCGCGGTGCTGGACGCGACCGCGGCGGCCGACCGGCTGCTGGACGCCTGGCCGGTGCCAGCCGTCGCGGTCACGCTGGGCGCCCGGGGCGCCTTGCTGGCGCGGTCCGGGCAGGCGCCGCTCGCGATTCCGGCGCTGGCGGTGCGGACCAGCGATCCGTGCGGCGCCGGGGACCGGTTCGCGGTCGCCACGGCGGCGGGTCTGCGAGACGGCGCCACGGTTCCTGAGGCGGTGACTGAAGCGGTGGCGGCGGCCAGCTCGTTCCTCGCCAGCGGCGGGGTGGCCGGCCTCGAGGATGGCGGGGCGGCCGCCCTCGAGGATGATCCGCCGGCGGATGCTGTCGCGGCGGTGCGGGCCTCGGGCGGCGTCCTCGTGGCGGCGGGCGGCTGCTTCGACGTGCTGCACGCCGGTCATGTCGCCATGCTGCGGGCGGCCCGGTCGCTGGGCGACTGCCTGGTGGTCTGCATGAATTCCGATGCGTCCGTGCGCAGGCTGAAGGGGCCGGGCCGGCCGTTCAACACCCAGGCCGACCGGGTCGCGGTGCTGACCGCACTGGACTGCGTGGACCAGGTGATGGTCTTCGACGAGAGCACGCCGGAGCGGCTGCTGGCCGGACTCCGGCCGGCCATCTGGGTGAAGGGCGGCGACTACGACGGTCGCGACGTGCCCGAGGCCGCCGTCCTGCGGCGCTGCGGCGGGCGGCTGGTCACCGTCCCTTATCTGGCCGGCCGGTCGACGACGCGGATAGCGACCGCGGCGCTGAATTGGCCTGGGCCCCCGGCTCCGGCGCGGCTGGGCTGACCAGCCGGCCGCGCAGGATCACCTGGGCGGGATGGTCGAGCACGTTGAGGTCGCCGAGCGGATCACGATCGTAGACGACGAAGTCCGCCGGCGCCCCTTCGTCGAGTCCCGGCAGGCCCAGGAAGTCCCGCGCGGCCCAGCACGCCGCGCCGAGCGCCACCTCGGGCGGAAGGCCGCCGGCGGCCAGGTGGCGTACCTCCGCCGCGATCGTGCCGTGCGGGCGGAAGTCGGTGCCGGCCAGAATGGTCACCCCGGCGTCGTGGGCGGTTACCGTGAGCGGGCCGAGCCTGGCGTACCCGTCGAGGAAGAATCTGTCGCCCGGGGGCCGCAGCTCCCGGATTTCCTTCATCTGCCCGGCCCATGGGGTGTAGGTCGGAACCAGGGCGGTTCCCTGGGCGGCCATTCTCGGCAATAGGTCATGGCTCAGCCACATGCCATGCTCGAGGCTGTCCACCCCGGCCTCGACGGCGCGGCGGCAGGCGACCTCGTGGGTCGCGTGGATCATTACCCGGCCGCCGGCCTCGTGCACCCGGCGCACCGCGGCCTCCAGCACGCCGGCCGGCAACAGCCGTGGCTCCGCGACGGTCTCCTCGTCCACGATCCAGTCGCCGCGCAGTTTCACCCAGCCGCTGCCGGCCATCGCCTCCTCGGCGGCGGCGTCCGGCAGGTCCGCCTCGGCAACCATGCGTCCCCAGTTGCGGGTGAACAGGCCGGGTGTGCTCAGCCACGGCCCGGCGGAGAGCACCAGCGGCAGCTCCGGATCCTCATCGACCCAGCCGGGCAGACGGCTCGGCGCGCCGGCGACGCGCACCGCTGTCACTCCCGCGTCGCGATGAGCCAGCAGGTCAGCGCGCAGTACCGCCTCATCGAGGGGCTCTCCCCGTTCTGGCGCGCCCGGATGAGTGTGCACGTCGACCAGGCCGGGCAGCACGAATCCCGCCTCGGCGATCGTCCGGGCGCCCGGCACCGGATCGCGGCTGATCCTGCCGTGGTCGGTCCATAGCTCGACGGGCCCGCCGTCTGGCAAGGAAACCCCTCGCACGTGTATCTCCACACGGCCACGCTATGACCGGCCGGCGCCCACGGGCGTCCTCCTCTGCTCTCGGCAGCGGAACCAGCGCCCGGCAGCGCAACCAGCGCCCAGCAGCGGAACCGGCGCTCTCGGAGCGGCAGAACCGGTCCTGCGCAGCGGAATCAGCCGAGGCAACCGCCCGGCCAGCCTGACGAACTGGCGAACTGGCGAACTGGCGAACTGGCGAACTACGCATATCACCGCATCGCAGGCACACGGGTCCGCCGCCGTGTGGAGGATTAGAGCCTCTTGGAGGAAAAGGAGCCGGAAGGCCACGTCGGTTATCAACTTGGGCGTGTCGCGGCCCTTGCTCGCGTGCGCGGAGCGGTTGCTTTGCCCGGTATGACCGGGTTGCGCGGCTGCCGCGAGCCGGGCATCCAAGATCGTTTGACGATTAGTGCTGCTATGACGACCGCAATCGTCAAACGATCTTGGTGCGCGCCCCCTGGGCGCGAAGATCCGGAAACGACAACTTAATGATCGACGCGGCCAAAGCGGTGCCCATTCCTCCACGGGGCTCCTAATTCCACGTCGTCCAGGCATCCACCGTCCCCGCATACTGAGCTTGAAAGGCTGGGCCTGCCCCGCAGGAGAGTCGCGTGGCCGGCTTGCGGATCGAGGTCACGGCTTCATGCCGCATGCCGGATTGCCCCAAATGCTCAGTAGGCCTCGAACGGAGTCCGGATTAAGGTGGAACTTCCGTGCTAGATGGAAATTAAATGTACGAATTGAGGCTGTCGCGTAACTCGTAGCCGTGGGGTGTCAAGTGCTGCAGCCGCACATGATGACGCCGGGCAGTCATGCTACCGGACAGCCGGTTCGTCCCGTATTCCCAGGGCCGCGGCAGTGTCCTCGCATGGTTGATTCGGGCCTCGTGGTGATTTTTGTGCACCGGGGTACACCGAACTAACCACGAGGCCCGGATCAACCGCGATAACTGCCCGGAGATGCCCGTTTTCCAGAGCACACCCGCCGGTGTCAACCGCGGCCGCGACGGTCCCTGGACACCTCAAAGCCCGCCATCATCACAAAGCACTGTCGGAGTACTAATGCGGATGCGATGCCTCCCGAGAGCCTGACAGCAGTGACGCGACAGCCTCAATACGGCGGGTAAAGTTCCGCGCAGCACGAAATTTCCGTGCTGCCGGAGGTGACCGGGCCCGCGCTGCCGGAGGTGACCGGGCCCGCGCCGCAGGACAACCGTCCCTAGCGCGTTGTCCTAATTACTACGAAATTTCCGTGCTGCCGGAGGTGACCGGGCCCACGCTGCCGGAGGTGACCGGGCCCGCGCCGCAGGAGATGAAGGCGCAGGAGATAAAGGGCGCGTGCTGCATGAAGGTGACGGGCATAGGCCTCGCGTGGCCTTCGTCCGGGCCGATGACATCAGCGGCATGCTCCGGCAGCCTCGAACGGAGCCTCGATGGCGCCATTCATCGCGCTGGGCAGGGATCTGTCCGGTTCCAGCGACATCGATGCCGCCATCGATGTCACTGGAACCGTCCCGAAAACCGGCCCGGAAACCTCAGAGGATGCGGATGGCTACCAGGCAGGCGTCATCGTCGGTGTCGGAGGTCGCCCCGGCCAGCAGCTCGTCCGCGCACGCGTCGGCATCCGAGCCCGGGGCCGCCGCGTCACCAGCGGCGGCCACGAACTTACGGAGCGCGTCGGCGATCGACTCGCCGCGCTGCTCGATCAGCCCGTCGGTGAAGAACAGCATGGTGTCGCCGGTGCGCAGCGACTGCGTCACTTCTTCGTAGCAGGCATCCGGATCCATGCCGAGCAGCACCCCGCCCGGCAGCGGCAGCGTCCGCGCGTGCGTGTCCCTGACCACCACAGGCGGCAGGTGACCGGCGCGGGCCCAGCGCAGCGTCCCCGATTCCGGGCTGTATATCCCGCAGATGACGGTTCCGATCACGCCGGATACCAGCTGGCAGAGCGTCACGTTCAGCAGGCGCAGCAGCTCCGCGGGACCAGCTCCGGTGACGGCCAGGCCGCGCAGCGCATTACGGGCGGCGATCATTCCGGTCACCGCCTCGATGCCGTGACCGGCCACATCCCCGACGACGAGCAGGACATCCTTACCGGGCAGGACCAGCGTGTCGTACCAGTCCCCGCCAACCAGGTGACCGCTGCCCGCCGGGCGGTACCGCACGGCCACGTCCATACCGGCCGCCTCCACCGGGTGCGACTCCGGCGGCAGGATGGCTCGCTGGAGCCGCAGCGCCAGCAGATGCTCCTCCGCCGCGCGCTGCTCGGAGTCGGCCAGCTGGTCGCGGGTCGCGGCCAGCGCGACCTGGGTGAGGTAGTGCGCGGACACGTCCTGGAAGGCACCGCGTAGCGCCACCACGGTCCCGGTCCCGTCGGCCACCGGCTCGGCGAAGATGCGGATCTGCCGGATCGACGAGCCGTCGGGCCGGACAATGCGGAACGTGGTCGTCATCGCCTCGGTGTCGGCCCTGGGGTCAGCCACCGGTGCGATCAGGTCCTGCCGGAACCGGCGGACCCTGATCTTGTCAGCGGCCATCACATAGCTGTGCAGATCCGCGAGGCGGATGCCGCCCCCGCTGCTCGGCGTCAGGCCGAAGAGCTCGAAGGCGGAGTCGGTCCACCGCACCGTGTCCGCCGCCAGGTTCTCCTCCCATCCGCCCAGCCGTCCCAGCCGCTGCACGTGGTCCAGCAGCCCGGTGAGCCCGCCGGCTTCGCCGTAGGGCCGCCAGGTGAAGATCGCGCCGTCGAAGAACTTCGCAGCGCGGAAGTCAGCCAGCGGCACCGGTTCGATCAGCGGGCCGGAAACGTACTGGGGTTCACCGTTCTCGATCAGCTGAAGTGCCCGCGCGAACAGGCCGTGCCCGGCCGTGGTCAGCGGATATGCCTCCAGCAGGGTCAGCCCGCGAAGGCCGGCCGCCGGCCGGCCCGCCGGATCGATGTACCCGGCGCTCATGTGCTCGATGGTGAAGTCGGTCACGGCGCCCGTGCGTTCCCGGATCGCCCGGACCACCAGCACCGAGCCCGCGACCTCATCAAGGAGGTCGAACAGCGCCTGCCGCGGCTCCCCGGCGCCCAGGTCGCCGTGCGCCAGGCGAACCGCGAGCACACGCGCGGTCCCGGCGGCGATCGCGGTGATCGCCTGCCGGGTCTCGTCGGCGAGCTTCGTATCCGGCGGCCAGCGAAGCTCGAGCACGCCGAGGAGCTCCCCGGTTCGCTCACGCAGCGCCAGCACAGCGCGCGGTGCGTCCGGCGATCCTGTCACCGGCATCTCATCCGCCACCGGGCGGCCGGTTTCCCACCACAGATCCGCCGCCCCCTTCGCGACCAGCTGCGGCGGGCAGTCCAGCTGCGGCGGAATGTGCCGCCAGCGCCGGGCGGCGGCGCTACCGAGTCCGGACTCGCCCAGCAGCTCCAGGACGCCGTCCGCGGTCAGCAGCCACACCGCCACCGTGCTCGCGTCGAACTGGGCGACCTGCGCGGCCAGGGTCGCGGCGAACTCCTGCCCGTCCGCCGCCAGCCCGCCCGCCGGACGGAACGGCGGACCGCCAGCGGCAGCCGGCGCTCCAGGTGCGGGAGCCGGACCCGGATGCGGGTCGATACCGACGACGGTCGCCGCCATCTCGCCGAGCGGCACACCGGTTGCCTGGGCCAGGCTGACCAGCTGCGTCCTCGCCTCGCCAGCCGAGCATCCCAGCCGTTCCATCAGCAATCCGGTCGCGGTGGCCACGACGGTCCCCGCATTCGCGTCGACCCGTAGCCGGTCAATTTCGCGGCGTTGCCGGTCTACGACCGCGGCCAGCCGCAAGGCTTCGTCATCGGGTGCCGACACTGTGTAATACCCGCTCTTCCGGCTTCACCTGGCACAATTTTTACTCGCGGACGCTGAACTGGTAAGCACTCAACCAGCAGAGGAGCCCGTCTGAGTCATGATAGTTGCGCTCCGGTGGCCGGAGCTGCCGTGAGTGTTATCACCCGCCTACCATTGGGACAGTAATGCGAAGCGCAGTGAACGCCGACGAGCACGCCGCGTGCCGATGGCACGCTGATCGGAGGCCTTGATGTCCGATGTGGTGGAGACCCGACCGAGGCTGGACAAATCGGGCCTGGAGCAACTGCTGGCCGGGCTGACCGCCGTTCGCGGCGGCGACTTCAGCACGCGGCTGAAGGAAACCGGCGACCCCCTCATGGACGAGATCGCGACGGTCTTCAACGGGATGGCGGATCAGCTCGACCTGTTTACCTCCGAGGTGACCAGGGTGGCCCGCGAGGTCGGCACCGACGGCAAGCTGGGCGGCCAGGCGTACGTGCCGGGCGTGTCGGGTACCTGGAAGGATCTGACCGAGTCGGTCAACGCCATGGCCGACAACCTGACCGGCCAGGTCCGCAACATCGCCCAGGTCACCACCGCGGTGGCGAAGGGCGACCTGAGCCAGAAGATCCGGGTCGACGCGCGCGGCGAGATCCTGGAGCTGAAGGAGACCATCAACACGATGGTCGACCAGCTTTCCGCGTTCGCCGACGAGGTGACCCGGGTGGCCCGCGAGGTGGGCACCGAGGGCAACCTGGGCGGCCAGGCCGGGGTCCGCGGTGTGTCCGGGACGTGGAAGGACCTGACCGACAACGTCAACGTGATGGCCTCCAACCTGACCGCGCAGGTCCGGTCGATCGCCCTGGTGGCGACCGCGGTGGCCCGCGGCGACCTGACCCAGACGATCACCGTCGAGGCGAAGGGCGAGGTCGCCGCCCTGGCGCAGACCATCAACACGATGGTGGGCACGCTGTCCGCGTTCGCCGACGAGGTGACCCGGGTGGCCCGCGAGGTGGGCACCGAGGGTCGTCTGGGCGGCCAGGCCGACGTCAAGGGCGTGGCCGGGACGTGGAAGGACCTGACCGACAACGTCAACTCGATGGCGGACAACCTGACCAGCCAGGTCCGAAACATCGCCCAGGTCACCACCGCCGTCGCACAGGGCGACCTGTCCAAGAAGATCGACGTCAACGCGCGCGGCGAGATCCTGGAGCTGAAGACGACCATCAACACGATGGTCGACCAGCTTTCATCGTTCGCGGCCGAGGTCACCCGGGTGGCCCGCGAGGTGGGCCGGGAGGGCCGCCTGGGCGGCCAGGCCGAGGTGGAAGGCGTTTCCGGGACCTGGAAGCGGCTGACCGAGAACGTGAACGAGCTGGCCGGGAACCTGACCCGGCAGGTGCGCGCCATCGCGGAGGTGACCAGCGCGGTCGCCTCCGGCGACCTGACCAGGTCCATCTCCGTCGAGGCCCGCGGCGAGGTCGCCGAGCTCAAGGACAACGTCAACGCGATGGTCCAGTCCCTGCGCGAGACCATCCGCGCGAACCAGGAGCAGGACTGGCTCAAGACGAACCTGGCCCAGCTCGGCGGCATGATGCAGGGCCACCGGGACCTGGCCGTGGTCGCCGAGATGATCATGGATGAGCTGGCCCCGCTGGTGGGCGCCCAGCACGGCACGTTCTTCCTGGCCGAGTCCGACGCGGACGCCGAGGGACCGCAGGGCGAGCCAGGCACCCGGCTCCGGCTGATCGCCGGCTACGGCCTGCGGGCCGACCGGGACGCCCCCATCCAGTACCGCATCGGCCAGTCGCTGATCGGCCAGGTGGCCCGCAGCAAGCGGCCCATCGTGGTGGAGGACATCCCCGAGGGATACATCAGGGTCTCCTCCGGGCTGGGCGAGGCCAGCCCGGCCAGCCTGGCCATCCTTCCCATCCTGTTCGAGGACCAGGTGCTGGGCGTCATCGAGCTCGGCTCGTTCCGCCCGTTCAGCGCGGTGGAAACCGCGTTCCTCGAGCAGCTCACCGAGTCGCTCGGCGTCAACGTCAACACGATCATCGCCAACGCCCGCACCGACGCGCTGCTCGATCAGTCCCAGCGGCTCACCGCCGAGCTGCAGACGCGGTCCGAGGAGCTGCAGGCCCAGCAGGAAGAGCTACAGCGCTCCAACGCCGAGCTGGAAGACAAGGCGGCGCTGCTGGCCACGCAGAATCGTGACATCGAGGCGAAGAACGCCGAGATCGAACACGCCCGGCAGGAGATCGAGGAACGTGCCCAGCAGCTCGCCCTCGCCTCGAAATACAAGTCGCAGTTCCTGGCCAACATGTCGCATGAGCTGCGGACACCACTGAACAGCCTGCTTATCCTGGCCCGGCTGCTGGCCCAGAACCCCGGCCGCAACCTCACCGCCAAGCAGGTCGAGTACGCGCGGGTCATTCACTCCGCCGGGTCGGACCTGCTACAGCTCATCAACGACATCCTCGACCTGTCCAAGGTCGAGGCGGGCCGGATGGACATCCACGCCGAGCGGTTCGCGCTCCGCGACTTGCTCGACGATATCCAGGCGACGTTCCAGCCGCTCACCGCGGAGAAGGGGCTGGAGTTCGCCGTTGACGCGGATTCAGACGCGCCGCGGGAACTCTTCACCGACCGGCAGCGGCTGCGGCAAGTGCTTGGCAACCTGTTGTCAAATGCTGTCAAATTTACTGAACGCGGTGGCGTGACGCTCCGGGTCGGCTTGACCGGCCGCCGGACATCCGAAGGCAGCGCGATTCTCGCGTTCTCCGTCGCGGACACCGGAATCGGCATCGCCCCCGAGAACCTCAGCACGATATTCGGCGCGTTCCAGCAGGGCGACGGCACGCTGAGCCGCCGCTACGGCGGAACCGGTCTCGGCCTGTCGATCGCCCGCGAGGTCGGCACCCAGCTCGGCGCCGACATCACCGCCGAAAGCGAGCTAGCCCGCGGCAGCACGTTTACCATGTACCTGCCGAGTGAGCTGCCCGGCGCGATGCGGGAAGCGATCAGTCAGGTGGCTCAGGACGAGGTCAGCTACGACTCCGGCGCCGTCGGCCGGACCGCGGCCCCCGTCGGGACCGAACTCGCCGATATCGTGGTACTTGACCGCCACGGCGAGGAAAACCCCGCCGAGCACGCCGTGCAGATGTTCGCGGGCGCACCGGAGGACGGGGCGGCGGCCGCTCGCCGGCTGCTCGTGGTCGAGGGAGCCCGTGGCGGCCTGCTGACGCTGCTGGCCTACAGCGCGGTCTCCGACCTGGCCGGCATTCACGGCCCGGTGCATGTCGCTACCGCGGAAGACCCGGAACAGGCGATCGACGCGCTGCGTCACACCTCGCATCAGTGCGTCGTTCTCGACCTCGGCCTGGCCGACGCGTCGGCGTTCGCGTTCCTCGAGCAGATCCAGGACGACCCCGACCTCGGCACTATCCCCGTGCTGGCCCACACCAGGGAGAAGTTCGACAGCGCGCAGTCCCGGCTGGCCCGGCTGCGGTTCGGTAGCGGAGCACTGGAGCTGCTGCCGTCACTGGACGAGTTGCGTGAGCGGATCACGCTGCATCTGTCCGCGGCTCAGCCGGAGCAGGTCCCCCCGCTGATCAGCGAGGCAGCCGAGGCCCCGTCCCGCGGCGTCGCCGCGGACGGGCATGAGTCACTGCGCGGCAAACGGGCGCTGGTCATCGACGATGACGCACGCAACGTGTTCGCCATCACCAGCACGCTCGAGCTGGCCGGCATGACGGTGATCCAGGCCGCGAACGGCCGCAAGGGCATCGAGACGCTGCTCGCCGCCGGCGATATCGACCTCATCCTGATGGACGTGATGATGCCGGAGATGGACGGCTACGTCACGATGACCGCCATCCGCCAGATGCCCGATTTCGCGACGCTGCCGATCATCGCGGTCACGGCGCGCGCCATGCCAGGCGACCGGGAGAAGAGCCTCGCGGCGGGCGCCAGTGACTACGTCACCAAGCCGGTCGACACCGATGAGCTGCTGGCCCGCATGGAGCGCTGGATCGGCGATGGCCGGGCCGGCGACGGGCGGCGCCGGTAAGACCAGTGCCGGTAAGACCAGGGGATCAGGGCGGCCGAGGGCGCGGTAGCGCCACCCCGCGGCGGTCCAGCGCGCCGGATCCAGGGCGTGCCGCCCGTCGGCGACGTTCCGCCGAGCCACCGCGGCGCCGACCTGGTCCGGGTCGGCGGTCCGGAACTCGGGCCATTCGGTGAGCACGAGCAGCACGTCGGCCCCGCGGGCCGCGTCGAGCACCGAGTCCGCGTAGCGGATCCGCGGGTACTGCTCGCGAGCGCGCCCCATCGCGGCGGGATCGTAGGCGGACACGACGGCGCCCGCCCGCACCAGTTCCGCCGTCACCGCTATCGCCGGAGAGTCCCGGATGTCGTCGGTGCCCGGTTTGAAGGCCAGGCCGAGCGCCGCCACGGCGGCGCCGTCCAGCGAGCCTCCGGCCAGGGACCGGGCCAGACCGACCATCCGCTCCCGGCAGCCGGTATTTATCCCGTCGACCGCGTGCAGCAATGCGGCCGCCTCAGGCACCCCCAGCTCGGCCGCCTGCTGACCGAAGGATCTGATGTCCTTGGGCAGGCAGCCGCCGCCGAAGCCCAGACCCGGGCCGAGCCACGCACTGCCGATCCGCGGGTCGTAGCCAAGTGCCCGCGCCAGGAGCGGCGCGTCCGCCCCGACCTCCTCGCAGATCCGCGCGGCCATGTTGATGAACGAGATCTTCGTGGCCAGGAAGCTGTTGGCGGTGAGCTTGACCAGCTCTGCCGTGGCCAGATCGGTCACCACGAACGGCACGCCCGCGTCGATCTGGACCGCGTACACCTCCCGCAGGATCTTCTCGGCGTGAGACGATCCTGGGCGTGGCGTCCGGACCCCGGCCACGATCCGGTCCGGCGCCACGGTGTCGGCCACGGCATGGCCTTCTCTGAGGAACTCGGGGTTCCACGCCAGCTCGGCTGGCTGGCAGCGCTCGGCGAGCCGCGTCGCCGTTCCCACCGGAACCGTCGACTTCCCGACCACCAGGCTGTCCGCGGTGAGCAGCGGCGCGAGGGTATCGAGGCAGCTCTCCAGCTGGCCGAGCTCCGCGCCCGCCGAGCCGTCCTGGCGCTGCGGCGTGCCCACGCAGATGAAGTGCACGTCGCCGAACTCCGCCGCCTCGGCATAAGAGGTGGTGAAGGCCAGCCGTCCGTTGGCCATTCCCCGCCGCAGCATGTCGTTGAGTCCTGGCTCATGGATTCCCGGCCGACCGGCGCGTAGCGCGTCGACGCGCGCGGCGTCCGTGTCGACCCCCAGCACCCGGAAGCCGGCCTGCGCCATGCAGGCCGCGTGCACCGTGCCCAGGTAGCCCAGGCCGAATACGGTCAGCTTCATGAACTGCCCCGCGGATGAGCCTTCTCGTCGAACTCGCCGTGCGCTCCGTAGTCGGTGCGTTCGTCCTGGGGCTGCCAGAGGTTGTCTGGCCGGTCCGGGGACTCGGGCTGCTCGGTCTGCTGTGACTTGTAGCCGGTCTTGGCCAGATAGCGGTCCAGCAGCCCGGGGATGACGCGGTTGGCCAGCACGGTGGCCTTGGTGCTGGCCCCGACCAGGTACTCGCGGCGTCCCGGGCGATCGGCGGCCCGGAGCACCCCGCGCGCGGCGACTTCCGGCTGATAGATGGGCGGCACCGGCTGCGGATGCCGCGGCAGCCGTGATCGCACCCAGGAGAACTGTGGCGTGTTCACGGCCGGCATCTGCACCACCGTGACCCGCACCCCGGACCGCTCGTGCATCAGTTCGCAGCGCAACGAGGACGTGAAGCCGTTGATGCCATGCTTGGCGCCGCAGTACGCGGACTGCAGCGGGATGCTGCGCTCCCCCAGCGCCGAGCCGACCTGGACGATCACGCCCCGGTCCCGTGGCCGCATCCGTTTCAGCGCCGCCATCGTGCCGTACACGTACCCCAGGTACGTGACCTCGGTGACCCGCCGGTACTCATCCGGAGCGATCTCCGTGAACGGCGCGAACACGGAGGTGAAAGCCACGTTGACCCAGATGTCGAGCGGCCCGAGTACCGCCTCGATCTCGCTGGCCGCCGCGTCCACCTGGCCGAAGTCGGAGACATCCGTGCTCACCGCGTGCGCGGTGCCGCCCGCCGCGGTCACATCCTCGGCCGCGCCGCGCAGCCCCTCTTCGCCGCGGGCGATCAGCCCGACCCGCGCTCCGCGGGCCCCGAACATCCGGGCCGTCGCGCGCCCGATACCCGCGCTGGCCCCGGTGATGGCAACCGTCTGTGTCATGGGGCCCGGCTACCCGTGACGCCAGTGATGAAACGGGCCGGCCTGGTCAGGTGAGGCTGAGGCCGGTCCTCGCCGCCGCGCGGGCCGCGCGCTGCTCCCGGCGGCGCACCCGCTGCCGGTCCTCCGGCGTGGTCCCGCCCCAGATCCCGTAGATCGGGTCGTGGGTTTGCGCGAACTCGAGGCACTGCCGCCGCACCGCGCACTGGGCACAGATCGATTTGGCCTTCGCGATCTGTTCCATGGCCCGCCCGGTCATGGATATCGGGAAGAAGAGGTCCGGATCGGCGTTCAGGCATGCACCTGCCGAGCGCCAGTTTGCGGCGCGCCCGGTCACGGTCGTCATCGGCTTCCTCACGTTCTGGGAGCGGCTCCTGACTGCGGCGATCTCACGCAGCACATGCCCGCTTCCCCTGCCTCGTTAGTTCATGCCTCCATTCCCATCCCATTTGCCGGAAAGTTCACAGGGCCGCCGTCGGCTTGGAATCACCATGCGTGATTTGTCCGACACGTGGCGAGATCATGTGTGTGGAACGCGCCGACGCGGGTAATCGAGAGCCTGTTCAACGGAAAGAGGTATCAAACCATGGCCATAATCCTGCTGGTTCTGCTTCTTGCCCTAATCCTCGGCGGCCTCGGCTTCGCTATCCACGTCCTGTGGTGGATCGCCCTCGTGGTGCTGGTGCTCTGGCTGATCGGCTTCGTCGTGCGTGTAGGCGAAGGGGGTGGCTCACGACGGCGCTGGTATCGATGGTAGGTAGCGCCTGAGCAATACCCCGGCCGGGTCAGCGGTCCGATGATCGGTCCGTTGACCTGGCCGCATTATGTGACGAGCATCACACTCTCGTACGTTTATTGATCCTCCATCGGGCACACCCCTATGCGTCCGTCGTTTCCGGGCCTGAGGAGAGAACTTTGACAATGCGTGCGGAACTAGAGGATCTGCCCGACAACGCTCTCCTGTCCCAGCTGCGCGCGCTGCCCAGGGGCAGTGAGGAGCGGGGCGCTATCTGCGAGATCCTCGTCGAACGCTATGCCAAGCTGGTCCGGTCGTGTGTCCGCCAGTACCGCGGTAGCCCCGAACCGACCGAAGACCTCATGCAGGTCGGGTACGTGGGCCTGCTGAAAGCCATCAACAACTACGACCCTGAGGTCGGAGACAGCCTGTCGGCCTACGCCCAGCCATGTGTCAGCGGTGAGATCAAGCGTCACTTCCGTGACAAGCGCTGGCAGATACATGTCCGCCGGCAAGCCCAGGAACTACTGCTCGAGATGCGCAAGGCCGTCGAGGATATGACTCATCAGCTCGGTCGCGCGCCCACCGACACCGAGCTGGCCGAGCGGCTTGGCGTCGCTGAGGACGACGTGCGGGAAGCGCGCCAGGCCGACCTGGTGTTCAGCACTTACTCACTTGACGCGCCGCTTTCGGACCGGGAGGACCCCGCGCAGCTCGCCGACGTGCTCGGCGAAGACGACCACTCGGTCGAGCTCACCATCGATATGGAAGCGCTCAACGCGCACTGGGACGAGCTGCCCGAACGTGAGCAGCGGATCCTGGTGATGCGGTTCTACGGGAACCTCACCCAGACCGAGATCGGCGATCGCCTGGGCATATCCCAGATGCATGTGTCCCGACTGCTCAGCAGGGCGCTTGCCCATCTGCGCAGCCAGCTCATCGAGCCCATGGGCGCGGCGTGAACGAGAGGAATCCCTCATGAAAATTGGTACCGGACTCGCGTTGATCTGCGTCGGGGCCATCCTGGCGTTCGCGGTTACCGCCAACACCTCCGTCTTCAACCTGCACACGGCCGGCTACATCCTCATGCTCATCGGTGTCATCGGCATGGCCATCCCGCGCCGCAGCTACGGCTGGATCGGCCGGCGCATGTTCGTGCGCCGCTATGAGGCCCGGCGGGACGGCCCGGTGGAGGAAATCACGTACCCGCCCTACGTCACCCGCAACCCAGCTAACACGCGGGTCCGGGCGGGCCTGCCGGTCGGCACCGGCGACCCCAATCCGGAACACGTCCCGGGCGAAACGGAAGTCACCGAGGACATCTACGAGGAGTAGCCGGCGATGTCGGCATGCGACATGTCGGACATGTCATTCTTCGTCCTGACGTGCTAGCAGCTCGGCGAACTGCGCATATTGGCTAATGTCGGGCACACGAGCCAGCCATCGCATGGAAGATAAGGGTCCCGCGGAGGGAAGGGCGTCGGTTTCCGGCGCCCTTCTTTCCGATAGGCTCTTTTCCTCCAGGTCATCCAGCCTCAACAGCCGCACATAACGCCCGTATCCCCGCATATCCGGCGGGGGCCTGCCAACCGCCAACTACTCCGGCGGGCCGGTGACGCGGGCCACCAGGATGGTCAGGTCGTCGCGCAGCTCGTCACTGGAAAAGCCGACCAGCACGCCCTGGATCGCCCGGGCGGTCTCGGACGCGGACCGGCCGGCCAGCCCGGCCAGCTCGTCCGCGAGGCGTTCCTCGAAGAAGGCCTTGTCCGCGCTGCGAGCATCGGTCACGCCGTCGGAGAAGAAGAACAGCAGATCGCCGGCGTGCAGCCGGAGCGTCTGCAAGGCCGGCTCCGCCTCGGGCTGCTCGGCGCTGGAGAACAGGCCAAGCGGCAGTCCTCCCCCGCCGAGCATCTCCACCCGGCCGTCCGAACGGACCAGCGCGGGGCCAGGATGTCCGGCGCTGGCCAGCGTGACCGCCAGATCGCGGCCTTGCCACTGGAGATAGGCGAGCTTGGCGGTGACGAAGCGGTCCTCGTAGTCCCCGGCGAGTATGATCTCGTTGGCTCTGGCCAGCACATCGCCGGGATCCGGGCCGTATGCCGCCAGCACCCGGATGGCGTGCCGCGCCGCGGCGGTCATCGCGGCGGCCTCCTGGCCCTTCCCGCAGACGTCGCCGATGGTGATTCCCCATCCGGGGGCACCGGAGAGGCTCGGCACCGGGAAGACATCGTAGAAGTCGCCGCTCACATCCAGGCCCTGCCCGGCCGGAAGGTAAGTGGCGGACAGGTCAAGGCCAGGTATGTCGGGCAGCCGGGCCGGCAGCAGGCTGGCCTGTAGCGCCTCGGCCACCGAGGCCCGGTGCCGGAACATCCGGTCGACGCGCATCGCGACGCCCAGATGCTCCCCGATCTCCTCGATGAGCGCCAGGTCGGCGATCTCGAAACGCCCGTCCTGCGCCCGCCGGGCCAGCGTCAGCGTGCCGTAGCTGGTCGCGCCGTCGAAGATCGGCACGATCAGCAGTGAGCTGACACCCAGCATCATCAGCAGCGACGTTCCGTCAGCGGCCGTGCCAAGCAGCTTCGCGTCGTCAGCGTTCGAGATCAGCCTCGGCTTGCGGGCCAGGTGAACCTGCCATGGCGCGGTGCCCGGCTGCGGATCGATCCCGCGGACCTGACGCGCCATCTCCTCCGCCGCCTCACCGGGGGGCCCGATCACGAACTGCCGCCGGAGCTGCTCGGCCCGTTCCACGTCGACGATGACCCAGCCCGCGATGTGGCCAGCCAGCAGCCGGGCGCACCGCTGCAGCGTGACCGCCTCGCTGAACGTGCTGTTGTCCAGCAGCAGCCTGGTCACGGCGCTGACCGTGTCCATGCGGCGGGTCATCCTGTGCAGCGGGTCGGATCGTTCGTGGCTGTCGAGCTTGCGCTTGGGCGCGGCCATGAAGGCGCCGCCCACCGCCACCACAAGTAGCTGCTGCCCGTCCGGTAGCTCGATCCGGCTCACGCTGAGGTCATGGCCGATCGAGCCGGACGGGCCGAGCACCTTGCACTTCAGCCGCCTGGTGTTCCCGGTCCGCGCGACCGCGGCGATCTGGCTCTGTAGCGCGGCCCGCGACGCCAGATCGACGAACGCGACCAGCGGCCGTCCGGTGGCGTAGCCGGGAGCGGAGCCGATCAGGTCACCCGCCGCCGAGTTGGCGCGGCGGACGGTGCCGTCCGGGGCCAGCACGAACAGCGGCACGGGCGCGCGCTGGAACACCGCGCGCAGCAGGCGCCGCTCCGCGGTGAGCGACTCCGATGCCCGGTCCTCGGCGCCGGGATCACCGGCGCCGGTGTCCGTGTCGTCGCCGGAGCCCCACACGCTGAGCAGCTCGATGGCGCCATCCAGTTCGGCGAAGGCAGCGTCGAGCAGTTCTCGCGGCTCCGCGTCCGGCAGCGCCGCTGCCTCCCGGAGCGCCTCGCTCCGCTCGGCCAGGCCGGCGATGCCCCGGGATGGCTCGCCGACCGGGTTCCATGCGTTGTGCGACATCTCTCCCGTTGCCTCTCGCTCTGCTCGCCCGCAGGCGTTTGGCACTCTCCAGTGGGGTAGCTGAACCGTCAGATTCGACGGTCAAGGAGGGCCGCCATGGCGTTGATTCTGCTGGTTCTAATCCTAGCGATCCTATTCGGCGGGTTGGGTTTCGCCTTGCATGCCCTGTGGTGGATCGCGGCGATCATCCTCATCGTATGGCTTCTGGGCTTCGCCCTGCGGGGCGGCAGCGGGAGCAGATGGTACCGCTGGTAACCAGCGCAAGCGGTGAAGTGGCCCGCCGGCGAAGGCGCCGGCGGGCCCTTTCATGTTCCCCGAGGATCACTACCAGCGCAGCCAGTGGCGGCGGCGGTAGCGGCCATTGCCGCGGTAGTGCCGGTATCCCCTGGTGGTGAACGCGCTCACCAGCAGAGCCGCGGCGACCAGCGCGACGACAAAGGTGATCACCGTGTGACCAGCGCCGATGATCGCGGTGGTGATGATGCCGGCCACTATCGCGGCCACGATGCCGATCAGCATCGTCAGCAGGATTCCGATGTGCTGGCGGCCAGGCACGAGCAGCCGTGCCAGTCCGCCGATCACCAGTCCGATGAGGATCCACGCGATGATGACGGACAGCGTGAGAGTCATGGCTTTCCTTTCTCCGGGTTTTCTTCAATCACGCGTGCTAGCAGCTGGGCCAGGTGCCATCCCTCGCGGCCGGTGTGCCCGGCGGCGAGCTGGGTGCGGCAGGAGAAGCCGTCGGCGAGCATCACCGTGTCCGGGTCCGCGTCCCGGGCGGCGGGCCACAGCCCGCGCTCCGCGCACGCCGCCGATACGTCGTAGTGGCCCCGCTCGAAGCCGAAGTTCCCGGCCAGGCCGCAGCAGCCGGAGTCGAGCACGGAAACCTCGACGCCGCACTGCCGTATCAGCGACACGTCGGGGTCGAAGCCCATGATGGCGTGCTGATGGCAGTGCACCTGGGCGACCGCACGGCGCGGCACTCCGGCAGGCGGCGGCCGCTCGGCCAGCCGCTCCAGGACCCCGCGCGGCGTCCAGCCCGACTCGGTCAGGATCTCGGCCAGCGTCTTGGTGCGCGACGCGAGCAGCCGGGCATCGTCGGACCCCAGCAGTTCCGCCGCGTCAGCGCGGAACACCGCCGCGCAGGACGGTTCCAGGACGACCACCGGTACGCCAGCGCGCAGGGCGGGCCGCAGGGCGCGCAAGGTCCGCCGCAGCACTCGCGAAGCCACGCCGAGCTGGCCGGTGGAGATCCAGGTAAGCCCGCAGCACATCGGCTTCATCGGCACCTCAACCGAGAATCCCGCGCTTTCCAGCACGGTCACCGCGGCTTGCGCGACCTCGGGATGGAAGTGATTGCTGAAGGTGTCCGGCCACAGGATCACGCGCCGCCCCGATGATTCACGCGAGCCACCCCGGGCCGTGAACCACTTCGTGAACGGCCGCCCCGCGAAACGAGGGATTTCGCGTTCCGGATCGATGCCACCACTTCGTTTTATAAGGGCCTGAATTCCCGGAGTGTGAGCAGCGAGGTTCACGATTCCCGCCAAGCCGGGGACTGCGGTCACCAGCCATGAGACAGCGGGCAGCCAGCCCATCGAGTAGTGGGCCGCGGGACGCAGCCGGCCGGCGTAGTGATGCGCGAGGAATTCGGCCTTGTATGTCGCCATGTCGACACCGACCGGGCATTCCTTCCGGCATCCCTTGCAGGCCAGGCACAGGTCGAGCGCGTCGCGGACCTCCTCGGAGCGCCATCCGCCGGAAACGACCTGGCCCGGGCGCATTTCGCCGCGCACCATCTCCATCAGCAGCCGCGCGCGGCCGCGGGTTGAGTGCTCCTCTTCGCGGGTCACCCGGTAGCTGGGGCACATCACCCCGCCCTCGTCGCCGCGGCACTTGCCGACGCCCACGCACCGGGAGGCCGCGCTGGAGAACTTCCCGTCGTCGTGCGGGTAGTCGAAGAACGTCCGCGGCTCGGGCGGGAACCAGCCACGCAGCGTCAGGTTGTCGTCCAGCCGGTTCGGATGAACCACCTTGCCGGGATTCATCCGGTTGTCCGGGTCGAACACCGCCTTGTATTCGCCGAACGCGCGGATCAGGTCCGGGCCGAACATCGCGGGCAGCAACTCGCCGCGCGACTGCCCGTCGCCGTGCTCGCCGGACAGCGAGCCGCCGTAGGCTACGACCAGTTCGGCGGCCTGCTCCACGAACGACCGGTAGTTGCCGATACCGGTCTCGGTGCGCAGCTCGAACGGTATGCGGGTGTGCACGCAGCCCTGGCCGAAGTGCCCGTACAGCGATGCCGCGTGATAATCGTGCCTCGTCAGCAGGATACGGAAGTCACGAAGGTAGTCGCCGAGACGCTCCGGCGGCACCGCGGCGTCCTCCCAGCCCTCGTGCGTCTCGTGCTTGCCCGGCGGATAGGCAGTGGCGCCCAGGCCCAGCTCGCGGACCTCCCACAGGTTGTCCTCGACGGCCGGGTCGTCGATGTAGGCGACGTGCGGCTTGGGATGCTCCCCGTCGGCCTGCACCGCCGCGATGAGCCCCTGCGCCCGCTGCTGGGCCTCTTGCTCGGTGTCCCCGCCGAACTGGATCATCAGCCAGCCGGCTCCCTCGGGCAGCTTGCGCAGCGACTCGCCGCCGAGGTGCTCCTCGCGCTCGAGCGAGATCAGCACGTCGTCCAAACCCTCGCAGGCGAGCGGCTGGTGCTCTACCACCAGCGGGACCACGTCGGCGGCCTCGGCGATGTCGGGGTAGCCGAGCACGACCAGCGACCGGTACTTCGGTATCTCGACCAGGCTGATCTCGGCGGTGAGCACCGTGACCAGCGTGGATTCGCTGCCGACCAGCGCCCGGGCCACGTGGAACTGCTTCTCGGGCAGCAGGTAGTCGAGGTTGTAGCCAGACACCCGGCGCGGGATGTCCGGGTAGCCGGTCCTGATCTGGCCGAGGTATTTGTCGCGGATTTGTTGGAGTTTCCGGTATATATCGGCTTTTCGGCCGCCTTCGGCGAGTATCTGCTGGTAGTCGGCGTCGCTGGTCGGGCCGGCCCAGGTACGGAGGCCGTCATAGGTGAGGATCTCCAGACGCTTCACCGAGTCGGCCATCTTGCCGTAGGCCTGGGCACTCGCCCCGCAGGAGTTGTTCCCGATCATGCCGCCGATCGTGCAGCTCACGTGCGTCGACGGCTTCGGGCCCACCATCAGGCCGTACTTCCGGACCGCGTCGTTGACCTTGTCGAGCGCCATGCCGGGCTGGACGATCGCGGTCCGCCCGCCTGGGTCCACCGACAACAGGTTGTGGCAGTACTTGGTCCAGTCGATGACGATGGCCTCGTTGCAGCACTGTCCGGCCAGGCTGGTGCCGCCACCGCGGGACAGCACGGGAGCGTTGAATTCGCTACATGTCTTTATGGCGCTGACCGCGGCCTCGGCTGTCTTCGGGACGACAACGCCGATCGGCGGCATGCGGTAGTTGGAACCATCGTGCGCGTAGGCGCCGCGGGAACCGGCGTCGAACCGGACTTCGCCGTCGACGGCCTCTTCAAGCGCGCGCTGGAGCTTCTCAGTGTCCATCTGCGCTGGTCAGCCCTCCCGGAGGCGCGGCAGCAGCTGGCCGCTGGCGAAGTCGAAGAAGCCTTCTTCATTACCGCCGATCTGACCCAGGTACACCTCGTCGAAGCCTGCTTGTTGGTAGGCCTCGATGGCCTTGAGATACGGATCCGGGTCCGGCCCGTGCGGCGCTTCGATCATGTCTTCGGTGATCAGCTCCGAGAGCTGCTCGAAGTGCCTGGGCAGCGGCAGCAGCTGCGCGGACTCCCCCGGGATGCTGTCGGTCGGCCAGAGCCGGTGCATGGTCTTGCGCGCACTGTGCTCGTCTTTCCCCCAGCAGCCCTTGATGCCGCCCTGGACGGGCCCCTCACCGCCTTCGTCGCGGTAGATCTGGATCAGGTCGGCCTTCGGACCCATGCAGATATACCCGTCGGCCACCTTGGCCGCCATCCGGGCGGAATGGCCGCCGAAGCCCGACACGTAGACGGGCGGCGGCTGAGCCGGCGTCGAGTACAGCCGGGCGGTGTCCACCTGGTAGTGCTTGCCGTGGTGGGTGAGCTGCTCGCCGGTGAACAGCTGCACGATGATCTCGATGGCCTCTTCCAGCATCTCCCTGCGTTCGGCGGCGCTCGGCCAGCGCTGCCCGGTGATGTGCTCGTTCAGCGCCTCGCCGGTGCCGAGGCCGAGGTTGAACTTGCCGTTGGTCAGCAGGCCCGCGGTCGCGGCCGCCTGCGCGATGATCGCGGGATGGATCCGGACCGTCGGGCAGGTGACCGCGGTGGTGATGGGCAGGTCGGTGACCTGCGAGATTGCTCCGATGACGGACCAGACGAAACTCGATTCCCCCTGCTCGTCAAGCCACGGATGGAAGTGATCGGAGATCCACAGCGCCTCGAACCCAGCCTGCTCCGCCAGCGTCGCCTGTCTGATCAGGCTGCCCGGGTCGTACTCCTCCGACGACAGAAAGTATCCGTAGCGCGTCATGCAGGCCAGCTACCCCATGCACCCTGCCTTACTCCCGCGAAAACCCCCATTACCACGAACGTTCTGTGGTTTCCCCGCCAGCCCCTCCCACCCCCCGCCGCGGCGCTTCCGCGCCCCCATCGCCCACCCCCGATCCTCCCGATCCCCGCCCCACGCGCCACCACCGCCCGCGCCCCCGCGCCAGATCTCCGCTTCTTGCTGTTATCAACCGGCGTCCCGCCATGCGCGCTAGCCGCTCCGGCGCGCCGGGCATTTCACGATTTGTGCCATGCTTGCGAATGGATTAGAACCGCCTTGCCTACGAGTCTGCCTGAGAACTCGATTCTGACGGCACCGATGGTGCCATCGGCACGCTCGAATCGGACGCATTGCCTTGGAGGGCGGCACCGATGGCGCCATCGATGTCGCTCCGGCGAGCATTTTGGAGGGCCAGCGACATGGATGGCGCCATCTATACGGCTGCCAGCGGGCCATTCGGCCGCCGAGGCCTACCGTCGGCGCAAGCGATTCGGACGGATTGGCAGCCTTGGGCGGTGAAACGTCCCTTTGACGATGCTATCGATATGATCTGGTGGCCTGTAGCCCGTAGTGCGCTTATCGTGATCTATAGTGTTGTTTGACCGTTTCTGTGTCCGCTGAGAGCGAAGTCTGTCCGAACATAGTCCAGTTGTTGGAGCAAACCCTTCCCATCTCGATCGCATACGTGTTCTAATAACGGGCATGGGTGAAATCGGCGAGGGAGAGAGGCAGTCGGCTAGTTCTCGTGCGCCTGTGAGCGGAGTGCCCGCTTGGGCCGCCCTCACGCATATTCCCCCGCATTGCCGATCGGCACCCTCGCATGGCTGCCCCTGGTCCGGAGACGGCTGTTCGCCGACTCCTGATCCCGGGCCCGCGGCGCCCCGGCCTCGACCGGAGCGCCGGACTGGGTGAGTACCTGACATCAGACCACCGGACTGGCGGGTCCTTCCCCCTTCGCAGCCGTCCAACCCGGTGCACATGATACGAGCCGCAATTTAGAGGTGAGGCATGGGCACGCGTTCCGACAGGTTCGAATCTAAAAACGAGATCCACCACGACGGGCTGTCCCGTCTAGAAATCAAGGCTGCGGAACTGGAGAGTAAGTTCTCCCAATGGCGGGACTGGCTGGAACACGAGTTGACCGCCGCCAATTCGAGCCATGGCGGGCCGCGCGTCGAGGTCACCGAACCGGTCCGGTATCCGGTCGACGCCGAGGAGTCATACCAGGGGGAGCCGTCCCGCCGGACACCGGCGGGATGGCAGGATGCCGAAGATCCGGCCGACGAAGAGACATCGCTCATCGATACGCCGGTAGCCGATGCTCACGCCGATAACGCGCGAGACCGCACCAGCACGATCATCGCCCGGGGCCGTCGCACGGCCGATCACGCCCGCCGGTCCCGTCGCCGCAAGATCGCCATCGCGGCCGGGGCCGCGGCGGCCCTGATCACCACCATCTCGGCGCTGCTGCTGTTCCAGGGCTCCCCGTCGTGGCCGGCCAGCGTGGCCGTGGTGCAACAGGAGATCGACCGGGCCTGCCAGAATCCCAACGTCGCCTCGGAACCAGGCCAGGTCAACTTCGCCTGCGGCAAGAGCACCAGCCAGATCCTGTGGGTGTTCTCGCTGATCAGCAGCGGCGACAATCCGAAATTCAGCGACGGTCAGACGGAGCGGAAGGGGCTCGAGCCCATCGTCCCGGCTCAAGGCGGCGCGATCGCATGGTCGCTCAACCTGCATCATCCCTATAACCCGTATGACGCGATCGACAGCCTCCAGGTAGCCGCGAGGGCTATCAACAACATCATCGGCGGAGCGACCCTCACCGGCACCAACGGCAATCCGCAGGTGCAGCCGGGACTGGAAAGCGACCCGGCGAACTGCGCGCGCTACACCGGGTCGGCGGCCGTAGTCTCGCGGGCGGGCTATCCGAATATGTGCGCGATTCCGGTGAGCACGCCTGCCGGACAGGCGGCACTGGTATCGGACGTGTACCAGAAATGGTTCGTCGGAGCCGGGGCCGTGACCGCGCAGAACGCTGCCGTCCTGTTCGAGAACGCCGATGATCCGGGCAACTCGCAGGTCCAAGCCATCCTCAAGACCCTCCCTGGCTCATAGCTCCCGCCTGACACAGGACGCCGCGCGGGAGAGGAGGTGGCTGCGTGCGTTCCGGGAGTAAATCGAGATGGCAACAGGTCACGACGCTGGTAAGTCTCAGCACCTGCGGCGCGATGACCGGCTTCTCCTTCGCCCAGGGGGCGGTCGCCGACATGACATCGCCGACCAGCCTGCCCGTTCACCTGCTGGCGCTGCAGAAGCCGGTCAAGCCTGCCGCCAACGGAGACGCGGCCCTGAAAGACCGGGTCCAGCGTGATCAGGCCCAGCGTGATCAGGCACTGCGTTCATCCATCGTCAGCGTCGCCAACTACTACCTGCGGATGGCGCAGCACAAGAGCCCGGCTGAGATGGAGGCGCTGATATGGCAGCAGGACAGCGTAGACGGGGCCGACCACGGTGAGTCATGCGCCGCCTTCGCCAGCTTGACCCTTGCCCTTGGCGCGCAGGCCACGGGACATGAGAGCTGGGTGACCGGCGGCACCACTTATCCGTGGCCGCTGCACGCATGGGCCGACGTGCGCGTCGACCCGAACCCGTCGTCGCTGGACATCGTTTCGGTACTCAGCGATGCGCAGGCCCATCAGCGCTGGCATCCGCTCGGAGACGGTTATCAGCCGCAACCGGGCGACTGGGTGCTGTTCGACGGTCACGTCGAGGTGGTCACGAAGTACGCGGGCGGCATGCTGTCCACGATCGGGGCCGACTCGTTGCCGAACCTCACCGTCAACGCTCACCAGTTCGGCGGTCCGCTCGGCGATCAGGGTGTAGTCGGATTCGTCGACAACGGCAACCTGGCGAGCCCGACTGGACCGGCGACGGACAGCCCCTCCGCACAGCCGTCGGCGAGCGCGTCTGCTCAACCGTCCGCGAGCACGAGCGCCCAGCCAACGACCACGCAGCCCGGGACCGCGCAGCCGTCGGGCGGCGCCGACGTTCCGGGGATACCGGCGGTCGTTACCGGAGTGAACGGCGCGGGAACCAGCGGATCCCGATCGAGCGGGCCGGGGCCAGCGACGGCCGGATCCGGAGCGGGGACCGCCCGGGCGGACGCGGAGCTTGCCTCGGTGCCGGGGATCCCGGCGGCCAGCCAGCTCAGGCAGCCGACCGGTAGCCCCGGGTCGGGCGCGGCCGCCATTCCCGGTGTGGCTCCCGCTACGGCACAGCCGGCCGACGAGCCGCAGGCCGCTTCGCCACCCCGATACAGCAAGCATCAGAACATCCCGGCGGCCACGCAGGCGCCCGGCACGAGCACACAGCAAGCCTTCATCGACAAGGTCGCACCCGGTGCCATCGCAGCGCAACGCAAATACGGCATCCCCGCTTCGGTGACCATCGCGCAGGCCATCGACGAGTCCGGCTGGGGCCAGAGCGGGCTGGCGGTCAAGGACAACAACCTGTTCGGCATCAAGGGCGCTGGTCCGGCCGGCGCCGACGTGCAGGAAACGCAGGAATATGTCAACGGGCAATGGGTGACCACCACCGCACCCTTCCGCGTGTACCACAATGTGGCCGAGAGCATCGCCGATCACAGCCAGCTCCTCGCCACCAGCGGCTACTACCAGCACGCCATGGCGGATCGCGAGGTTCCCGACGCGTTCGCCACTGATCTGACCGGCATCTACGCGACAGATCCGGAGTACGGCAGCAAGCTCATCGGCCTCATGCGGCTGTACAACCTCTACCGCTACGACAGCCCGGCCCCGACCCCGGTTCCGCACGCCGCCCCGCACGCGGCACCGACCGGACCGGCGGCCACGGCCATGCCATCGCCGGCCGTGCCACCCTCTGTGCCACCGCATCCGTCCACGTCCGCGACTCCCACCGCCGCGCCGCACGGGCCGGCCAGCGCCACGCCCACTGCCACACCCAGCGGGGCGCCCGCGGCCGCATCCAGCGCCGCACCTAGTGCAGGACTGGGCGGAGCTTCCACCGCCGCGCCCACCGGGGCACCGTACACGCCGTCCGGATGGACACCCACCGAGGTTCCGCACGTGGTGCCAAGCGGCGGTGCCGCCATCCCGGGGGTGGCGGACGCCTACATCAGGCCGACCCCGGCCGTGATGGCACCGGTCGCGGCCACCGAAACGGCCGATTTCCGGCCGATGACACCGCTTCCCGCGGGATCGGCCGCGCACGCGCCGCGACAGCAATCCAAGCCGGTCCGGCCGACCCGCTCAGCCCCTCGCGGCGCGCGGACCGCCACCAGGCGATACGTGCCGGAGATGCCCCGGTCGGTGATGAACGCCTTCGTCGCGGACGCCCGGGCACCGCTCATTCAGGCCGAACCGCTGTACCGGGATGTCGCCCAGACCAACAGCGTCCGGTGGGAACTCCTCGCCGCCTGCGACTGGATGCAGTGCCGGGCGCATCCGCGCTACTCGCCGGTATACGGCGAGAAACTGGCCATGGTCAATCCCGATGGCACGAGCTACCGGACGAAATCCGCCGCGCTCATGCGATGCGCCAGCGATCTGATCGAACTGGCCGGCGCGGTCTACCGGATTGACCTCACCATGCGTGAGGATCTCTCCGTCCCCGCCCTGGCCAAGGTGTTCGCCGCATTCCGCTGGGGCGGCCTGCTCAAGGCACACAACATATCCGCGCTCGAATTCCCGTATTCCGTCGCGGGCTTGACCGCCCAGCACCTCAAGATGCACTGGCCAGATATAGACGAGCCGAATCCGCCAGATAAGCCCGGCACACGTTTCCGTAGGGCCTTCGGCGCGGTTCCGGTGGTACTCAGCCTTGGTTACCAGCCCATCGTTTAAACCCAACATGACAATTCGAGGAGGCGGTCGGCATGCTCCGGCTGTTGATTCTTCTGCTTGGTATGCTCAGCACGAACAGACTGACAGATCGGCGATCCGGCCGTTATACCGGCGGTAATTCGGAGGCGGGCGACCCGTGGGAGCGCCTTTCCGACTCATTGCGTGAGTACCCGACCGCTCCCCTTCCGCCGCGTCGCCGCGAAGAAAATGCCGAACAGGTCCGGCCGAGCCGTCCCATCCGGGCGACCCGGCTTCGCCGGATCCCGTTGTGGGTCAAGTGGACGGCCGTCATTGCCCTGGCCGGCTTGATTTTCCGCAAGGTGATCGCGTTCGGTGTGGTGACGGCCCTGTCCGTGGTCCTGCACGTGGTAGGCATCAACGCCCACCTTCCGCACATCAAGCTCGCGTGGCCGTGGCAATCGGTGACGGCCGGCACGACAACCAATGTGGACCTGGGACCATGGGTACTGCAGAAGATCGAAGGCATCTCCAAGCCCGCGCTGGGCACAGAGAACTTCAACTTCGTATTCACGCACAAGGTGTCGAAGAACATCGGTTTCTGGCCCTGCTGGTACGCCAGCACCTTCTATGCGGTTGGCCGCGCGTCAGCCACAGTAGATCTCAACCCTGGACCGTCCTGGTGGACGAAGGCTTCGGACCACTACCGACTGCAGACGCTGAGCCGCCCGGTCCAGGGCAAGCCCGGGCGGGTATCGATCGTGGTTGTCCTGCCTCAGCCGCAACTGCCGCAGTCCTCCCATGATGTCAGCATCGACAACAGCTTGTCCCAGCCACTAAATGTGCAGCACAGCTGGACCTATCCGGGATTCGGATGCGGTGTCGTCGTCCGGCCGCAGTTCTCGCAGTCCGTCCTCTACTCGCTCGCTCAGAGCATCGCGTTCGACCGGGTCAGACACGTACCGCAGGTCTATCGGCCGCTCATAACCACCGCTGAAAACGAAGCCACCCAGATGATCCGGGACAACTTCATCCAGCCCACGGTCAACGCGTTCGGCTACACCCTGGCCAGCTTCTCCATCCACTGGACGGCCGCCGCACCATAACCAGGCTGCCGCGCCCGAACGGACCGATGGCGACCGCATTACCTTGCCGGACATTTCCCTACGGACCGGGCATCTCTTCAGGCAGGCATCGGCCCGGAACAATTAACGCAGGCGGTCACGCCTCGGCATGTTCGTGTGCGGCCGTCATTTTGCCGGGCTATGACCGTTATGCGCAAGGCGATTACGCTGCACGACGTGGAATAAAAGTCCCTCGCGGAAAAAAGGGCGCCTCGGGTTTCCGGCGCCCTTTCTTCCAGAGGGCTCTTAACTTCCACAATGGCCCGTTTACAAATGCTGAAATATCGGATATGTCATGGGACGCCGGGCCCGGGTAGGGAACGGGCGGGGCTCACGGGGTCGCTGGGTCGGGCGTTGGGAGCGGGCGGGGCCCGGGTGTAGGGATCGCGGCCGGGCGGGCGGGCCGCCAGGCCGATACGGCACTACGGCGGATGTCCGGACTGGGGGCGATCGCGGCTAGGCGGCGGGCCGCCGGGCCGATGCGGCACTACGGCGGATGTCCGGACTGGGGGCGATCGCGGCCGGGCGGGCGGGGCTCCGGTGTAAGGATCACGTCCGGGGCGGGGTGATGGCGGGCATGTGGGGTGTCGGGGCGCGGTGGGGGCGAAAATTTGGTTATTGTTCTCTCTAGGTGTCGCGAGCAGTGGACGGCAGCGTCACCAGCACCGACGAGCCTGGGAGACGAGTTGCCGGCATACTCCGCGGCGGCCCGAGCGGCGGCGACGCCATGGCGGGCACGATGGAGAGTGCGGGCAGTGGGAGTGGCCGCGGCGGGGTGCCTGCTGACGGCCGGTGCATTCGTGGCCGGTGAGCGTCATTACCACCAGCAGCCGGCGGCCATGACGATCTTGACCGGAGTCGCGTCGGTGGGCTCGGATGAGGCGTCGGTCACCATCGGCGGCTGGACCTATGGGTTGCGGGGACCGGGCAACGTCACGTGGGTCGACAGACAGGGCACGACGCACATGTCCGGATGGCCGGCCTGCCTGGCCGACCCCGGAACGACGGCTCGGATCAAGTTCGGCGAGGTGCCGGTGACGCTGCCGGATGGCGGACGGCTACGGCAGATCGTCTGGGTTGACTGCCAGTCCTGACGGCGTCGGCGTCGGCCGGTTCCCTGGGCCGGTCGCACCAGGTGACGGTCTTGCCGCAGCGGATGTACCAATGTTCCCGGTCCGGGAACCTCTCGTCGAGCTTCTTCCTGTCCTCCTCCAGGACGGCGACCGGGTAGGGGCACAAGATGTCGGTCATCCGTTCCCGGATCCCGCGCAGGGCCGCGGTCTCGGGCTCGGTGAGCACGTCGCGCTGGTCCTGATACAGGGTGTTCGCCAAGCGGAACACTTCCTCCGCGCGGCTAGTGGATATGCTGTCCTGTCCGTCCATATCGATGCCTTCCCGGTGGTTTAGCTATTGGCTTATCCGTATTGCTGATCACATAAGTGAAGGGCATTGTTGTGCTACGTGGCGTGCGACGCCCGGCACATGCAGCCCCAGATTCCCAGCAGGCACGTCACCGTGAGGTCCCATGGCGAACGACCGGTATATCCGCAACGACCTGAGCGCATGGCTCGGCGAGGAACTTCGCCGCGTGCGGCTGGCGGCCGGATACCACAGCCAGGACCAGCTCGCGCACAAGCTGGGGTTCGACCGGACGGTCATCACCAAGATCGAGACGGGCAAGCGGCCGGCGTCGGACGACGCGGCCCGTGTCCTGGTGACGACGTTTCCCGGCCTGGCCGGGGGCAGGTTCGCCGAGCTGTCGGAGATCGCCCGCAGGGAGCGCGGCGTCATCCCGGGCTGGTTCGCGGACTGGATCGAAGCCGAGCGGATGGCCACGGTCATCAAGATGTGGGAGCCGCTGCTCGTCCCCGGACTGCTCCAGACCCCCGAGTACGCACGCGCGCTGTTCATCGCGTGGCAGACGGCCGGCACCGAGGACGAGCTGGAGGGGCTGCTCAGCACCAGGATGGCCCGGCAGGCGATCTTCGACCGGGCCGGCCCGCCGAAGTTCTGGGCGGTCATCGACGAGACGGCCCTGCACCGCCGGATCGGCGGACCGAAGGTCATGCGCGACCAGCTACTCAAGCTGGTGGAACTGTCCGAGCGACCGAGGATCGCGGTACACGTCATCCCGGCCGACGCCGGGGCGCACATCGGCCTGCTGGGCGCGTTCGCTATCGCGGACTTCGACGACGACACCGCGGACATCGTCTACATGGAGTCGCCGGACGAGGGACATTCCACCAGGAACCCGGCCACGGTGGCCAAGGTCAATCTGATATTCGATACCCTTCGATCAGAGGCTCTGCCCCGTGGCGCCTCGAGAGATCTGATCGTGAAGGTGGCTGAGGAACGATGGACGTGAGCAACGTCCGCTGGCGCAAGTCCAGTTTCAGCGGCGGCAACGGCGGCAATTGCGTCGAGGTGGCCGGCCGCGACGGCGTGATCCTGGTGCGGGACACCAAGGCCCACGGTCACGGCCCTGTCCACCGGTACACCCCGGCCGGGTGGCGCGCGTTCGTCGCTGGCGTCCGCGCCGGGGAGTTCGCCCTCGACAAGTCCGGCCGCCGACCGTAGCCCGCGTCGCCGATTGCCCCGGCCCGCTTCAGCCATCCGCGCCACTCGGCGTGTCCCGATGAACCGGCGGCACGCCAGGGCGCCAAGATGGCAGCGATGCCGACGAGCGCGGGGAGAGCTTGACGTGTCTGGGCAGATAGCAGGCATACCAGTGCTTGCATGCGTCGCCGTACCGGACCAACGCTACTTCCCGAATAACTCGGCCGTCACCTTACAGGTTACCCCAATCTTATCCTTAAGTTTGTTCCTGACGATGCTCTCAAATGTTTCCTTATTATACTTCCCGTCGAAGGTGTACGTGCAGGTAAGTATTACCTTCTTTTTCGACAAGGATGATGGTGTCCCGACCCTGATATCTTCGCGTTCGTTTATCCAAAGTTTGACATCGCCCTCCTTCTTGAATGGATGACCTTCTGGAGCCTCGATCGTTACTTTAACTGTTTTCGTTCCCATGATTCCTCCTCTGCGGCCGCAGCTACGATTTTCGAGTGATCCTCGACGAATTTTGGTTATCGCTAGATTGATCCGGAGCCACCGACAGCCGCGAACCGGCGAGGGTAGGGCCTCTATCTCATTGCGCGCTGCCCGCTGTTCCTGGTGCCAAATGCGATTATTGGTGATTCGATTATCGTTATCGTGCCAGAAAGCGCATAATTTCGCGCAGCCTTCGCGGCTTGTGACGCAGAACGGTGGAGAACCGCCACGGCGGCCGGAGACACGCAAGCCACTCTTCCTGCCGCGGTCCGCTGATAGTGCTATCGGAGCGCGTGTGGTCAACATGCGGATTGGGAAGGCGGAACATCCATGCTGGATGGAAATTAAATGTACGAATAGGCAACACTTCAAAATAACGTGCGTTTGCGGCATGTCGGGCATGTCGTCTTTGCTAGAGTGCGCTAGCCAGCCTGCTGAACTGCGCGTATTGGCACATAGCGGGCATATGGACCGGCTATCATGCGGAAGGAAAGGGTCCTCTGGAAGAAAAGGTACCGGAAACCGGCGCTCAATCTTCCACGAAACCCCTTTCTTTCCGCGTTGCGCACCGCAGCCACCGCCACATAGCGGTCATATCCCGGCAAAACCGGCGCTCGCCCATGACACGCCGCAAACTCGATTTATTTTGAAATTTCGCCATACGGTGGGTTTATTTCCGCGTAGCGTGTAATTTCCACACTATACGGGTTTCCGCGCTGTATGGACAGGTGGAGAACCGCTGGCGGAGGCGACCGGGATCACGGGGGCGGGTCTTTGGCGGGACGGCCGGGGCGCCGCTGCGGTGCGACGCGGCCGGGGAGCCGGCCGGCATCGGCGAGGGCGCGCCGGAGCAGGAATTCGATCTGAGCGTTGGTGCTACGCAGCTCGTCGGAGGCCCATCGGGCCAGCGCGTCGTGGACGGCCGGGTCCAGGCGCAGCAGTATGCTTTTGCGCTCGCTCACCGTATCGCGTGCCACCCGTTACTGGTAAAGGCTGCCGGTGTTGACGACCTGCTGGGTTGCCTGCTCACTGCACAACACCACCAGCAGGTTCGACACCATGGCGGCTTTGCGCTCCTCGTCGAGCGCGACGACATCTTGTTCCTCCAGCCGGTTCAGGGCCAGCTGGACCATGCCGACCGCTCCTTCGACGATGCGCTGGCGAGCGCCGACCACTGCATTCGCCTGCTGCTGGCGCAGCATAGCCTGGGCGATTTCCGGCGCGTAGGACAGCCGGGTGAGACGGGACTCGATGATGTGCACTCCGGCGGGCAGGACCCGCGCGGCGATCTCGGCCGACAGCCGCTGGGTGATCTCCGTCGCGTTGTCACGCAGGGACAGCTCGCCGCTGTCGTGGCTGGTGTAGGGATAGCTGGACGCGGTGTGCCGCACCGCGGTCTCGGTCTGGATGGCGACGAACCTGGGAAAGTCGTCGACCGAATAGAGCGCGCTGGCCGTGTCGTGGACCTGCCAGACCACCACCGCGGCTATCTCGATCGGGTTGCCGTCGGCGTCGTTGACCTTGGCCACCGCGGTCTCGTGGTTGCGGATCCGGACCGACACCTTGCGCCTGCGGGCCAGCGGGTTGACCCAGTGCAGGCCGGGATCCCGGATCGTGCCGCGATACCGGCCGAAAAGCTGGACAACGCGAGCCTCCCCGGCCACCACCGGGGTGAGTCCCTGCATGGCCACCAGTCCGCCGAGCAGGAGCAGGACCCCGAGCACGGCCAGCGCTACCAGGCCGGGGACACCTGGTTTGAGGACGCCGCTCAGCACCAGCAACACGATCCCGGCGAGCACCATCATGACCCCGGCCACCAGGACGCGGACACCGGACGCCGACCACGCCGCCCGCTCGGTCACCTGCCCCGCTGACTGCTCCCGATCCGGTCTAGCTGAAGTCCGCGCGGCCATCGTCGCCTCCTCGCCCTGAGCCCTGAGCCGTGAGCCCTGAGCCCTGACCGGCCGGTTTGACCGGTCTGATGACAACTGTCTAGCATAGTGATATCAGTTTAACGGACGCAAGGCGAGGAGGCGGAACATGAAAGCCCCAGCCATCGCGGTGTCCGGGCTCCGCAAGAGTTTCGGGGAGAAAGAGGCCGTGGCCGGGATCGATCTGGAGATCACGGCCGGCTCCCTCGCCGGACTGGTCGGGCCGAACGGCGCGGGGAAGACCACCTCCCTGTCGATGATGACAGGTCTGCTACGACCCGATATCGGCCGGATCCGGATCAGCGGGACAGACGTGTGGGCGGATCCGGTAGCCGCCAAGGCGGTGATCGGGGTGGTGCCGGACCAGGCCAGGATGTTCGAGCGGCTCACCGGCGCGGAAATGCTGGAATACGCCGGTCGGTTGCGGAGCCTGCCCGCCGCGGAGGCGCGCGAACGAGCCGCGCAACTGCTGGACCTGCTCGACCTGCGAGCGGACGCGGGGCGACTGGTGGCGGACTACTCAACGGGCATGCGCAAGAAGACAGCGCTCGGGTGCGCACTGATTCACAACCCGTCGGTGCTGTTCCTGGACGAGCCACTGGAGGGTGTGGATCCCATCTCGGCCGATGTCATCCGGCGCCTGCTGACACGATTCACCGCGTCCGGCTCAACGGTGCTGTTCTCCAGCCACGTGATGGAGCTGGTCGAGCAGGTCTGCGACCACGTGTCCATCATCGACAAGGGCAGGATAGTGGCCAGCGGCACCACTGATGAGGTGCGGGACGGCAAGACCCTCCAACGGGCCTTCATCGACCTGGTCGGTCCGCGGGCGGGCGCTGAGGAGGTGCTGTCGTGGCTCGGCTCCTCGTCCAGCTGAAGCTGCGCCTGCTGCGCAACGCTCTGCGCTCGACAACGGCGGCCAAGATCTCCTTCGTGGTCAGCACCACCTTTGCCGTGCTGCTCGCGATCGGCGCCTTCATCGTCCTGGCCATGCTCCGTGGCAACAGCTCGTCGGTGGATGTGACCGCGGTCATCTTCACGCTGTTCGCGTTCGGCTGGCTGATCGGGCCGATCTTCGCCTTCGGCCTGGACGGCACCCTCGATCCGGCCACGCTGACGCTGTACCCGCTGCGCACCCGCCCGCTCGCGGTGGGACTGCTGACCGCCTCGGCCGCCGGCGCGTGGCCGGCGGCCAACGTGCTGGGCCTGCTGGGAACGACCGCCGGGCTGGCCGCCGGCGCGCTCGGCGTGCTGACAGCGGTGATCGCGGTGCTGCTTCAAGTGGCGTTCTGCATCGCGCTGGCCCGGTTCGTGACAACCAGCATGGCTACGCTGCTGCGCTCCCGCCGCGGCAAGGACCTCGCCGCCTTCCTGGTCCTGCCGCTGTTCGCCCTGTACGAGCTGTTCACCCAGGTACTGCCCAGCGCGGTAGCGAACGGCAACATCACCGCGGCGAGCTTCGGCGGCGTCGACAAGTGGCTGCGGTGGCTGCCCCCCGGCCTGGCCGCGCACGCCATCAAGGACGCCTCCGACGGACGTCCCGGCATCGCTGCGGCGCGGCTGGCCATGCTGGCAGCTGTCGTGGTCGCGCTCGGCTGGCTGTGGATACGCTCGCTCGACCGCGCTCTGGTCACCGCGGACGCGTCAACCCAGAGATCGCGAGCTCGCCGTGCCGCGCTGCCGCTGGGACGGTATGGCCTGCGTGGCACGCTGGCCGCGCGGATCCTGACCTATCAGCGCCGCGAGCCCGGATACATGATCTGGTGGGGCATGATCGCGGTCATCACGGCCGTGGTGTCGATCAAGGCCATCGTGGGTCCGGATCCGCGTCCCGGCCTGCTGCTGGCCGGCTCGGTGGCCGGTGCGGGATTCGTCGGGTTCGGCTACGGCAACTCGGCTGGCCAGACGGGTCCGGCCTTCGTCTTCGAGGCGCTGGCGATGAGCGGCCGCCGCCAGCTCCGCGCCTACTTCTCCGGTCAGGACATCGCCCTCGCCGTGATCGGAGGGCCGCTGCTGGTAGCGATCTCCTTTGTCCTGGCGGCCGCGGCGCGGCACCCCGGGTACGGATTCCTCGCCATGGCGCTCGACCTGGCCGGGCTGGGCGCCGCGCTGGCGCTGAGCAACATCTTCACCGTCGTTCTGCCCTACCCGATGGAGTACCGAGCTGGAAATCCCATGCGTCAGGCCGCTCAGGGCCACGCGTCCAAGGTGTTCCTCGGTGTGCTCGGCAGCCTGGGCGGCGTCGCGATAGCGGTCACGCCGGTGATCGTCGCCATCGTGCTCACCAGCCGGGATCCGGCCGCGATCCGGATGCCGGCGCTCGTGCTGTGCGGCGCCGCCTACGGGCTGGCGCTGGCCTGGGCCGGGGTGCGGATCGCCGCCCGGGCGGCCGAGGAAAAGCTGCCGGAGCTATGCCAGATCGCCATCAGCAGCAAGGTCTGACTTCCGCGGGTAACGTCTGGCCTCCGCAGGCAACGTCTTGACGGGAGCCCGATCAGGAGCGGGACCGGGAATTGCGGCCGTACGCGTCGACCACCTGCCTGGCCACCTCGGTGACCTTGACGTGACGGCGCTGCGATTCTCCGCGCAGGCGGCGTAGCGCCTCGTCGGCGTCGCAGCCGACCGCGTGCATCAAGACCCCCTTGGCCTGGTCGACGATCGACCGGGACGCCACGGCGTCCTTGAACTGGCTGGCGATGAGCTGCGCTTCGCCGTAGGCGGTGGCGTTGGCCAGCATCGCGCCGCCGAACGCGGCGAGCGCGTCGGCCATGGGACTGGCCTCCAGCGTCACGGCGTGCGGGCGCACGCCGAACAGCGACAAGACGAGCACCGTCGGAGCCTGATCCTGTACCAGGTGCACCGAGCAGCGGATGCTCCGCCGCAGCGCCTCTTCGGCGTAATCGGGCCAGCGGGTTTCCTCGAGCGTGTCGGGGCACGCGACCGGGACCCGGGTCCGCGCGGCTTCGATCAGCGGACCATGGCCGGCCTGTATCTGCATCTCGGCGAGATCGGCCAGATCCGGATGGGTCGCCGCGACGCTCACCAGTTCCTGATCGTGCCAGACGGCGGCATTCGCACCCGAACAGCCAGAGACCTCCCAGGCCGACATCTCGGCCAGCTTGCTCAGCGATCGCGCCTCGCCCGCGTTGGTGAGGCTCAGCAATTCCGCGACCTCAGGGCCCAGATGCTCGATCGCCAACAGACGCCTCCGTTCTCACCTCATTTCTAACATGATCGCGGCGGCGGTTTAACCAGGGCGGACCAGGAGGCTCGGCCACGTTACGGACAGGCCGCTCCGGGGGCCAACACTGGTCGCGGCTGACCTGACCGGACTGAGGCGGGTGGCCGGCTGCCGGGACTGGCCGCACGCGCTCCGATCATGGACTGCCGGGCTAACCCGGTTCAGCGTGAACCCGGCCATGCGAACGCCGGCGCAGCTCGAGCCGCGCGCCGTGCCGCCAAGCACCACGCCCGTGACCAGCATCGCGAACACCACCGGAAGCAGCACGAAGGCACGAAGGCCCGCGCTCATCCGGAACCGGAGCCTGGGAAGCCGCTCCGGCAGGGCGGACCGGTCGTTCTCGGCCAGCCGGGTGAAGATGGCGAACATGGACGCGATGCGGGGTTCGCTTGCCCGCAGCGCGACCTCAATCCCGTCCAGCATTCGCTGCTGGCGGGCGGGCAGACTCATCATTTCCTCCTGTGGTTACGCATTCTGGAAGCTCTTTAGCGGTGGTATAAGTCGTGGCGCCGCCACCGCGGCGGCGGTACCGGCGGCGCTGCTGCCCAGCACGATGGCCCAGGCCACGGGACCCAGCGGGGTGCAGCCGAAGAACTGGCTCACGCCAGGGGTGCTGATCACCAGCACCAGCGCGGCCAGCGACGCGGCGCAGGTGATGACCACAGCCGGGCTGCGGACGCCGGTGAGCAGGGTCTGGGCCAGCTGAGTGGTCACCACGGCGGCCAGTCCCATCGTCGCGGCCCGGCTGGACCTGCCGGTCAGCCGCCCGCCGCTCCACGCCAGCGTGGCGCCCAGCGCGGTCGCGCCGCCGCGGATCATGATTCCCTGGATCATGGGACCGCCGATCAGGCCTGAATGCCGTTCCTCCGCAGGCGCCTCGCCGTTGCCGCCATGGGCGCGCGTCCCGGCTACCGCGAGCGCCGGGAACATGTCGGTCAGCATGTTGACCAGCAGGAGCTGCCGGGTGTTGAGCGGCGACCTGCCGCCGAGCGCGGTGCCCAGCACCATGAACGTGATCTCCCCCGCATTGCCGCCGACCAGGATTGACACCGCGTCACGGACACTGCGCCACAGCGCCCGACCCTCGGCCAGCGCGTCCCTGATCCGGCCGATATCCGCTTCCACCAGCACCAGATCGGAGGCGTTGCGCGCCGCGGTCGATCCGCGCGCCCGGACTCCGATGCCGACGTCGGCAAGCCGGATCGCCGCCGCGTCGTTGGTGCCGTCGCCCACCATGGCCACGACCTTCCCGGACCGCTGAAGGTCGGCAATGATCCGTACCTTCTGCTCCGGTGAAATCCGGGCGAAGACGGCGCAGGAGGTGACCCGCTCCCGGCGGTCCCGTTCGGCCAGGCCGTCCAGCTCGACGCCGGTGATGACCCGGCCGGCATCCGGCAGCCCCGCCCGGCGCGCGATGGCACTGGCCGTGGCCGGATGGTCGCCGGTGATCATCACCGGCCGGATGCCGGACTTGGCCAGCTCACCGACAACCTCCGCCGCCTCGGTGCGCATCTTGTCCGCGATCGCGACGAAACCGAGCAGGGTCAGCTCCCCGACCAGATCCGAGGCGCCAGCGCTGGACGGCTCGGCCACGTGACGTTCCGCGACGGCCAGCACGCGAAGCCCGTCGGCCGCCAGGCGGTCGATAGTCTCCCGCGCCGCCTGGCGGAGCTCGGCGGTAAGCGACTCACAGCGGTCCAGGATGACTTCGGGTGCACCCTTGACCGCGAGTACCAGTCCGCCATCCAGCCGGCCAAGAGAAGCGGCGAAGCCACGGCTGTTCTCGAACGGCATTTCGTCGACGAGTTTCCAGCTGTCGTCGGCGCGCGACGGCACGGCGTCAAGGATCGCCTGATCGGTCGTGTGCGTGACGCGCCCCTCCGGGCACGCCCGCGCCGCCATCCGGAGCAGCCCGCGCCCCTCGTCGGTGTCCAGGTCGACGGGATCGCTGATGCCCGCCACGCCGACCACCTCGAGCCGTCCCTGAGTCAGCGTCCCGGTCTTGTCGAAGCAGACGACATCCACCCGGCCGAGGGCTTCCAGCGTGCGCGGCGACCGGACCAGCACCCCTCGATGGGACAGCCGCCGGGCGGCGGCGAGCTGCGCGACCGTGGCTACCAGCGGCAGGCCTTCCGGCACGGCCGCGACGCCGACCGCGACCCCGGAGGCGAGTGCCTCGCGCAGCGGCACACCGCGCAGCATGGCGAGAGCGGTCACCGCCATGCCGCCCGCGACGCTGGCCGGCATCGCGGCGTTGGTCAGCTCGGCCAGGTGCGCCGAGACGCCGATCGCGCGCCCGGACGTTCCGCTGGCCGCGGAGGCGGCCCGGCCGGCCTCGGTCGCGTCACCGGTCGCCGCCACGACCGCGACCGCGATGCCCGAAACCACCGTCGTTCCCTCGTAGACCATGCTCGCGCGCTCGGCGAGCGGGGTATCGGCTGAGGTCGGCGCGGGATCCTTCGTCACCGGGAGGGACTCGCCGGTAAGCGTGGACTCGTCGACCTCGAGCGCGTCGGCCGCCAGCAGGCGCGCGTCGGCCGGCACCACGTCGTTGGCGCGGAGCCAGATCCGGTCGCCGGGACGCAGCCGAGCCGCGGGCACCATGTCCGCGGGCAGGTCCTCGGGATTGCCGGGCAGTTCATTGCCGACGTCGCGTTTGATCCGGCGCGCGTTCTGCTGTTCGTGGACGAGCAATGACTCAAGGGCCTGCTCGGTGCGTAGCCGCTGCGCGCCGCCGACCACGGCGTTACCAAGCATGACGCCGCCGACCAGCGCGGCGTCCACCGCGCCGCCGAGCAAGGCGGAGGCCGCGGATCCGATAAGCAGGACCGGCGTGAGCGGGTCCTTCAATTCGGCGAACACAGCCGAAGTCAGATCGGCCGCCCCGCTGAAAGCCCGCGGAACCCTGATCCCCCCGGCCTTTTCATCGGTCTCAGAGACACCACTACTGCCCGCGTTCTCCCCGGTATCGGCGGCCAGCCTGCTCAGCACCTCGTCAACGGGCATCGCGTGCCAGGCTACCCGGGGCCTCGGCTCCGGGGGCGGGGTTAGGCCGATACGGCGAGCCTCGTAAGCTCCCTGTAGCAGGCTGGCCAGCGACGCGGCCTGAACCGGGCTGAACGGTACCGTGACCTGCCCGGATCCGCCCCTCCCGACGCGCCCCACGGTGGCCAGCAGCAGTCCCAGCGTCGCCCCGCTGGCGGCCAGCGTAACCGAGCGCTGGCTGACCGAACGGGCGCTCTCCACCGCCCGGAGCAGCCGCCACACCTCGGCCAGGCCGGGTCCGCAGATGAGGTCCGCCGTCCAGCACGCGCCATCGGCCGGCCCGGCGTGCAGGTAACCAACGCCGACGTCAGCGGCGTGCAGGGCCGTGTCGTTGCCGGCCGAGACCAGCAGAACCCCCTCCCCGTCGGCTTGCAGTTCCCTGATCCGGGCGATGACCGACGTGGCGTCGCAGTCGATGACCTCGTCCGCGCGGGCGATCAGGTCGCCGAGCGCCGGGTCCTTGGTGACGAGCACCCTGCGGTCGTGGCCGCGCGCGGCGATCAGGACCGCCTCGGCCAGCGGATCGAGGTCCCCGCCGCCGCCGGCCATAAGCACAGAGGTTTCCAGTACGACGGCGGACACCCGGTCCAGGCGCCGCAACGACGACCGGTCCATCGGGACCACGCCGCTCCTGGCCAGGTCCCGGCCGAGCACGGCGGCGAATCCCTCGCGGCCCATACGGGCCGATTTCGGGACCGACGCGTTGATGGCTTCGGCGGCCCGGCCCGGATCGCGGGTAGCCGCGAATACTCCGGCCGCCGCCGCGAGCGAGCCCAGTCCGGCCCGCTGGGTGTACGACTCGACCGGGCCGTCCGGGAACGGAGCCGGCCTGTCCCCCGCCTGCGGCGCATCCGCCGTGCAACGGGGCGCGGTCTCGGTCAGCTCGGGGCCGCGGGCGACCCAGGAGTCCTGCCTGGCCCGCAGCTCGGCGGCCAGCAGCACCCGGTAAACGGCGTCCACGGCCGGCCGGGCCGGTCCTTCGGTAAGGCCGTACATGGCGGCGTTACCGACGCCGAGCAGCACGTCGGTGCCGAGCGGCCCTATCTGGTTCTCCAGCTGCCGGCGCAGCCAGGGATACCCGTCCATGATCGCCAGCGGTACCCGGATGGCCGCGTTGGCCGGCAGCGCCCGGGCGAGCGGCCCGGCGGCCTTGACGCCCAGCCCGATCCCGACGCCGACGATGTCACCGGCCAGCGCGGTCAAGGTGGCGGTGAGCGGGGCCATGTCGGCTGGATGAGACGGCCGGTCCCAGGAAAAGGCCTCGTCACCGGCCCCGTGAGCCTGCTCCGCGGCCGCCACGGTGGCCACCAGCCGATCCGTCCCTACCTGCTCCTCGTCGAAGGCCACGAGCAGCTGCGCCGTCACTTCGTTGACCTCGGCCCAGTGAACCCCCTTCAGCCCCCGCACCGCCTGCTGGGCGGCCTCGGCGACCCTGCGGCGCCTGCGCCGGTCGGCGTCACCGGAGGACCGGTCAGCCTCGTCCCCGCCGGCCGTACTGTCCAGTCCTCGTACTTCTATCGCCGCGTGACCGGCCCGCGCCCACACCACCCGGCGGTCCCGATCCGGTCCCAGATCGAACAGCGTCTCGGCCCCGGCGGCCAGTAGTGAACGGATCCGGCTCAGATTCACGCAGGCTCCCCACGAGGTAGGACAAGCAGAGCTGTAGAGCTCGTCGCCTACCCGTGGGCCGATCACGCAAACGATACTGACCGTGACCAGGCGGAAACGCGGCCGTGGGCTACCGGCCGACCGCCGCGGTCACCTCGCCGGCCGCCCGGTCACTCAGCGACACCCGCACCAGCGCGGCGGCCAGCCGTCCCGGCTCCCCGCGACCCGCGAGCAGCCTGGCCAGCGACTCTCGGTCCCCGTCCAGCCCCACCTTCCGGGCACCCTTAATCATGACCGCGTCCACGTGCGGCGCGACCGAAGGCCAGACGTCCTGGACTTCACGCAGGAAGATGTCAGCTCCCGCCGGGCCGATACCGGGAAACTCGGTCAGCAGCGAGGCGACGGCCGCGCTGCCGCCGCCCGCCTCGCCGCCGCCCGCCCCGTCACGCCCCGCCTCCGCACGCTCCGCCTCGTCACGCAGGCGCCGGAGGTCGCCGTGCCACCGTTCGATCAGCAGGCCAGCGCCGTCGCCGAGCATCGTGGCGGTGCGCTCGTCGTACCGCCGGTAGTGGCCGCGTCCGAGCGCGTCGACCCGGTCCTGCCAGCTCGCGTCGGCCATCGCCTTCGGCGACCGGTAGCCGGCCGCGAACAGCTCGCGCGCCGCGGCGACCGCGATGTCCGCCGAGATCCGTGCGCTGAGCAGCGTGGCCAGCACCAGTAGCTGGTACAGCGGTCCGGGCTTGTCAGCGAGCTTGATGCCCGCGTCGTCGCTATAGCGGCGCGCGTACCGCTCCATCAGTATCTCGACGACGTGTTCCGGTGTAGCCACTTGCTGTGCAGCCACGGTGGATCACGTGTTCGGCGGCGCGGCCGACACGTCCGCGAGGGCAGAACCCGAATCCCGGTCCAGCGCGATGTCGCCGATGGACACGATGCCTACCGGACGCCCGTCCGACACGACCGGAATACGCCGGACCGCCCGCTCGCGGACCAGCCGCACCGCCTCGGACACGTCATCGTCCGGGCTGAGCGTGGCCAGCTCCTCGCTGGCGATGTCCGCGATCTGCGTGACAGCAGGATCGCGGTTCTCGGCCAGCACCCTTATCGCGATGTCCCGGTCGGTGACGAGACCGAGAAGCCTGTCGCCGTCGCACACCATCACGGTGCCGATGCCGTGCTCCCCCATCGCCCGCGCGGCCGCGGACACGCTCTCGGCTGGTGCCACGCACACCGGTGCCGGAGTCATAACGTCCCGGATCTTCTTTGCCATTGTGTACCTCCCGAGCGCCTGACCAATCGGGACTACCCGGGGTCCCGGGAAGCAAACGACACGTTTACCAGCGGGCCCGTGGGTACCCGAGGGCGATGACCCGGTTCGATCTCCTACCTACGCTACGGGAGAACAGATGAGCCAGCCGGTCCTGCCACTGGTCGAGACGCTGAAGAGGGCCGCCACGGTACTGCGCGAGACGGGCATACCGTTCGCGCTGGCGGGCGGCGGCGCCGCGTTCGCGCGCGGTGCCGCTCCGCCGGTGCATGACGTGGATTTCGTCCTCATGGAGAAGGACGTGGACCGGGCGGCAGAGGCCTTCGCCGCCGCGAGCATGCGCATCGAGCGGCCGCCGGAGGGCTGGCTGATCAAGGCGTTCGACGGCGAGCACATGATCGACCTGATCTACTGCCTGGGCGGCGAGCCGGTCAGCTGGCAGCTGCTGGACCGCGCCGAGGAGCTGGACGTCGTCGCGATGCCGGTCCCGGTGCTGGGCGCCACCGATCTGGTGCTGTCCCTGGTCCGGTCGTTCTCCGCGCATCACGCCGACTTCACCATCCCGCTGATCATGGTCCGGGCCATGCGTGAGCAGGTCGACTGGGACGTGGTGCGGCGGGAGACGAAGGACTCTCCGTTCGGCCGGGCGTTCCTGGTGCTGCTGGAGGGGCTGGAGATCCTGCCTGTGTCAGGCCCCGGGCCGCCGCCGAGCCCGGTGGCGACGGCGACCGACGAGACTCTCGCCGGGCGCCTCGAACACGCCCTGGCCACCGATCCGCGCACGCACGAGCTGGGCGTCCGGGTCGAAATGGACGGTGACGCCGCCTACCTGCGCGGCGAAGTGGTCAGCCAGGAGCGACGCAGGCGGCTGTCCGAGGTGGCCAGCGAGGCCGCCCCCGAGGTGACCATCCATAACCAGGTCGACGTGATCGAAGTGCGGGAGCAGTGATCCTGGACCGGGGGGACCGTCCCCCCAGACCCCCCTGCATCCGGATAGCCGCGGTAGGCGACGTCCACCTGGGCCCGGACGTCCGCAACAGGATCCGCCCGCACCTGGAGCGCATAACGGACTGCGCGGATGTCCTGCTGCTGGCCGGGGACCTGACCCAGCACGGCACGGTGGCGGAAGCCGAGATCGTCGCCGCCGAGTTCAGCGACATCGGCGTTCCGGTGGTCACGGTGCTCGGCAACCACGACTTCCAGTGCGGCGAGCAGGAAGACATTACGGAGCTACTGACGTCGTTCGGGATAAATGTCCTTGAAGGTTCTGGGGTGAGTCTCAGCCTGGCGGACGGGACGCTCGGAGTCGCGGGCAGCAAAGGATTCGGCGGCGGGTTTCCCGGGCGGTGCGCGTCGGAGTTCGGCGAGCCGGAGATGAAGGAGTTCGTCCGGTACTCGCGCCATCTCGCCGAAGGCCTGGCCGGGGCGCTCGATGACCTGGACACCGACTTCCGGGTGGCCCTCACGCATTACTCCCCCGTTGCGGACACGCTGGCCGGCGAGCCGCCGGAAATCTATCCGTTCCTCGGCAGCTACTTCCTCGCGGAGGCGGCCGACGGCGCCGGCGTGGACCTGGCCATCCACGGCCACGCGCACGCCGGCACCGAATGCGGCACCACGCCCGCCGGCATACCAGTGCGCAATGTGGCACTGCCCGTGCTGCGCCGCGCCTTCGCCGTGTACTGCCTGGAGCATTCCAAGGAGCTTGCATGAAATTGGACTTCCTCCGGCCCCTGTATGAGGACTTCGGCGACCACGTCTCGGTCTACCTGGACGTGTCCCGCGCCGCCGAGGACGCCGCGCATGCCATCGAACTGCGCTGGCGTTCGGCCCGCGGCGCAGGCGCGAGCTGAGCAAATCGTGATCGCCGGCGACCCCCGGGCCCGCTCGTCTCTTCTCGGCCATCTCAACCCGCACCTCAAGGAGACCGCGGTGGTGGTTGACGCCGAGGTGCCAGCGGACAGCGCGGCGCTGGCCGAGGCAGCCGAGAAAATCACAACCCAATATCACGAACGGACGTTGGTTTCCCGCTTCGGACTGTGGCACTCGCGGATGGCTGACGGGACCGCGGTCGGCGGACTGGCCGGCACCGTCGCCGCGCTCGCGGACCGGCGCGCCGCCGAAGTCTTCATCGCCGACGACCCGGCGTCGGCCGCGCAGGCCTGGATCGGCCCGGAAGGCGCCGACCTCGCGCTGTCCCGGGCCGAGCTGACCGATCGCGGCGTGGCGGATCCGGTCGAGGACCGCGCCGACGCCGCGATCGTACGGGCTATCGCGTGCACCGACGCCGAACTGTTCCTGCTGCCCGCCGGCGCCGAGCCCCCGCAGGACGGCATAGGCGCGATCCTAAGGTTCTTAGCGGGGGGAGCCGCACCCCCGCGGCTAGCGGGGCGCGCGGCCGGCCACCAGGTCGGCCGCCGCGGCCGCGACGGACACCATGTCGATCCCGGCGGCCTGGAGCTGCTCGGCCGGGGTCGCGGAACCCGGCATGTCCCGTACCGCCAGCTTGTGCACCAGCGGCGGAGGGGCCGCGTTCGCCGTAACCGCGTCCAGCACCGCGTCACCGAGCCCGCCGTCGCGCCAGTGGTCCTCAACGGTGACGATCCGGCCCGTCTCGGCGGCCGCCTGGCGCAGCGTCGCCGCGTCGATCGGCTTGACCGAGTAGGCGTCGATGACCCGGGCGGAGATGCCATCGTCGGCCAGCAGATCCGCGGCGGCCAGCGCCTCGTGCACGGTGACGCCGGCCGCGACGAGCGTGACCTGGTCATCGGGTGACGAGCGCGCCACCCGGCTGCCGCCGACCGCGAACTCCTCGTCGGGCCGGTAGATAACCGGCGTGTCGCCGCGGCTGGTCCGCAGGTAGCTGATGCCGCTGACGTCGGCCATCGCGGCGGTCAGCCGGGCCGCCTGGTTCGCATCGCACGGGTAGAGCACCGTGCTGCCGTGCACGGCCCGCATCGCGGCCAGATCCTCCAGGGCCATCTGGGACGGCCCGTCCTGCCCGATGGCGACGCCGGCGTGCGAGCCGACCAGCCGGATGCTGGCCCGGCTGATCGCGGCCATCCGGATAAAGTCATACGCCCGGCTCAAGAACGCGGCGAACGTCGCCGCGTACGGTATCCAGCCGCGGACCTGCATCCCCACCGCGGCCGCGATCATCTGCTGTTCGGCGATGTAGCACTCGAAGAACCGCTCCGGGTGCGCGTCGGCGAAGAACCCGGTGCGCGTCGAGTCGCTCACCTCGCCGTCCAGGACCACGACCTCGGGCCGCATGTCGCCGACCGCCACCAGCGCCTGGCCGAACGCGGTCCTGGTCGCGGCCATCGAGCCGGGTTCATAGGCGGGCAGCCTGGCGCCATCGGCCCGGAACCTGCGCGGGCGCAGGTCGGGCGGGGGTGAGGTCACGCTGACGTGAATGTCCCGCTCGCCGCCTAGTTCGTTTATGGCTTCTGTTGCGTCTGGCAACGGTTTGCCGTGCTTGCCTTCCTGGTCCTCGACCGCCGCCACGCCGCGGCCCTTCCTGGTCCTGGCCAGGATCACGGTGGGCTGGACGGCATGCTGGGTCGCCGCGGCGTACGCCTCGTCGATCTCCTCGACGTCGTGGCCGTCGATTTCCAGCGTGTGCCAGCCGAACGCGGCGAACCGCCGGGCGTAGGCGGCGGTGTCCCAGCCGTGCCGGGTCGGGCCGCGCTGGCCCAGCCGGTTGACGTCGACGACGACCGTGAGGTTGTCCAGATGCTGCTGGCCGGCGTGCTCGGCCGCCTCCCAGATCGAGCCCTCGGCCAGTTCGCTGTCGCCGCACAGCACCCAGATCCGGTACGGCAGCTGATCCAGGTCCCGTGCCGTGATGGCGAGCCCCACCCCGATCGGCATGCCCTGGCCCAGCGACCCGGTGGCGACGTCGGCCCACGGCAGGCGCGGCGTCGGATGTCCTTCGAGCCGGCTCCCGGCCTGCCGGTAGGTGAGCAGCTCGGTGTCGGTGATCGCACCGATCGCCTTGAGCATGGCGTAGTAGAGCGGTGAGGCGTGCCCCTTGGAGAAGATGAGGTGGTCGTTGCCTGGCGCGTGTGGATTGCTGACGTCGTAGCGCAGATGGCGCGCCACCAGCACCGCGATCAGATCGGCGGCGGACATCGAGGACGTCGGGTGCCCGGAGTTGGCGGCCGCGCTGCACCGGACCGCGTCTACCCGAAGCTGCTGGCCGATCTCACGCAGCTTGTATGCGATGTCTTCGTCTAGCAGAAGCGAGTTCCTCATCCTGTGCGGACTGCCCCCCGCGTAGATCTTCATGCGAACATGTTCATGCGCGGTCGCGGCGGGTAGCGGAGCCGTTATGACTGGAACCACGACCGGAATCTGGGTCCTATGTGTCGTCATCGTGGTGACGCTGGTCATCTGGCTTGTCGCGGTACGGTGGGCGGCCAGGCATCCGGGCCACAAGAGGCGGCACCTAGAGCACATGCGCGGGGTGGTCCAGGGCGGCCAGCACGTCGGCGGGGGCCGCAGCGTGGCCCCGCGCCGCGACGCGCCCGTGCCCGAGGGCGGCGGAAACCCGCCTGAGCCGGAGGAGCAGGTCGAAAGCCACGAGTCGCGGTCCGTCGGCCGTTCCAGCCCCATGGACCTCTGACCCGCGCCTGTGACCCCCGCCCCGCCCCCAACGAATCGCCGCGCGCCCAACGGCATGAACGCCACATTCATGTCGTCCTGACGACATGGCTGTCACATGCCGTTAAGCGAGGACGCCCGCCGGCGGCGGGGCGGGCTTGGCGAGAGTGCCGCTCAACGGCCGGATGCCCGCGCGGCGGGTCGCTCGGATTACTGCGGTAAATCGGGGTTCTGCGGTGATTTTTGTGCACTATAATGCACAATGATCACCACGAAGCCCGGATCAACCACGAAAACCTGCCCAGCGAATCCGGCAAAATAGACAATAGCTGCACGGCCAGCAAGTCCAGCCCCACTACTGGGACCGGCGCTCTAGCTAGCTGTTGGGGCCGGCCCGGCTGACGTCGGCGAGGGCTGAGCCGGGATCCTGGTCGACGGCCAGGTCGCCGAGCGAAACCATGCCGGCCACCTGCCCGTCCTCGATCACCGGGAGCCTGCGGACCGCGTTCTCGCGCATCAGCCGCACGGCCTCGGTCACGTCGTCGTCGGCGTTGACGCCCACCAGGTCCTCGCTGCTCAGCGGGCCGACGGGCTCGCTGATGCTGTGCGACTCGGCTATCCCCCGCACCACCAGATCGCGGTCGGTGACCATGCCCTGCAGCGCCTGGTCGCTGACGACCAGCACGGCGCCGACTCCCCAGTCGCGCATGGTCTGCGCGGCTTCGGCGATCGACTGGTTGTAGTCCACCCCGATGGGGCCAGGCGTCATCACATCCCGGACTTTCGTGGCCATTAGGCGCCTCCTGTCCTCTCCACGGACTATCGTGTCCTCTCCGCGGATTACCGCGCTCCCCTTCCCGGCTACCAGCCGGCTATGCCGCTGAACGGCATCGGGTTGCTCATCGCTGCTCGGGCGCATTGATACCAAGCGCCACCATGACCTCGTGAGCGCTCTGGAATCGCTGCTCGGACGACAGGGCCGCCACCCGGCCGACCAGCTCGGCCGGCACGTCCGCGTCGTCCAGCTTGACGGTCAGTTCGTCCGGGGTCGCGGGGAAGTCATCCCGGGTCAGGACCCGGGCCAGTTCCGCCCGCAGTCCGATGTCCTGTTCGGTGGGGTCGACGCTCTCGGGACGCTCGGCGGGAATCCTGCCGACCGGCTCCACCTCGCGCCATTCCTCGGTATGGGATCGCTGCGGCGCGCCCCTCTCGATGGGCTCCGTCTCGTGCTTGAGCTGCTCATCCGTGAGCCGCCCATGCTTAGCGCTGTGTTCCATCCCGCGCGCCTACCCGCTCCACCCGCGCCTATCCCCCGCGCCCATCCCTCACCTCTCCCCCGCCTCGCGCATCTTGCTGTTATCACAGCGCCCGGCGGCGGCGAGGAGACCTTGCCGTCGAGATGGTTGATCATCTTGCCGCTTTGTCCGGTTGTGTCCAACCAACTAAACGGCAAGGTCTGGCGCAGACAGGAACCGGCACGGGTACGGGCCAACGGATGCGGGAACCGGCCGGGGCTAGTGGCGGCCCAGGACGCGGTCGAGGGCGCGGCTTACCTCGTCGGCGAGGGTGGGATCGTGGGACCCGGCATCCGCCGCGCCGGTGGCCGAGGCGTCGGCAAGCCCCGCACCAGCCGAGGCCGAGTCCCCAGCCCCAGCCGGCGCCGGAGCCCCAGCCCCAGCCGAAGATGCCCCAGCCGAAGAATCCGAAGAATCCGAAGAAGCCGAAGCCGATCCGGCCGAGACGGGACCCGGCCCCGGAACCGGCGCCGGGTCGCGCGTCCAGCCGCAGTCGAGGCACTCGATCTGGCCCAGGCGGCGGATCAGGTGAGTGCTCAGGCACCCGCCGCAGCGATCCAGTTCGGCGGCCCAGTCCGGAACCGACGCCTGGCACGCGGGGCACACCAGCACAAGGTGATCCCCGCGCACGCCGCGGCGCCACGGACTCGACCCGCGGGACGGGTCGGTCTGCCGGACACCGCAGCGATAACAGGGCACGGGAACCTACGACAGTGAAGCTAGCGCTTTCTGGTATTCGGCGATGTCGCGGGCCTGCGGGATCGGGTGGACGACCTTCCACCGCACGATGCCGGACTTGTCGATGACGAACGTACCGCGGACCGCGACCCCGCGATCCGCGTCGAACACGCCGTACGCTGACGCCACCGCCCCGTGCGGCCAGAAGTCCGACAGCAGGCCGAAGGAGAATCCCTGCTGCTCCGACCAGGTACGGAGCACGAACGTGGAGTCGACCGACACGGTCAGCAACTCCACGTCGTCGCGTGACACCTCCGGGAAGTCATCGCGCATCGCGCAGAGCTCACCGGTGCACACCCCGCTGAACGCCAGCGGGTAAAACACGAGCACCACGTTCTTCGAGCCGCGGAACGAAGACAACCGGACCGGAGTCCCGTGCTGGTCGGTCAACTCGAAGTCGGGTGCCTGCTCGCCAACCTCAACGCTCATGGTCCGCAGCGTACCCGCAATCACGGGAACGCCGCGTCCTCACCCCGGAAGTTGAGACGTTACCAGGCGTCGAGCCACCGGCCGTTCGTGTTAACGCTTTGCTTTTGGCGCCACCAGCCTGGAGCCCGACCAGTCGCGGGCCGCGCTCACGCTTGAGGTCTGAGACAGGCCCACGGCGGGCGCTGCCTCCCCGATGTCACTCGGCTCGACGTGGCCTGGCCTGCCCGCCTTCGGCGTGAGCAGCCAGATGTACCCCCCATCGGCGAGCGGCGTAAGGGCGTCCATGAGGGATTCGACCAGGTCGCCGTCCCCCTCACGCCACCACAGCAGGACCACATCGACCACGTCGTCATACTGGTCATCGACCAGCTCCACGCCGTCAGTACCCGAGATCGCGTCGCGCAGCTGCTCGTCGCAATCATCGTCATAGCCGATCTCCTGCACCACCTGGCCCGGTTTGATACCGAGCCGCTCGGCCTGGCCCCTTTCGTCCTGGGCCTGACCCGCGGTCGCGCTCACTAACGCTCCTCCTCCGCATGTTTCATAGGCAGAGCCTTCTTGTTGGGACAGTTCACACTGGGTCGGCCCAGTGCGCAAGTGGCAATCGCCCCAGGCCGGAAAACCGCCACCATAAATTGATCTCCCCGGCCCCCGCATCCGTTACGGACAGCCGCGTTTGTCACGTAGGGTAATGAAAGAATCGGCTTACGGCGAACACCAAGAGCGCAAGCCGGCGGAAGTCTGCGGTGGCCGTCGCGGTTACCTTTGAGTAGAGATGCGCTCAAGGCCAATCCGTACCACGATTGGTCTGGACAATACATTTAGCCAGTTAGACACGCGACCAGCCCGGCGTCCCTACCAATCGCCGGCGGCCGCCAGACACCCGCGGAAGGCGAGGCTACCCCGTGGCTTCCGGACGCCAGCGTTTCTCCATCATCAGCGACGGGCTACCCACTCAGCTCCCAGATATCGATCCCGACGAAACCCGCGAATGGGTTGAATCCTTCGACAATGTCGTCCGGACGCGGGGTCGCACCAGGGCCAGGTACGTCATGCTCCGCCTGCTCGAGCGTGCGCGCGAGCAGCAGGTGGGAGTGCCCGGCCTCCGATCCACCGACTACATCAACACGATCCCGCCGGAGCGCGAGCCGTGGTTCCCGGGCGACGAGCACGTCGAACGGAGGATCCGCGCCTACATCCGGTGGAACGCCGCCGTCATGGTGAGCCGGGCGAATCGCCCGGGCATGGGCGTAGGCGGACATATCGCGACTTATGCCAGTGCCGCATCGCTCTACGAGGTCGGCTTCAACCACTTCTTCCGGGGCAAGGATCACCGCGAGTCCGGCGACCAGGTGTACTTCCAGGGACACGCCGCCCCGGGCATCTACGCCCGCGCCTTCCTGGAGGGCCGGCTGACCGAAGACCAGCTCAATGGCTTCCGCCAGGAGCTGTCCCACCCGGGCGGCGGCCTGCCGTCCTACCCGCACCCTCGGCTGATGCCGGACTTCTGGGAGTTTCCCACGGTGTCCATGGGGCTGGGCGCGCTCAACGCGATCTACCAGGCGCGGTTCAACCGCTACCTGCTCGCCCGGGAACTGCATGACACCTCGCGATCGCACGTCTGGGCGTTCCTCGGCGACGGCGAGATGGACGAGCCGGAGGCGCTCGGCGCGATCGGCATGGCGGCGCGCGAGGAACTGGACAACCTGACCTTCGTCATCAACTGCAACTTGCAGCGGCTGGACGGCCCGGTCCGCGGCAACGGGAAGATCATCCAGGAGCTGGAGGCGTTCTTCCGCGGCGCCGGCTGGAACGTCATCAAGGTGATCTGGGGCCGGGACTGGGATCCGCTGCTGGCCCAGGACACCGACGGCGTGCTGGTGAACAAGATGAACACCACGCCGGACGGGCAGTTCCAGACCTACTCCGTCGAGACCGGCGCGTACATCAGGGACAACTTCTTCGGCGGCGACCCGCGGCTGCGGGCGATGGTCGCCCACCTGTCCGACGACGAGCTGCGCTCGCTGTCCCGCGGCGGGCACGACTACCGGAAGGTGTACGCGGCGTTCAAGGCGGCCAGGGAGCACGTCGGGCAGCCGACGGTGATCCTCACCCACACGATCAAGGGCTGGACGCTGGGCAAGGACTTCGAGGCGCGCAACGCCACGCACCAGATGAAGAAGCTCACCGTGGCCGAGCTGAAGGAGTTCCGCGACCGGCTGTACCTGCCGATACCGGATTCGGCCCTGGAGGCCGAGCTGCCGCCGTACTACCACCCGGGCGAGGACTCCGACGAGATCCAGTACATGCGGGAGCGGCGGGCCGCGCTGGGCGGCGTGCTGCCGCGGCGGGTGGTCCGGGCCAAGGCGCTGCCGCAGCCGCCGGACTCGGTGTACGAGGAGCTGCGCAAGGGCTCGGGCAAGCAGGCGGTGGCGACGACGATGGCGTTCGTCCGGCTGCTCAAGGAGCTGATGAAGGACCCCGCCATCGGCGAGCGCTTTGTCCCGATAATTCCGGATGAAGCGCGAACTTTCGGGATGGACTCGCTGTTCCCCACGGCGAAGATCTACTCCCCGCACGGCCAGACGTACGAGGCGGTCGACCGCAACCTGCTGCTGTCCTACAAGGAGTCCGAGAAGGGCCAGATCCTGCACGAGGGCATCAGCGAGGCCGGCGCCATGGGGTCGGTGATAGCCGCGGGGACGTCGTACGCCACCCACGGCACGCACATGATCCCGGTGTACGTGTTCTACTCGATGTTCGGCTGGCAGCGCACCGGCGACGAGATGTGGCTGCTCGGCGACCAGCTCGGGCGCGGGTTCCTGCTCGGTGCGACCGCGGGCCGCACGACATTGACCGGCGAGGGACTGCAGCACAACGACGGGCACTCGCTGTTGCTGTCTTCGGTCTCCGAGGCCTGCGTTTCGTACGACTGCGCGTGGGCCTACGAGCTGGGTGTCGTCGTCAAGGACGCGCTGCGGCGGATGTACGACCCGACACCCGAGCACCCGGACGGCGAGAACATCTTCTACTACCTCACCGTCTACAACGAGCCGTACCCGCAGCCTCCGGTGCCCTTGGATAGGCCTGAGCTGGAAGAGGGGATCCTGCGGGGGCTTTACCGGTTTTTTGACGAACGGTCGGTGGTATCAGGTCCCAAGGCCCAGATCCTGGCCTCCGGGGTGGCGGTACGGCAGGCGGTGCGGGCTTGCGAGCTGCTCGCTTCGGACTGGGGCGTGTCGGCCGACGTGTGGTCCTGCACCTCGTGGACCGAGCTGCGCCGGGACGCGCTGCGGTGCGAGTCCTGGAACATGCTGCACCCGTCGGAGGAGGCTCGCGTGCCGTACGTGACCTCGGCTTTGTCTGATGCGTCGGGCCCGGTGGTCGCGGTGTCCGACTGGATCAAGGCGGTGCCGGACCAGATCGCGCGGTGGGTTCCTGGTACGTACACGTCGCTGGGCACCGACGGGTTCGGGTTCAGTGACACCCGTCCGGCGGCGCGGCGGTTCTTCAACGTGGACGCCGAGTCGATCGCCGTGGCGGTGCTGTGGGAGCTCGCCCGGTCCGGTTCGGTGGACGCGTCCGTCCCCGGCCAGGCCATCGCCAAGTACGGCCTGGACGTGGCGGTGAGCCAGGCGCTCGGCTAGCCCCGGGGGTCCCCCTCCAGGGGGTGAATGTGCCATCGCACCCCCTCTAGAGGCTGTTACCTGCGCTCGGTGCTGGGCTGGTGTCAAGTTGCCGGGGCGGCGGCGTGTCGTCCCGTGGTGGTGTGGCTGTTGTGGGACGATACCCCTTGTGAGGAAATGGATACAAACA
>JAFARZ010000308.1 GCA_019245115.1 Streptosporangiaceae bacterium | reverse complement strand
GGGCCCGGACCTGAGGCTCGACCAGATCATCGGAGCCGGGGTGCTGTGGATCGGCGGCGATCTCGCGGGGCTGCCATTTCTCGTCGCGATCACCACCCGGATGATGCACGAAGACCAACGCCACGCCGCCGCCATCGACGCCGAGCTGGACGCGGTCGAGGCGGCCTCGACTCCAGCTGTCGACGGCAACTGAAAACTGACCACCGCGCGGCAACCGAAAATTGACCAGCTTCTTCGAGACCCTGGCTCGAACCGGGCTGGGGAGGAAGTAGGTGCTAGACGTGGAGGATTGGGCTGAGATCCGTCGGTTGCGGCGGGCGGAGGGCATGGCGATCTCGGAGATCGCGCGGGTGATGGGGGTAGCGCGCAACACGGTGAAGGCAGCGCTGGTCGCCGAAGGACCACCGAGGTATCAGCGTGCACCGCGGGGTTTGCTGGTTGATGAGTTTGAGCCACGGATCCGGGAGTTGCTGGCGGCCTGTCCGACGATGCCGGCCACGGTGATCGCCGAACGGATCGGCTGGCCGTATTCGATCCGCACACTCAGCGGCCGAGTGGCGCAGCTGCGGCCGTTGTACCTGCCGGCCGATCCGGCGGGGCGGACCAGCTATGAGCCCGGCGAGATCGCCCAGTGTGATTTCTGGTTTCCCGACATCGTGGTGCCGGTCGGGTTCGGGCATGTACGCACGGCTAAGCAGTTACCGGTGTTAACCATGGTGACGGGGTACTCGCGGTGGTCGTCAGCGGTATTGGTGCCTAGCCGGGGTGCACCGGATCTGTATGCCGGCTGGTGGCAGCTGCTTGAGCAGCTGGGCGCGGTGCCCCGGGTGCTGGTCTGGGACGGCGAAGGCGCAGTCGGCCGGTGGCGGCGCCGCCAGCCCGAGCTCACCGCTGAGTGTCACGCCTTTCGCGGCACGCTGGGCGCCAAGGTGATCATCTGCAAACCGGCCGACCCGGAGGCCAAGGGCTTAGTGGAACGCTTCCACGACTACCTGGAGACCTCGTTTCTGCCCGGCCGCTCGTTTGCCTCACCGGCGGATTTCAACAGCCAGCTGCAGCAATGGCTGACGCGCGCGAACACCCGCCAGCACCGGGTGCTGGGTTGTCGCCCGGCCGATCGCCTGGAGGCTGACCGCGCCGCCATGCTTACTCTGCCGCCGGTGGCACCGGTGGTGGGCTGGCGATCCTCGCAGCGCCTGGCGCGGGATCACTACGTGCGCCTGGATGGCAACGACTACTCCGTGCACCCGTCGGCGATCGGACGGCGCATCGAGGTCACCGCCGACCTGCACCGCATCCGCGTGTGGTGCGACGGACGTCTGGTTGCCGACCACGACCGCGTGTGGGCCAAACACCAGACCATCCACGACCCCGAACACCTGGCCGCTGCCCGAACAATGCGCCGCCAGCGCCTGGAAGTCGTGCGCCCATCCGCCGAGACCGAGGTCGAAACCCGGTGCCTGGCCGACTACGACGCCCTGCTCGGCATCGATGGCGGGGTGGCGTAGATGACCACCACCAGCCGCAGCACCACCAAACCCGCCCCTCGGGACCTCAGCACGGAGATCGCATTTTTGACCCGCGCACTCAAAGCACCCACCCTGCGCCAGTCCGTCGAACGACTCGCCGAACGAGCCCGGGCCGAATCCTGGACCCACGAAGAATTCCTGATCGCCTGCCTGCAACGCGAGGTCTCCGCCCGGGAGTCCCACGGTGGGGAAGAACGCATCCGCGCGGCCCGTTTCCCGGCCCGCAAATCCTTGGAGGAGTTCGACTTCGACCACGCCCGCGGACTCAAACGCGACACCATCGCTCATCTCGGCACGCTGGACTTCGTCACCGCCAAAGACAACGTGGTGTTTTTGGGGCCGCCGGGCACCGGCAAGACCCACCTGGCCACTGGGCTGGCCCTCCGCGCCTGCCAAGCCGGACACCGGGTGGCCTTCGCCACCGCCTCCCAATGGGTCGACCGACTCGCCGAGGCCCACCACACCAGCCGGCTCCAACACGAACTGACCCGCCTGGCCCGCTACCCCCTGCTGGTCATCGACGAGGTCGGATACATCCCGTTTGAACCCGAAGCGGCGAACCTGTTTTTCCAGCTGGTGTCCTCCCGCTACGAACGCGCC
>JAFARZ010000306.1 GCA_019245115.1 Streptosporangiaceae bacterium | reverse complement strand
GGGGTGGGAGGGGGTTAGGGTGCGGGTGGCTACTTGGGGGGCCTGGGTGGGGTTCCAGTTGGTGGCGGCGATGGCTTCGACCAGGGTGCGGGACAGCTTCTCGTAGTGGTCGGTTTCGGTGCGCGCGGCCTGGTCGGTCAGGCCGAGAGCAGCACGGAGCCCGGGGAGCGCGCCCCAGCGGGCGCTCCATAGCTGGGGGGCGCGCAGGATCACCAGGACGAGGTTGACCAGGGCTTCGCCGGCCGGGGCCTGGCCCAGCACGTGCAGGCCGTCCTTGATCGCGGCGTCCTTCACTTCGCACAGGTATCCGTCTATGTGCAGCACGAAGTCGTCGAATTCCGCCGCACCAGGCGAAGCGGCGACACCCAGGTCGTGGTGCAGGTGAGCGGCCTGGATCAGCGACCAGATCTGGGCTCGCAGCGCGGGTAGCTTGTCCGGATCGAGCGCCGCCACCGTCGCGTACTCATCCAGCAACTGCTCCAGCCGCGCCAGGTCACCGTAAGTGTCGGCGCGGGCCATCGGCGGCACCAGGTGATCCACGATCGTCGCGTGCGCACGGCGCTTGGCCTGGGTCCCCTCCCCCGGGTCGTTGACGATGAACGGATACACCAGTGGCACGTCCTGGAGCACCGCGTCCGGCGCGCACGAAGCGGACAGGCCGAGGCCCTTTCCGGGCAGCCACTCGAGCGTCCCGTGCTTGCCCAGGTGCACGATGGCATCGACGCCGAACGAATGAGACAGCCATCGGTAGGCGGCCAGATAATGGTGCGACGGCGGTAGGTCCGGGTCGTGGTAGATCGCGACCGGGTTCTCTCCGAAACCCCGCGGAGGTTGAATCATCAGAACGACGTTGCCGAACCGCAGCGAGGCCAGCACAATGTCCCCGGACTCCTCGTCCACGTACAGGCTTCCCGGCGGCGGGCCCCAGTGTGCCCGGATGGAAGCACTGACGCCGTTCGTCCATTGGTTATAAAGATCTTTACTGACCCGAGCAGGCGCGGCGCGAAGCTGTTCCTCGGTGAGCCACTCCGTGTCATGGCCGCCGGCCGCGATCAGCGCGTGGATCAGCTCGTCGCCGTCGGATGGGAAGCCGTCGCCGAGGTCGTAGCCGGCCGCGCGCATGGCCTGGAGCAGGGCGACGGCGGAGGCGGGGGTGTCGAGACCGACCGCGTTGCCGATACGGGCGTGCTTGGTGGGATAGGAGGAGAGCATGATGGCGACGCGCTTGCTGGCGTTGGGCACACCGGCCAGGCGGGCGTGCCGGACGGCGAGGCCGGCCAGGCGGGCGGCGCGTCCGGGGTCGGCGACATAGCGCGGGATGCCGTCGTCGAACGCGTCTTCCTTGAAGGAGAACGGCACGGTGATCAGCCGGCCGTCGAACTCGGGGATGGCGACCTGCATCGCGGCGTCGATCGGGGCCAGCGCCGCGTTCGACTCTTCCCATTGGGCCCGCGAACTGGTCAGGCACAGGCCCTGGAGGATCGGGACATCGAGCGACGCGAGGATGCCGGCGTCCCAGTCGCCTTCGGCCGTGGTTCCGGACGCGGCGGCGCCACCGGCCGCCAGCACCGTGGTGATCACCGCACTGGCCGGTCTGAGGAGGTCGAGCAGTCCTTGCTCGGCGCCACGCAGGGACGAACAGTAGACCGGGAGCGGCGTGGCACCGTGCCGCGTTATGGCCTCGCAGAGCGCATCAACGAACGCTGTGTTCCCACTGACCTCATGCGCCCGGTAGAACACCACGGCCACAACCGGTTGAACGTCACATTCACCCGGTCCCATGCGGGTGGCTGTCACATTCATCCGATCGGGGGCGGGGCTGGCGAGGGCGTGGAGGCCGTAGGGGGGCAGGGGCTGGGGCGGGGCGAAGCCGGCGCCGGTCAGCAGCAGCGTGTCGGACAGGAAATTCGCCAGTTCGCGTAGATTGTCCGCTCCGCCCTCGCGCAGATAGGCGAAGGCTTCAGCGGCCACCCCGGCGGGAACCGTGGACAGGGCCATGAGGCCGGCGTCCGGCGTGGCTTCGCCGCCAAGGACCACGGTCGGCTTCCCCGCCGCGAGCACGGCGGCGAGCCCCTCCGGCCATGCCTGACGCCCGCCGAGCAGGCGCAGCACCACGATGTCCGCCGCGGCCAGCAGCCCGCCAAGCTGACCGCCCGGCTGGCCGCCAAGCTGACCGCCCGGCTGACCGCCCGGCTGGCCAGGCGCGGCCGGCCGATCCAAGCCGAGACGGGCCGGGTTGGCGGTCAGGTAACCGGCGCGGGACGCGGCCAGCAGGTCGGTGTCGGCGGTGGAAAGCAGCAGGATGGAGGCCATCCCCCGATCCTGTCACGAGCCGGCCCGAGGGCTGGGCCAGAGGGCGAAGCCAGAGGGCGGAGCCTGAGGCTAGAAGGCGCCGGCCAGTCCGGACCAGCCTGACCACGTGCCGACCGGGTGATCGAGGTGGTCGTAGCCGACCTTCCCGTCCGGTCCCTTGGCGAACAGCTCCGATATGCCATTGACCCGGATGACCGCGGGAGCGTCGACGGCGCTGCCGCTCAGCGACGCCGGGGAATTCCATCCGCTGGCGCCATTCGGATCCTTCTGCCAGGTGTGCTCCATGGTGCCGTTCGCCACGACGGCGAACAGTTCGAGCCGGCCGCCGTTGACGCTCATTACCGCCGGATCGCTGATGGGGTTGCTGATCGGGATAGCCGCCGGCCCATCCCAGGGGCCGGAACCGGCCGAGTTCTGCCACATGTTCTCGATCGTGCCGGACGAGGTCCTGGCGAACAGCTCCAGCCGGCCGTCCTCGTCGCGGCCCACCGCGGGCACGCCGGTGAACGTCTTGCCGCCGGGCAAGGCGCTCACACCAGCCCATGCTCCGTTCAACCAGTAATCGTGCACCAGGGTGTGATCCGACCCGACGGCGAAGACCTCGGGGCTGCCGTCCTGATTGAGCGCCGCCACCGGCGCGCTGCCGAGGTGCCCGCCCAGCGGCTGCCATGCGGACCAGTCAGCGAAGCTGGCCGCGTTGAGCTGGCTGGCCGCGCCGAGGGCGCCATCGCCGAGCCGCGCGAATACCTGGATGTGCCCGTCCGACCACGTGACGGCCGTGGGATCGCTGGTGACGGCCGTGGTGCCCAGCTGCTTCGGCCCGTTCCACGACCGGCTTCCCGGGGACTGCTGCCACAGCGCGACCAGGTTTCCGCCAACGGTCCGGGCGAACACCACCAGCCGGCCCTGCGCCCCGGTGGCGATTGCGGGCACCCCGGTAAAGTCCAGGCCACCGGGCAGCGGAATCCACCCCGACCAGGCGCCGTTCGCCAGGTGATCCTGCATCAGCGCGCCGGCCTGCGCCCGGGCGACCAGCTCGGTGCTGCCATCGGAGTTGCTCGCGGCGGCCACGCGGAACTGCTCGGTAACCGGCGGCAGCGTCACATTCGCCGCGTTGCCCGCACCCGGCGTCTTGTTATGGCTGAGAGAGATGGTGAGCACGACCGCGACCGCCGCGACGGTCGCGACCGCCGCGGCCATGCCCCCCACCAGGACGCGGCGGCGACTGCCCGATCCCCGCCGCGCCGGGCGTGGTAGTGGTCGTGGTGACCGTGGTGGCCGTGTCGGCTGGGCAGCGCCCGCGCCGTAATCGTCGTCAGCGAGGAAACCGCCGCTCGGGAGGCGATCCGTAGCCGCGACGTGACCGGCATGACCGGCGTGATCGGCATGACCGGCATGATCGGCGTCGGTGGGCGGCTCCAGGAGAAGGCTGGCGCCCTCGGTAGGGGTGCGCACGGGCGGAAGGTCCGAGGTGACGGTCCGCGGTGGCTCCGGGAGGGATGGCTCCGGGAAGGATGGCTCCAGGAGCGACGGCCCGGCGACCGGCGCGGGCATCGGCGCGCCAGGCCCGGCCACCGCGTCCAGTGCCAGCGCGATCTCGGCCGGACCCGGGCGCAGCCGCGGGTCCCGGTTCAGCAGGGCATCGATGATGTCGCGCAGCGGCCCGCCGACCGTCGGCTCGGGCGGGTCCTCGCTGACCACCGCGTACATCGTCGCGATCGCCCCGTCGTAGCCGTCATACGGTCCCCGTCCGCAGGCGGCCGCGTACAAGGTGGCGCCCAGCGACCACAGGTCGGCGGCCGGCGTGGCCGGCTCGCCCTTGATCCGCTCCGGCGCCAGATAGCCGGGAGTGCCGACCACCACGCCGGTCCTGGTGATCGACGGGTCGCCGACCACGCTCGCGATGCCGAAGTCGGTGAGAACCGCCCGCCAGTCCGGCGTGATCAGGACGTTGGCCGGCTTCAGGTCCCGGTGGAGGACACCGGCGGCGTGCCCGGCCAGCAGAGCGGCCAGCACCTGACGCCCGATATCCGCGGCGGCCGACGGCGGCAGCGGCCGCTCATCGGCGAGCAGCCCGGACAGCGGGCGGCCGCCGATCAGCTCCATGACGATGTACGGATAGTCGTCCTCGGACACGACGTCGTACACCGCGGCCACGCCCGGATGGCTGATCCTGGCCGCCGCGCGCGCTTCGCGCAGCGTCCGCGTGTAAGACTCGGATCGCGTCCGCTCGTCCGCGCCGGCGAGCCGCGCCATCTCCTTCACCGCGACGTCGCGGTCCAGGAGATCATCGCGGGCACGCCAGACAACCCCCGCGCCGCCGCTGCCGATCACAGTAATGAGCCGGTAGCGGCCGGCGATGACCCGCTGTCCGTGGGCCACGCTCATTCGTCGAGCTCCCCGCTAACAAGAGGTCGCACGGATAGGACTGCCGGGCTCGCGGCGCCCAGGCTGCCCCTGGCGGCGTTGTCGTCGGTCGCCAGCCAAACCAGGCTGGCTCCCTCCTCCGCCTTGCCAGGGATTGCCTGGATCGCCGCTCCCTGATCCGGCGCCCTATCCGCGCTACCTCTAACTCCGCAATCACTCACAGGTAGGGCCCAGCATTCCCCTCGGGCAAGCACAGTATTTCCCTCGAACGAGCACAGGGCCTGTCGGCACTCTCGATCGTATGAACAATGCGTACAACGCGCCAGCCCGGCGCGGCCGGATGGTCCGCTGGGGCGTAGGGGTGACGCTAGCGGGATTCGCCGTGGGCGGCGGGGTCGCCGCGATCACCATGACCGGCGGCTCGCCACCCGCCGCATCGTCGGTGACCAGCGACGTTGCCGCCACCAGCAACGCCGGACTCAGCACGCTGCTCAGCGCCGCCAGCTCATCCGGCTCCACCACGACCAGGCCCGGTCCGCTGCGCCGAATCCGCGCGATCGGCGGGTATTACGGTTCCCTTACCTTCCGCGGGGGGACGGTCGCGTACGAGCGCGGCACCATCGAATCCGTGAACCACAGCGACGTGGTCGTCCGCGCGCCCGATGGCACGACGATGACCTGGCTCCTGGTCAGCGACACACTGGTACGCGACCGCGGGAAGGCCAGCACCAGCATCTTGTCCGAAGGACAGCTGGTGTTCATCGGCGGCCCGGTGGTCAGCGGGACGCGGGACGCCCGGCTGATCGTGGTCCGGACACCCAAGCCAGCCACGCCTCCCGCGCCGAACGCGACGAACCCAACGAACCCAACGAACCCGACGAACCCAGCCACGCGTCCGGGCAACAGCACCAGCGCGAGCTGACTGAGCGTGAAGACTGCCCGCCTAGTAGCTAACCTTTATCTGGGGGATCTCGATCCCCCAGACCCCCTGGATAATGGAAGGGCAATGGCAGAAGGTGACCGCATCCCCAAGGTGCTCGTCGTCGACGATGAGCCGAACATCCGTGAGCTCGTAGAGGTCGCGCTGAAGTTTCACGGCTGCGCGGTGTCGGTCAGCGCCAACGGCAACGACGCGCTGCATCAGGTGGAGGTCTACCAGCCGGATCTGATGATTCTCGACGTGATGCTGCCAGACATGGACGGGTTCGAGGTATGCCGCACCCTCCGTACCGGCGGCAACGACGTCCCGGTCATCTTCCTTACCGCCAGGGACACGACCACCGATACCATCCGCGGGCTGACGCTGGGCGGCGACGACTACGTCACCAAGCCGTTCTCGGTCGAGGCCCTCGTGGCCCGGGTCCGGGCGGTGCTGCGGCGCACCACCCGCACCTCTGACGGCGAAGGCGGCGGGGACTCGCAGACGCTCCGGGTGGGCGACCTGGAGCTGGACGAGGAACACTGGACAGTGCAGCGGGCAGGCGCCGCGGTGGAACTGTCGCCGACGGAGTTCCGGCTGCTCGCGTACCTGATGCGCAACCAGGGCCGGATGCTCACCCGGCAGCAGCTGCTGGAGAACGTCTGGGGCTGGGAGTTCGCCGGCCAGTCCCAGGTCGTCGAGACATACGTGAGCTACCTGCGCCGTAAGCTCGACCCGCTCGGCCCGCCGCTGATCCACACCCAGCGCGGTGTCGGCTACAGCCTGAGGCCGCCGCCCGACACGCGATGACCGGCCGGCGTCCCCCGCGTGGCCGGAGCGGCGGGAAGTGGTCGCTCCGGTCCCGGCTGCTCGCGGGGCTGATCGCCATCACCGCGGTGTTTCTCATCGTGATGGGCGTGGTGAGCACGCTCGTGCTCCGCAATCTGGAGGAGCACCAGTTCCACACCGACCTGGCCCTGACCGCCAAGCAGAGCATCGAGGACATCGCCACCGCCACCAACGGCTACGGCGCGGCCTACTACAACTTCAGGCAGGGCAGCACCGGTGCGCTGGATCTGGCGCCCATCTCGAATGCCTCTTCCGAGCTGGCCAAGTGGCTTCATCAGATGCTCGCCGCCGGTCAGCTGAAGTCGTTCATCACACAGAATCCGCCGGGCACCCAGTTCTCCGTCGCGGTGCCCGGCTATACGTCGCTGACCGCCACGTTCCGTATGATGAGCGCCCTCCAGGCAAGCGCGAAGGTCAACGTCGGGCTGCTGCCACAAGGCAGGAACCTGCTCGTCATCGGGCGGCCGGACACCACGGTGGGCAGCCAGGTGCGCGGCGTCATCCTGGCCGAATTGCTCACCGGCGGCATCCTGCTGGCCCTGCTCGCCGTCGGCGGCCGGTGGCTGATCGGCCGCGGCCTGGCCCCGCTGGACTCGATGGCCAGCACCGCGGACATGATCACCAGCCAGGGCGACCTCAGTGCCCGGATGCCCGATCCGAGCGACCACGCCGAGGCGGGGCGGCTGGCCGCGGCGATCAATACGATGCTGGACCGGATCCAGCAGGCGTTCGTAGCCCGGTACCAATCAGAGCAGAAGGTCCGCCAGTTCGCCGCCGACGCGTCGCATGAGCTGCGCACGCCGCTGACCACGATCCGCGGGTACGCGGAGCTGTACCGGCAGGGCGCGCTCGGCGAGACCGAGCTGCCGAACGCGATGCGGCGCATCGAGCAGGAGGCCGACCGGATGTCCAGCCTGGTCGCCGAGTTGCTCGAGCTGGCCCGGCTGGACCGCATGACGTCGCTGGACCTGACCGAGACCGATCTGTCCGAGCTGGTACGGGACGCGGTCGCCGACGCCCGTGCGGTCGAGCCCGGTCGCCCGGTCAGCGCCCAGGCTCCGCCGAACTTCGTCATCGTGGCCGATGAACCGCGGATCCGGCAGGTGCTGGCCAACCTGCTCGGCAACGTGCGCGAGCACACTCCGCCGGACACCGCGGTGACGGTCCGGCTGGTCCAGGCCGGTCACGGCGCGCTGCTCGAGGTGACCGACGCCGGCCCGGGCATGCCGGCCGACGCCGCCGCCCGCGCGTTCGATCGCTTCTACCGGGGCCCGCGGGGGAACGGCTCGGGCAGCGGGCTCGGCCTGTCCATCGTGCAGGCGATCGCCGCCGCACACGGCGGGCATGCCATGCTCCGGTCCCGGCCTGGGGCCGGCACCATAGTGCAGGTGTGGATCCCGTTCAGAACCGAGGACAACGAACGTACTGCCGCTCAACCTCTGGTGTATACCTGATCGTGCTCATCGCAATATGCCCCAAATCGCTCAAGCCGGAATAACGTGTTCTTATGGACGACCGCGAGGCTGTCGCCGCCATCGTGGCGGGCGACCAAGCGGGTCTAGCCGATATCTACGACCGGTACGCGGCGTCCCTGTACGGTTACTGCCGGAACATGCTGCACGAGCCGGCCGACGCCGCCGACGCGGTGCAGGACACGTTCGTCATCGCCGCCGCCCGGCTGAATGGGCTCCGTGATTCGCACAAACTACGGCCGTGGCTGTACGCGGTGGCGCGCAACGAATGCCTTCGCAAGCTCCGGTCCCGGGAAACGCCGAGCGAGATAGCGGAAACCGAGGACGTCACCGCGGCCGAGGTCGGCGAGTCGGCCCAGCGCGCCGAACTACGGGAACTGGTGCGAGCCGCCATCTCGGGGCTGAACCCGCCGGACCGCGAAGTCATCGAGCTCAACCTGCGGCACGACCTGGACGGCGCCGATCTCGCCACCGTGCTGGGGGTGTCGCGCAGCCACGCGCACGCGATGGCGTCGCGGGCCCGCGGCCAGCTGGAGAGATCGCTCGGCGTCCTGCTGGTGGCCCGGACCGGCCGCCGCGCCTGCCCCGCGCTGGACCTGATGCTGACGGACTGGGACGGCCGGCTGACCATCCTGCTGCGCAAGCGGGTGAGCAGGCATATCGACCAATGCGAGGAATGTGGCGAACGGAAACGCAGCGCACTGCGGCCGGCCATGCTGTTCGGCCTCCCGGCGCTGCCGCTGCTGCCGCCTCGGCTCCGCGACCGCGTGCTGCACCTGTGTGCCGACGAGACGCCCGCCGGCGTGGAGACGAAGCGGTCGATCGTGAAGCAGGCCGGCTCGTTCGGGCCAAATGGTTTTCCCCGGCCTGCGCGTGATCGCCGGCATGGCATGGGGGATCCAGCCGCGGCGATGGTCGCGGCGGTCTCGGTCGCGGTCGCGGCGGCGGTCATCATCGCGATGATCGTGCTGCGCGGCTCGGCGCCGTTGCACACGCTGGATGCCAAGGCGGGCACCGGAGCCGCCGGGGCGGCGGTGAACTCCAGCACCGAGGTGCCGCCCAATTCCTCGTTGCTGTCGCCGACCGTTACGCGGCCGGGCTCGCGATCGGCGGCCGTGCGTCCGCCGGTCGCGAGCCCGGCCTTCCCGTTCAGTACTGGTGCGCCTGGTGCTTCTGGTGCGTCTGGTGCGCCAACGCCGAGCCGGTCGCACCGGCCGCGGCCGTCGAAGTCACCCAAGCCTTCGAAGTCCCCGTCGCAGTCGCCGTCGCCGTCCCCGTCGCCGACGACCACCTCACCCAGCCCATCCCCCTCAACCACCCCGCCTGTCACCCACTCCCCCTCGCCACCCCCCACCACTCAGCCCCCACCAACCACCCCCCCACCCGGCACCGCCTAACCCGCCCGGGCGCACCGCGCACCCGCGCACCGCGCACCCGCGCACCGCGCACCCCGTCCGGGTCCCCGCGCACCCGGTCCGGGCCCCGTCCCAGCAGCAGGCGTGTCCGCCCGCCCCTTCCGGGCCCCGCGCCCCAGCAGCAGGCGTGCCCGACATTTCAGGACTTGCACCTTCTGTGCGTGGCACGTCGTGGAGGGAAAGGGCCTTGTGGAGGATTGGGCGCCGGAAACCGGCGCCTTTCCCTCCGCGGGGCTCCAAACTTCCACGAAATCGCGAGGCGATCGGCTGAGCCAGGGGGGCCATTTCATGATTTGTCCGACTTGCGCCGACGGAAGCGGGGTTGACCGAGGGCGGGGGTTGACCGAGGACGGAGAGCTGCCCGCACGGCCGCAATGCACGAACGGGGAAGCGCGGTACGCAACTCTGGCCCCAGCGCCCCTTCGCACAACTCTGCCGCAGCCCGCGGCGCGCAACTCTGCCCAAGCCGCCGGTGCAACTCTGTCCCGGCCCGCCATCGCGCAACTCTGTCCCGGCCCGCCGTCACGCAACTCTGGCCCAAGCCAGCCAGCTCACGGCATTAGGGGTACGTTGCGCCAACCATCCCCACCCATGGGGTACGTTGCGCCAACCATCCCCTTCCGCGAGCACGTCTTAGCTCGCCGGGGACGCGGCCGCGGCAGCAGCCTCGGCGGCCGGGGCCCGGCCCGCCGTCGCGCAACTTGGATAGAAGGTGCATATCGCCGCGTAGTCCGGGGCGTCCGGCGGAGGATGAGTGCGGCCCGCGAAGGCGACGCGAGCTCGCGGGGGGCATGGAGTTAGCCGGGGGTGGAGGCGGGGCCGGGGGCGGGGGTGGTGGAGAGCAGGATGGGGCGGCGGGGTGGCTGGCGGAAGTCGAAGTCCGCGGCCAGGTTGCCCAGGATGCCGGCGTTCTCGCGGACATCGGGCCGTGGGTCCGGGCGGCCGTCGGTGGCGGGGTCGAGCCTGGCGCCGCCGAGGAAGTCGTCCTCGATGAACTTGTTGTATGCGTCAAAGGAAAGCGTCTGGTGGTCGACGTAACCGGACCGCGCGAAGGGGCTGATGACCAGCGACGGAACCCGCAAACCGTAGCCGTACGAATCGACCTGCGGCGGCACGACGTGGTCATAGAAGCCACCCCAGTCGTCCCAGGTCAGGAAGATCGCGGTGGAGTTCCAGTCCGGACCTTTCATGATCGTGTTGATGAGGTTCGTGACGTAGGCCTGGCCAGTGGCGAGGTTCGCCGGCGGGTGATCGCTGTCCGGCTGGGACGGGGCGATCCACGACACGGCGGGCAGGGTCCCGCGCGACGCGGCCGGATAGAAGTTCTGCAGGTTCTGAATGTCCCCGAGCTGGCCGTCGGCCTTAACGTCGGTGAAGGACGGCAGCGGGTTCCAGATAGACGGGGTACGCGCACCCTGGGCGACCGGTGCGCAACCTGCGGCGGTCTCGTCAGGGTTGTCGTCGCAGTCCGGCTGAACACCGCTCTGCACGTAATACGCCCAGGACACATTGTCCTTGTGCAGCAGGTAGGTCAGATCGGTCCAGGAGTAGATGCCGAGGTGACGGCCCAGGCCGCCGCCGGCACCGGCCCCGCCCACCAGCGCCTCGCGTTGGGCCGGGGTGAGGTCAGCCTGGCAGGCCATTGCGGCGGAGATCACCGCCGGGCTGGTCAGGTTGGCTCGCTCGAGCTGTTTGACGCCATGCGCTTGCAGGCAGGTCAGGAATGACTGCGGCAGGCTCTTGACCTTTACCCGCTTGCCGCCCGTCTGAGCCGGGTCGCTGACACAGGTGTCCGGTTTCGCCGAAGTACAGTGGGCTGACCAGCCGCTGACCAGGTACAGATGCGATGGCAGGCTCCACGAGTCGACCGGTTCAAACATGTGGTCGTTGAGCACGAAGTCTTTTGCGTAGGTCCAGTAGTTCGGTATCTCTCGCGCGTCGTGGTATCCCATGACGTCTGGCTCGCTACTGGGCAGGCACACGGGATCCTTGGTGAGGGAGCAGCCGCGGCTGGCGGTCTGCTCCGCCTCGCGGACGAAGCCGTCCATCTTGCCACCGTCGATATCCGCTATCGCGTTGCTGAGGTTGTGCCCGGCACCACCGTTCACCAGGTTCGGATTGTGGTACGGCTTGTCGCAGGCGAGGGGGGTCCGGGGGGACCCCTCCCCCCGGTTAAGGAGCGTGCGGGGGTCGGGCACGCAGACGGTGAACTGGCCGTTCTTCGCCGGAATGCCGTCAGCGCCCGGATAGGTGCCGAAGAAGGAATCGAACGACCGGTTCTCCTGCATGATGATCACGACGTGCTTGATCTTTTGTATGCCGGTCTCGGATTGCGACCTGGCGGCGGACTGCGACGCGCTGGCGGACGGCTTCGGCGACGTGCACGCGGCCAGCAGCCCGGTGGTCAGCAGCACCATGGTTAGCAGCACCGGGGCGGCGATTCCGGCCGAGGTGGTCAATGACGTTCTGCGCATGCCTTCACTGTCCGCCCGGCAGCCCGCGCTCAGGCAAGGAGGGAGCCGGGGCCTCGGCAAGGGGAACCTGGGAAAGGCGCGGGGAGGCTGGGAGATAGAGCGGGGAGCCTGGGAGTTAGATGAGCTACGGTGAGCGTTCGCGGAGAGCCGCAGGCCGAATTCGCAGGTCGCATGCGCATGCCGCCTCCGCATGCCGCATCGGTGGCCGCATCGGGCCGGCGGGGCGGAGCGAAAGCGGATATTACGGTATTCGGTCGTAGTGCTCCGTTTACTTCCCGCCGATTTACCGCGAAATTAGCGTTAAAACGTGGATGACGCACAGGTCGTCGCGGTGATCTCGGCAGGCGAACTGGACGGGCTGGCCGCGGCGCTGGACAAGTACGCGGCACCGCTCTACGACTACTGCCACTCGATGGCACCCGAATTCGCCGCCAAGGCGGTTCATGACACATTCGTCGTTGCCTGGTGCAGGCTCGAAACCCTCCGGGACCCGGACAAGCTCTACCTCTGGCTGCAAACGATCGCCGGCAATGAGTGCTACCGCCGGATGCTGGCCGGTGACCCCGGTGAGGTCGAGGCCGGGCTCGGCTTGCCGCCGAGGCTCCCCGGGCAGGTGCTCAGCGCCTGTGTCGATAACACGCCGGCCGGCCGGGCGTACCGGGTGAGCGCGACGCACCGCGCTGGCCCATTCGGCCATGACGGCTTCCCGCGAGCAGCCGAGCCATCCGGAAAGTGGCGACACCACTTCCGGACGCATCCCCGGCTGGCTGCCGCAGTCGTCGCGGCGGTCGTGGCGGCGACCGCCGCGGCAGCTACCGCCGAGCTGCGGACGACCAGCGCTTCACACCCCGAGCTGGCGTCCGTGACGCCGCCGAGCTTTCAATCGAGCACCGCGCCCGGGGCCGCCGCGCTTCCGGTCACGCCAGCCAGCCCGATCCCGTACTCTCCGCGTACGACCCGGTCAGGCGCAGTCAAGGTGGCGAGCAAGCCGCATGCGCGGCGAGTGGGCGCGGCACCGCCGTCCGGAGCGCCCGCGGCTCCGGTTCAGCCGACCCCGCCGCCACCACCACCCTCGGTGGTGCCGCCGCCCGACACGGTGCCGCTGGTGACCTTGCTGCTGCAGCCCTGGCCGCAGCCGCCCATGCCACCGACAGTCATGCCAGGCAACGGCAACGGCAACGGGAACGGAAATGGCAACGGCAACGGCAACGGCAACGGCAACGGAAATGGGAACGGCGGCAACGGAAATGGCAAGGGAAATGGCGGCTAACGTCTGATTCCGCCCGTCGTCAGCCGCCGTTGGACGCCACCTTGGCCACCAGCACCGCGGGAGCGGCGAGCGCACCGGAGAGCTGGTAGCTCAGGTCGTAGCGGGAGGCCAGCCAGTTACGGTCCAGGTACGTCATCCAGACCCGGCCGGAGTCGTCGGCGGATACCAGGATCTTCAGCGGGAGGTCGAGCGCGGCCAGCGGCTCCGCGGCCATGATCGGGGTTCCCGCGGCTGGGTTGCCGAAGATCACCAGCTGGGTGTCGCGCAGCGACATCCCCGCCTTCCGCGCCTCGGCGGCCTGGTCGATCACCGCGAACACCTTCGCGCCCGCGGCCTCGATCACATCGGTCAGCCGGCTGACCGACTCGTCAACGCCGAATGGGCTGCGCTTGCTGACTATCCCGTCCGGTGGAACGGACTCATACATGACCGTCTCCCAGGAGTCGCGTGCGAGTGGGCCACAATCGTATGCCCCCGCGCGCCGCCGATGGCGAGCAGGCACAGCGCGCCGGTACAGCGCGCCGGTACAGCGCGAAGGACACCGAGCCTTAAAGCACGCGGTTGCCGTACATTTCGCCCAGCGGATCGGCCAGCAGTTCCAGGCGCGCGCCGTCCGGGTCTTGGAAGTAGATCGAGGCGCCGCTCTCCTCCTGATACGCCACGCCCGCTTCATCGAGCTTTTTCCGCAAATATGCCCATTTATCCGGTGTGATGGAGATCGCGATGTGGTGCAAACCGCCCAGGACCTCGGCGTACGGGCCGAGGTCCAGTCCCGGGAAGTCGAAGAACGCGAGCAGGTTCCCGTTGCCCACATCGAAGAAGAAGTGTGTCGACCCCCGGTAGTCCCGGTTCTCGATCACCTCGGTCAGCGGGAACTCCAGGATGCCCTGGTAGAACCGGATGGTCTGTTCCACGTTGGAGCTGAGCAGGGCCGTGTGATGGATGCCGCGCGCGGTGCTCGACGGCCGGCCGGCGGCGTCGGCGAGATACGAAGCCCGCAGCCGTGCCCGCTCTGCCTCGATGTCCGTGAGGTCCATGTTCAGATCCGGAAGAAGGAGTTGAGGAACCGTTCGGCCACCGCCCGGTCGCCGCGGATGGTCCCCGCGTTGACCCGGCCGAAGGCGGTCAGTACCAGGCTGCCTGGATCGAACTCGATCACGGCGGGCAGGCCGGAGATGTCCTCGGCGGCGTAACTCATCCCATCGGCGGTGATGCTCACCAGGTGGTCGCCGCCGTTGCGGCCCGACACCCGGATCCCGACCGTCAGCGACTCCGACTCGGACTCCGAGGCGGACGATTCCGCGGTGGCCTGCCACAAGATGAACATGAACGGCACCAGCAGATCGCCGGTGTCCCCAGCCAGGCCATGCGCACGACCGGTGCCCTGGCGGATGTCCCAGCCGTGCACGCCATAGTCCATGAGCTGGAACACCGGATAGAAGAAGGCGGGCAGCGGGCCCATGTACTTGTGCGGCACCATCAGCTCGCCCCACTCGGCGGGGCCGAGCGCCTCGAAGATGTCCATGATCTTGGCGAAGTCCGAGCGCAGCCGCTCGACAGCGTCGGCCCGGTCAAGCTCACGATGCGCTTTCGCGCCTTCGTCGAGGCGGTGCTGCATAACCTTCACGCCGAGCGCGCCGGCACTCGCCGCACCGGAGCGGGCGGCGTCGAACCCAGTAAAGTAACTCTCCGTGACATCGATCAGGTGCCCGATGATGTCGCGCACCTCCCATTCGGTGCAGGCGGTCTTCGCGGTCCAGCTATCGCTGTCGTCCGCCAGCGCCAGAAGTGCGTCCGCTTCCCGCCGGACGACGCGCAGCAGGTTGTCCTTCGCCGCGAAATCGGTTGCGTTCCACTCGTTCATGCCGACCTCCACTGGCCGCAGGTTCGCATCGCGAACGAAAGTTCATGAGGCGAACCTAGAACGATGTCCCGCCCGCGTCAACAGGCGATACCTGCTGGTCTACAGCAGCCGCAGCTCGACGCTGATGTTGCCGCGGGTCGCACGCGAATACGGGCACACCTGGTGAGCCGCCTCGGCAATCTCCCGCGCCTTCTCCCGGTCCAGCTCGGGCATCTGGATCACCAGCGTGACGACCAGCCCGAAGGCGTCGCCCTCCGGTCCGATGCCGACCTGCGCCGTGACGGTCGTGTCGCCCGCGTCCACACCCGCCCTGCGCGACGCCAGCCGCAGCGCGCTGTGGAAGCACGCGGCGTAACCGGCCGCGAACAGCTGCTCCGGGTTGGTCCCGTCGCCACTGCCGCCCAGCTCGGGCGGCATCGCCATGTCGAAGTCAAGGCGATTATCCGACGAGGTGACGTGACCGTTGCGGCCATCCCCCGTGGACGTGGCTTCCGCGGTGTACAGAACCTTGTCAGGCATGAGGAAACACTATCCATCACCGTGCAGCGATGCCAGAACCGACGGCATAGCGGGCGGCCCGCCGGCGATGAGGCTGGCGAGCGCCTCCGTGTCGAGGTGGTCGGCGACGAGATCGCCCAGCAGGTCCAGCCGCGCCTCGCGGATCGCCGCGAAGTCGGTGTCGGGTGCGGGGGTGAACTCCCGGCCAGCCAAGGCGGCGACCTCGGTGAGGAACGCACGGCGGAATTCGTCGTCCTCCAGCACACCGTGCCAGCTCGTGCCGTAGGTCGCGGCGCGCCGGCAGCCGCCGGGGAACTCGTCGGCTTCCTGGGTCACTGACACGACGCCGTGCCGGATCTCGTATGCCCTCCCGCTGGGTCCCGTCCGGGTCAGCGTCTTGTCGTGGTGGAATCGCACGGCGGCCGGCAACAGGCCCAGCCCCGGTACGCTGCCCTGGCCGGACTCCACCGCGTCGTCGATCTCCTCGGCCAGCATCTGGTACCCGGCGCAGATACCCAGCAGCGGCCGGTTCCGCCGGGCTCGATGGACGACCGCGTCGGCCAGCCCGCGCTCGCGCAGCCAGGCCAGGTCGGCCACGGTCGCTCGCGACCCCGGCAGGATGACCAGATCCGCGTCGGCGACCTCGGCGGGAGTGGTCACGAACCGGACATCGACCCCCGGCTCCGCCGCCAGCGCGTCCGCATCGGTGAAGTTGCTGATCCGCGGCAACCGGACAACGGCGATCTTCAAGATCTCATTTTGAACGAACGTACTGTCGTTCCTCCGCTGATCAAGTGCCAGCGAATCCTCGGCGTCGAATTGCAGGCCTTCTCGCCACGGGACCACGCCGAGTACCGGCCGGCCGGTCTTTTGCGTAAGCATGGCGAGCCCGCTGTCGAGGAGTTCCGGTGCGCCGCGGAACTTGTTGATCACGAACCCGGAGACGAGCTTCTGGTCGTCGGGGTCCAGCAACGCCAGGGTGCCGAACATCGCGGCGAACACGCCACCGCGGTCGATGTCGCCGACCACGATGACCGGCAGGCTGGCTTCTCGCGCCAGGCCCATGTTGGCCACATCGGTCTGCCTGAGGTTGATCTCCGCCGGGCTGCCCGCGCCTTCGGCGATGACCACGTCGTAGTCGTTTGCGAGTTTCGCGAAGCTGTCCAGGGCGATTTTCCGCAGTCGCGGGGCGTGCTTGCGGTAGCCGACCGCGTCGGCTTCGCCATCCGGGTGGCCTAGCACGATGATGTGGCTGCGCCGGTCGCTGCCCGGCTTGAGCAGGATCGGGTTCATGTCAGCGGTCGGCTCGATGCCCGCGGCGGCCGCCTGCATCGCCTGGGCCCGTCCGATCTCCGCACCGTCCAGCGTGACGAAGGAATTCAGCGACATGTTCTGCGCCTTGAACGGCGCCACCCTGACTCCCTGCCGGACCAGGTAGCGGCAGATTCCCGCCACCAGCACGCTTTTCCCCGCGTCCGAGCTGGTCCCCGCCACCATCAACGCCCCGTGCACGCGCCACCTCCGCTCACCGTTCCCGCCCCGCCCACAACCGGATGATTGTCACAAGGGTGGCTCCCTTAAAGTGACAGCCAGGTGCTGCTCCCTGGCCAGCGGCACCGATGGCACCATCGGGCACGCTCTAATAGCGCTACTGATCGGTTTGAGCGGCACCGATGGCACCACCGGCATGTTGCCCACTCTGGAGGAGCCGCACCCA
>JAFARZ010000198.1 GCA_019245115.1 Streptosporangiaceae bacterium | reverse complement strand
GCACCGACGAAGCGGTCCTTCGCCGCGTCGAAGTAGATCGCGTCTTCGCCGTGACCACGACGGCGACTTGCAGTGCCCGTCATGTCCGGGAGCGTAACTCTTTTCTTGGCTCCCCGTTTGGCTCCCCGCCTCGGGAGCCGATCCCCGAAAGGAGCTCTGAGCTGGTGGTCAGGGGCAGGGTCGAACTGCCGACCTTCCGCTTTTCAGGCGGACGCTCATACCAACTGAGCTACCTGACCTGGCTGGGACCCAGTGAAGCCTCACCAGGGATCCCGGCGGTCCTGACGGGATTTGAACCCGCGACCTCCACCTTGACAGGGTGGCGAGCACTCCAAGCTGCTCTACAGGACCTCATGCCAACAACCGTAGCCGGCGCGTGCCCCCAACGGGATTCGAACCCGTGCCGCCGCCTTGAAAGGGCGGTGTCCTAGGCCGCTAGACGATGGGGGCTCCGACGGCCTTGGCCGCCGTAACCGTATCAGCCCGCCGTTGGGGACGGCCCAAGCATAGGGGACAGACACCGGAACCAGCAAAGCGGATCACGCACTGGACCTTGCCGGCCCGGGATTCGGCCGATACCTCTGGCAAAGACCGACCGCATCAGACACGGTAAGCGATATGACAATCACATAGTGATGACAGCGACCGACCATCTCGGCGAGCGTCACCAGGGCACCTTCAGTGCCCTAGCCGCCGCGACGGCGTTCCCGCAGGCACTGCGTCCCGCCACCCAGGCCCGCGCCTGCGGCGTGGCGCAGTCAGGCCTGTACACCGTCCAGGGCTCGGCATCCTGGCCCGCGGCGCGGTGGCCCAGGCGATAGGACCCCCGCTCGCCGTCGGCCTAGCCCACCCGCTACGAGCGCCGCTTATTGACGAAGCTCTCGGCGATGGAGGTGCCGTCACCCTGTTCGGGGATCACGATCCAGGCGCACAGGTAGAGCAGGATGCCGGCCCCGCCGAACACCGTGAACAGAGCGAACGCCAGCCGCACCAGGGTCGGGTCGACGCCGAAATAGTCCGCCAGACCAGCGCAAACTCCCGCGACGACGCGCCCGTCATGCGACCGGTACAGGCGCTTCTTCTCATTGCTGCTTGGTTCGTTCATGTCTCGATCATGCCCCTTCCGGGGCCAGCTGACATCAGGGATTCCCCGGTTAATACCCTGAGCTTGAACCGAAAGAAGGGAGCCGCCATGTCCGCAGGCGCGCCGGGCACGGACCTGCTGCAGATCGACGACCAGCTGACCGAGGAGGAGCGGCTCATCCGGGACACGGTGCACGCCTTCGTCGCCGACCGGGTACAGCCGCACATCCCGGACTGGTTCGAGGCGGGCCTGCTGCCCCGTGAGATCATCCCGGAACTGGGCAAGCTGGGCGTGCTCGGCATGCACCTGACCGGCTACGGCTGCGCAGGCGCCGGGGCGGTCGCCTACGGCCTCGCGTGCCGCGAGCTGGAGGCGTGCGACTCTGGCCTGCGCAGCGCGGCGTCCGTCCAGGGCTCGCTGTCCATGTTCCCGATCTGGCGCTACGGCTCGGAGGAACAGAAGAACGAATGGCTGCCCCGGATGGCGGCCGGAGACGCGGTCGGCTGCTTCGGCCTCACCGAGCCTGATCATGGTTCCGACCCGGGCAGCATGCGGACGTTCGCCCGGCGGGACGGATCCGACTGGGTGCTGTCCGGCACCAAGATGTGGATCACCAACGGCAGCATCGCCGACATCGCGGTAGTCTGGGCCGGCACCGAGGCCGGCATCCGCGGGTTCCTCGTCCCGCGCGGCACAGTCGGCTTCACCGCCCGGGACATCCACAAGAAGCTTTCACTGCGCGCGTCCATCACCTCCGAACTGCACCTCGATGAGGTCCGCTTGCCCGCGGACGCCGTGCTTCCCGGCGTCACCGGACTCAAGGGCCCGCTGTCATGCCTGACGGAAGCCAGGTTCGGCATCGCCTGGGGGGTGACCGGCGCAGCGCGGACCTGCCTGGAAAGCGCGATCGACTACGCCGTGACCCGCGAGCAGTTCGGCAAGCCCATCGCATCGTTCCAGCTGACGCAGGCCAAGCTCAGCTGGATGGCGGCGGACCTGTACCGTTCCCAGTTGCTCGCGCTGCACCTTGGCCGGCTCAAGGAGGCAGGCTCGGCCAGCCCGGTGCAGGTCAGCATCGCCAAGATGACCAACGTGCGGTCGGCCATCGATATCGCCCGGCAGGCACGGACGATCCTCGGGGCCAGCGGCGTGACGCTGGAGTACTCGCCGATCCGGCACGCGAACAATCTGGAAGCCGTGCTGACCTACGAGGGCACCGAGGAAATCCACACGCTGGCTATCGGCCAGGCGCTCACCGGCATCTCCGCGTACCGCTAGCCTCGACACGCAACCAGGCCGGGAAGTCGGTACGCTTCGTCTCTAGGCGTCGACTTCCCCGGCGCGGCGGGGCGTTAGCTCAATGGCAGAGCAGTGGGCTTTTAACCCATTGGTTCAGGGTTCGACCCCCTGGCGCCCCACCTGGGAAAACGTGGTCCTAGCGGATTTATCGTGGACCAGTTCATAGGCCGATGTCAGTGGTCCGGGGTGCTGTCAATGTCATGGCCACAGGACCGGCCGGACACATAGAGCGACTCCCCAGCGGATCCTCGCGCGTGAAGTGTACGCCGGGACCGACCCGCTGACGGGCCGCGAGGTCCGGCTGCGCGAGACCTGTAAGACCGAACGGGCCGCGCAGATCGAACTCGGAAGGCTGCTCGAGCAGGCCCGGCGGGACGCCAGCCCGAGACGACGACGCCGTGGCGGAGCTGCCCGAGCCGCCGCGACGGCCAGTTGGGCAAGAGCTGGGGCCTGGATGTCGGGGTCGGTAACATTGCGCGCGAGGATCTCAGCACGATCAAAGTCTCCCGCCCGTGCCGCCGCGGCGGCCAGTTCGGCAAGCAGCCGGGCCTGGACGTCGGGAAGGGCGATTGCACGGGCCACGGCCTCGGCGTCGGCAGCCAGCTTGGGGCGTCTGCTGTGTCTCGACCTGTCCCGCCGCGTGTCGTGCAGAGTTCCAGCCACGAATCTGGTTGGAGGTCTGTGGGTTTCCCGGCTGGGAGACAACGGGCGCGTCGTCTTGGCCGATCTGCGGCGGCCATCGTGTGAAATCGGGCTGGTCCGGACCGCTGATCTGCCCTTTATCTACTCGCCGTCCTGACTGGCTATCTCCGCCTCGGGAGCGTTTTTCTTCACCGCTTCGATGCCGTTCAGTGCCGCCTGCTTGCGTTCGTAGTCCCCGCTGGTGGCGATGACCTGGCCGTTGGGCGCTACCAGGGTGAAGTGATATTTACCGCTCGGGTCTCTTTCCACGACGAACTTACCCGGCCGGTGCCGTGGCTGCTGATCATCGGCACCGTCCTCGCTGCTTCGCTCGACGCCTGGCCCGGCCTCGCCGGACGGACGGCCCTGCTTGAGGTAGTGCCAGATCCATCCGCCGGCGGCGGCCCCGGCCAGCGGGCCGACGAGGTAGATCCACGCTGCCGGGAACGCCGCGGAGACGATGTCCGGGCCGAAAGTCCGGGCCGGGTTCAGTGACCCGCCGGAAACCGGGAACGCCAGGAACACCGCGCAACCGATCCACAGCCCGATCGCCAGCCCGGCAGGCATCGCTCCGCCCGGCGCCCGCCGGTACACCGCGGTGGACAGGACCACTATCAGCAATACCGCGGTCAGCACGAGCTCCGCGAACAACGCGGCGATCAGCGACACGCCGGGACCCGGCCGGGTGGTCCCCAGGTCCAGCAGCGAGCCGAGCTTGTCACCGTACATGGCCCAGTTCGCCAGGGCGGCCAGGATCCCGCCGAGCAACTGGGCGGCCCAGTAGGCCGGCACCAGCCGCCACGGGAACTCGCGTGCCGCAGCCAGCCCGAATGTGACCGCCGGGTTAATGTGCGCGCCGGAGACCGTGGCCACGGTGTAGACCGCGGCCAGGATGCCGAACCCGAACGCCACGCTGACCGCGATCTGGCTGCTCACGGACGCCGCTGTGCTATGACTGATCCGCGCGGCTCCCAGCAGTGTCGCCGTCCCGGACAGCGTCAGGACGAAGGTCCCGAATGTCTCCGCCGCCAGCGCGGGAAGCCGGCTCGGGACGCCAGGAAGCGCTTCCTTCTTGACCCGCGGGAATGCTTGCACCGCCATGACTCCTCCAGGCGCGCCCCGACGCGACTCCTCTCCGGGTCCGCGCCAGGCGCACGACGCTACCCGGTACCGACCCGGGTCAAACCTGGAAAGGCAGGCGCCTGGGACGGCTTGCTATGCCAGATGTTCGTGTCTTCGGTTCCTGCCCGGGCGGTCCTGCTTTCCGCAGTGACCCGTGCATGTAACCGCCCGGGCTGGCGCCGTCCCGCTTGTCAGTGATCGCGTGCGTGCCGACCGGTACCTTCGTCCGGTGACACGGCGCCGTCGGTCTCGATCTGTTCCTTGCGGATGTCCCCGGAGACGGTCTCCTGGCCAGGGATGGTCTCCTTGGCCAGCCGGACACGCTCCACCGGCTCCGCGTACTTTTCGACCACCGGTCGTTCCTGGTGCAAGGTGACCTTGTGCTCGGCCTCGCTGATGTCGGGGCCCTGCGTGGCCGCGCCGATGTTGGCCTCCGTGATCGGCTCGCGCTCGATGCGGACTTCTTCGCGGCTGACCGGCACGGTTTGCTCGACGTTCTCGGTGACCACGTACTTGCGCAACCTGACCCGGCCGGTCTGCTCGGTCGTGGTGCCCACGCGCATCCGCTCTTCCGAGCGGGTCATCGCGTCATCGGTGGTCCCGGACGCGGCGGCGCCGTTCCCGCCCGCAGCGCCGCCGTCGCTGGCGGTGACGGTCTGCCCGGCATAGGGCACCCCGTAGTACTGGAACAGCTGGGCTTCTTCTGCCTCACTGAGCTGGCCGTCGGGATCTTGATGCGGCGCGTTCTTGACGAACTCCTTGTCATAGGGAATCGCGATCTCGCCGTCGCGGTTCTCGGCCGCGGACAGCGGCACCAGCGATACGTGGCCGCCGAACCATCCGGTGCTAACTGCCACCCATTCCGGGCGGCCGGTGGAACTGTCGAGATAGACCTGCTTCACCTTGCCGATCTTTTCGCCGTCGTGGCTGCGGACCTGCGCGTTGGTCAGGGTGGCCGGTTCGTTGAACGTCATGTGTCCTCCTGTGCATCCAGGGTCTGCGTCGCTACCGCGGCTCTGTCCCGCGGGCGGTAATGGCTCACCCCAGCCGGCTAGCCGTGAGTGAGCAGCTGAAACACCGCGGACCCGGTACGACTTCGCGGCCGTTTTGTTACACGGATTCCGGGCAGGGAGCCGATCTCGCCAGGAGAGCCAGACAGCGGAAGGACATGCCAGATAAGGGCCAGCCCGGATGACCGCCCACCCCCCCTCCGATGAGGACCTGATCGCGCTGGTGCCCGCGCTGCGGCGCGTCACCACCGGCCTCGGCCTGGATCCCGCTACCGCCGATGACGTCGTGCAGGAGACGCTGGCCCGGCTGCTGGCCGAACGGGCGCGGCTGGACCGGGCCACCTTGACCTCCTACGCGATCGTCACCGCCCGCAACACCGCGGCATCGCTGCGCCGGGCAGAACAGCTCCACACCCGGCATCAGCACCGGCTGCTCGAACCGCAGGCCACCGCCACACCAGAGGAACAGGTACTCCGCCGTGAGGAGCATGAGGCCCTCGCCGCCGCTCTCGACGAGCTGCCCGCGACTGACCGCGCGCTGCTGACCGCCCGGGATGTAGCAGGGCAGCCCGCAGCGGTCGTGGCCAGGCAGGCGGGCGTCAGCCCGCCCACGCTGGCGGTGCGCCTGTCCCGCGCCCGGGCCCGGCTGCGCGTGGATTACCTTCTCGCCCTGCGCCGCGTCCGCCCGCCTACACCGCGCTGCCGACCGGTCCTGCTCGCCCTGTCATCCGGTGACCAGCGGCGTCAAGCCGACTACGCCGCCGGAGCACACCTACTCAGCTGCCCGGTCTGCGCCGCACTGGCCGACCCGCTGCTACGCCGCAGCCGTCGGCTCGCCGCGTTGCTCCCCTGGCCCGGAATGGCGGCCATCATCAGGTCGGTACGCCACACCCTGGGCCGCCATCCCGTTCACACCGCGGCGGGTGCCACCGCAGCCGCCGCGGCCGTCGCCACAGCCGTGATTCTCGCATCCGGCGGCCAGTCTCCCGCTCCGGCCGTCCTGGCCGTCGCCGGCCGGGAACTCACACCCGCCGCCGCCGCCCAACTGCGCCGCGACACCGGCGAACCCGCCAATGCCCATGGCGCGCTGGTGCTCGCCGTGCCTGCCAACGAAGGATTCTGGATCCGCAGCCGTGACGGGGCCCGCGTGTGGGTGCAACTCACTGGGCGCGAAGAATCCCCGCAGCAGGTGCGGCCCGGCGACCGGGTCAGCTTCAACGGCGTCGTCGTCACCAATCCCCCGCACTTCGCCGCCCGCGACGGTCTTGACGCCGACGGCGGCGCACGCCTGCTCACCCGCGAAGGCGCGCACATCGATGTCCGGTACCAGGACCTCCGCATCACCCGCGGCCCAACGGGGTGACGAGGCCCAGGTCCGGCCGCAGCAGTCGGTTATCCACACCGCCACTTCCCATATGCGTGCGGCAGTGAGCGCAGTCGCAGGCGCCGGAGTAGTGTCGGCAAGGTGCTCACGCAAGGTGGGGGGCGGTCGCGGTCCTTGGCACCCCGAGCGCTGGCAATGCTCCTGGGCAGCGATGTTTTCCCGGCAGCCGGGTCTGCCGGTGGCCACGGCGCAGCGCCGGACGGCCCGGACCCGGACAGCGGGGCGCTGGGGGGCAAGCTGCGGCTGTTTGCCCTGAGCTTCTTGATGTTGTTTGCTGAGCTGGCGCTGATTCGCTGGCTCGGGGCCAACGTCGTGTATCTGTCCTACTACTCCAACTTCGTTCTGCTGGGCAGCTTCCTCGGTATCGGCATCGGTTTCCTGCGGGCCCGATCCCGCGTCAACCTCTTCCCGTGGGCCCCGGTCGCGCTGACCCTGCTGGTGTACTTCGTCTTGCATTTCCCGGTTCAGGTCACCAACGCCTCGGCCGAGCTCGTGTTCTTCGGATCGGGGTCTTCGCTCAAGACCACGGGCCTGCCCACGTGGGAAACCCTGCCCGTGGTCTTTATCGCCGTCGCCACCGTAATGGCGATGATCGGCGAGGGTGTCGCCCGCAGCTTCGCCCGGTTCCGGCCGCTCGACGCGTACCGGCTCGACATCCTGGGCAGCATTGCCGGGATCATCGCATTCTCCGCGCTCTCCTTCGCCAACGCCAAGCCGCTAGCGTGGGCCCTTGTCGTCGCGCTGACTTTCGTGCTGCTCTTCGGCTTGCGCATCGGTGTGCTGCAGATCGCGGCCGTGGCCGGCCTGGTGGTCCTGCTCGGAGCGGAAAGCCTCGGTTCGGCAGACGTCTGGTCGCCCTATTACCGGATCTCGCTGACCACGCTGAAGGGCGGGCAGTACGGCATCTCTGTGAACGGGATCCCCCACCAGGGCGTCGTACCGGCCCGTCAGCGGGCCGGGATCTTCTACACTCCGTACCGGCAGGCTCCAGCCAACCACCTCGGCAACGTCCTGGTGATCGGCGCTGGCGGCGGCAACGACGTCGCCATCGCGCTGAAGCAGGAGGCGAAGCACGTCGATGCCGTGGAGATCGATCCGCAGATCTACGCCGACGGAAAGCGGCTGAATCCGGATCACCCCTATCAGGATCCCCGGGTCTCGCCGCACATCACCGACGGCAGGGCCTTCCTCCAGCAGAGCCGGGCGACGTACGACTTGATCCTGTTCGCCCTGCCCGACTCGTTGACCCTGGTATCCGGCCAATCATCGCTGCGGCTGGAGAGTTACCTGTTCACCCTGCAGGCCATAGCAGCGGCCAAGGCCCATCTCAATCCCCGCGACGGCACCTTTGCCATGTACAACTACTACCGCACGACCTGGCTGCGCGACCGGTTGGCGAACACGCTCGCGGTGGTGTTCGGGCATGCTCCGTGCATCACCGTTAGCGGGAGCCCGCCCGCGCAGTTCTCGATGCTGACCGTAAGCGTCAACCCCGCCGCGTTGCGCTGCCGCACCGTGTGGCACCGGCCTCGGACGGTGGTGCAGCCGGCCACCGACGACCACCCCTTCGTTTACCTGAAGGGTGACGCGATTCCGGGCTTCTACCTGGTGACGCTGGGCCTGATCCTGCTGGCTTCGGTCGCTGGCGTCCGGATCGCGTCCGGGCCGATGCGTAAAATAACCGGCTTCATCGACCTGTTCTTCATGGGCGCCGCGTTCATGTTGCTGGAGACCAAGAGCGTGGTCCAGTTCGCGCTGTTGTTCGGGACCACGTGGTTCGTCAACGCGCTGGTGTTCACCGGGGTCTTGCTGGCCGTGTTCGCTGCGGTGGAGGTCTCACGCCATGTGGCGGTCCGCCGACCGGGCGTGCTGTACGTGGCGCTGCTCGCGGCGCTGGCCCTGGCGTGGGCCGTGCCTCCGGAACTTCTGCTGTCGCTGTCCGTATTTCCCCGGTTCGTGGCCGCGGTGCTGATCGCCTTCACGCCGATCTTCCTCGCCAATATGGTGTTCGCCCAGCGATTCCGCGATGTCGGCGATTCAACCAGCGGCTTCGGGGCGAATCTGCTCGGTGCGATGGCGGGCGGAGTCCTTGAGTACGCCTCGCTGGCGTTCGGTTATCAATCGCTCCTGATCATGGTGGCTGTGCTCTACGGGCTTGCGTTCCTGACGGGCCGGGCCAAGCTGCGGGCCGCTGCGTCGGCCCCGGCCGCCGCTATGCCGGAAGCAGGGCTTCCGGCCAGTCAGTAGGAAATTCGTACCTGTCGACGGCCACCCTGCCACGCGAAGGGCGAGCGCAAGGGCCGCCCTGCCTTCAGGCACCGCCGAGAAGAAGCGAACGCCCCGAGGATGGCACCGCCGACGACGCGCCAGATGGCGTCTAGGGTGTGCTAAAGAACGCTGACCGCCCATGCCATCGCACCTATCGCCCAGTTCGGCGTCGCTGTGAGAGGACCTCATCAAACCAAGATCGGCGCGCTGGACTGCGGATCTCGCGGCGTTCCCCGAACCTCCTAATTTCCCTCCGAGATGGTTCAGGGTCCGATCCCTGGCGCCCACGACGACGACCACCAGATCACCCCTGATGACAGCCATCACTGGGCCGGAGCGCCGGGTAGGTAGATCCACGCCCGGGCTCTGGTGTCCTTGACCTGGAAGCTGACCCGCTGGAAATCGTCCGGGCTGACCAGGCTGGGGCACCGGCAGACGAGGCTGCGGTATACGTCGCCCGAGACAATCAGCGCCAGCTCGGCGCCGGATCCCGCGAGAGCGCGCTTGAGCGGCCGCGCCTCCAGCATGCGGAACAGCAGGTTGATGTCGCTGCCGACGAAGCCGTGGCCATCGTGCTCGACCGGCCCGATGTGGGCCGCGGCCCGGAGCTGGATTCCCGCAGCCTGGCAGGAGACGTGGTTGTGCCGAC
>JAFARZ010000055.1 GCA_019245115.1 Streptosporangiaceae bacterium | reverse complement strand
CGGGTAACCGCGGAACGCGCCAGGGCAACCCGCACTCGCCCCGGCCGCCCCGGCAAGCAGCGAGGGCATAGGAGCCGCCATGCCGTTCATCCTCCGCCGTCTGGTGTTCTACCTCGTCACCGCCTGGGTGGCGCTCACCATCAACTTCTTCATCCCGCGGGCGATGCCCGGCAACGCGGTGCAGAGCATCATGTCGAAGTTCCCCAACCTGCAGCCCGCGGCCTACCGCGCGCTCGAGGCGCTGCTCGGGGTGGGGCACCCGGGCTCGATCTGGAGCCAGTACACGTCGTACCTCGACGACATCTTCCACTTCAACTTCGGCACCGACGTGTCCCAGTACCCGGCGTCGGTCTCGTCGCTGCTCGGCCAGACCCTCCCGTGGACCGTCACCCTGGTCGGCACCGCGACCGTCATCGCGTTCCTGATAGGTACCGGGCTTGGCATCCTGGCCGGCTGGCGGCATGGCGGCTCGCTCGACCGGGTGCTGCCCGGCCTCATGTTCCTCCAGGCCATCCCCTATTTCTTCTTCGCGCTGATCCTGCTCGAACTGTTCGCCAGCAAGTTCCACGTCTTCCCGCTCGGCCAGGGATACGCGCAGGGCCTGATCCCGGGATGGCACTGGGACTTCATCAGCAGCGCCGTCTACCATTCGCTGCTCCCGGCGCTCACCATCGTGCTCACCTCGATCGCAGGCTGGATGCTGACGATGCGCAACGTCATGATCACCACGGTCGGCGAGGATTACGTGATCGCGGCCCAGGCCAAGGGCCTGCCCGACCGGAGGGTCATCTACACCTACGCGGCCCGCAACGCGCTGCTGCCCCAGTTGCAGGGGTTCGGCCTGGCGGTCGGATTCGTGGTGCAGGGCGCCCTGGTCATGGAGATCGTCTTCTCCTACCCGGGCATCGGGCTGCTGCTGCTCAACGCGGTCAGCTCGAACGACTACCCGCTGATGCAGGCGATCTTCCTGGTGATCACGTTCGCCGTGCTGCTGGCCAACCTGATCGTCGACGTCATCGTCGTATTCGCCGATCCACGCGCTCGGACGAGGGAGGCGACGCTATGACCGCCGTCCTGCCGATCAGCGCAGAACCCGCCGCGCTGCCGCAAGAGGAAACCAGGCCCGGCCGGTGGCGCCGGATGCCGGCCAAGGCCAAGGCCGGGGCCACCTTGCTTGGCGTGTTCGTACTGGCCGGGATCATCGGGCCGCTGGTCACGCCGTACGACCCCTCATTTCAGAACCCCGCGCCCAGCCTTTCCCTGCACGCGCCGGACAGCGCGCACCTGCTGGGCACCACGCAGAGCGGGCAGGACGTGCTGTCCCAGCTCCTGGTCGGGATCAGGCTAACTCTCGAACTCGCGTTCATCGTAGGCGTGGTGGCCACGGCGATGGCCGTGATCGTCGGCGTGACCGCCGCCTTCCTTGGCGGGGTGTGGGACGAGGTGCTGTCGCTGCTCACCAACGTGTTCCTGGTCATCCCCGCCTTGCCGCTCCTCATCGTCTTGCTCGGCTATCTGCAGACGAAGGGCCAGGCCGCGACCATCCTCGTGCTCAGCGTGCTCGGCTGGCCGTGGGGGGCCAGGGTGATCCGCGCGCAGACGCTGGCCATCCGCAACCGCGACTTCGTGGCCGCGTCCCGGGAGACCGGGGAGAAGACCTGGCGCATCATCGCCTTCGAGATCATCCCCAACGAGGTGAGCCTGATCGCGGCGAGCTTCGTGAACACCGTGCTCTACGCGATCGGAGCCTCGGTCGCGCTGGCCTTCATCGGTGTGGCCGATCTCACCAGCTGGAGCCTGGGCACCATGCTCTACTGGGCCGAGAGCCAGCAGGCCCTGCAGCTCGGCGCCTGGTGGTGGTTCGTGCCACCCGGCCTGGCCGTGGCTCTTATAGGTACCGCCCTGGTGCTGCTCAACACCGGAATCGACGAGCTCGGCAACCCGCGGCTGCGCGACGCGGCCCGCACCAGCCGGATCTCCGGGCGCTGGCTACCCCCCGCCGAGCCGACGCCGGTCCTGACCGAAGCGTTCCAGCGGCGTGGTAGGCTCGCCGGAATCCTGCACTCCTTCTCGCGCAGTTCGCTGCTCGACGAGAACAACGGAGGGCAGGCCCGATGACCGCGGACCCCAACCAGGCCCCGATTTCGGTGGCCACGTCGCCCGCGCCGGGCCAGAATCCGGTACTCGAGATCCGGGACCTGTCGGTCGTGTACCGCACGCCGGGCGGCGACGTCCGGGCCGTGGACAAGGTGAACCTGGACCTGGCGGCCGGTGAGGTCGTCGGGCTGGCCGGAGAGAGCGGTTCGGGGAAGTCCACGCTCGTCTACGGCGCCTGCCGGCTGCTGCGCGCGCCCGCCCTGGTCACCGGCGGCAGCGTCCGCTACTCCGGGCGCCGGGTGACCAAGCCCGCCGATGTGCTGCGGATGAGCCCCGACGAGCTGCGGCGCCTGCGCTGGCGCGAAATCGCCATCGTCTTCCAGAGCGCGATGAACGCGCTGAACCCGGTGCTGAACGTCCGCGACCAGCTGCTCGACGTCATCCACGCGCATATGCGGATGCCGCGGGACGAGGCCAGGGAGCGGGCCGCGTCGCTGCTCGACCTGGTCGGCATCCCCCGCTCCCGGCTGCGCAGCTATCCCCACGAGCTGTCCGGCGGGATGCGCCAGCGGGTGATGATCGCGATGGCGCTGGCCACCGAGCCCGAGGTCGTCATCATGGACGAGCCGACCACCGCGCTCGACGTGGTGGTGCAGCGCGACATCCTG
>JAFARZ010000351.1 GCA_019245115.1 Streptosporangiaceae bacterium | reverse complement strand
GCGCCCGCGCCGCCCGCTGGCCCGGTGGCCCGGTGGCCCGGTGGCCCGGTGGCCCGCTGCCGCTGGGGCCGGTCGCGTCACTCGTCGACTCCCACGTAGGCGTGGGCGAACCAGCGGGAGAACCGCGGGTCGTTCATGATGAGGTCGAGGCGAGCCCGGCGCAGCCCGTAGGAGAAATCCCGCTCGCCACCACCGCCGCCGCTACCGCCACCACCGCCGCCGCCAGGACCGGCGTTGAACAGGCTGAGCATCAGGTTGGAGAACTCCTGGTGACGCCAGATGCTGGGGAGCCGTTCCTGCGAGTAGCGCTCCAGGCGCCGGCCGTCGTTCTTGTCGCCGTATCGCTCACTGAGGCCGCTGGCGAGCTCGACCGCGTCCTGGATGGCGATGTTCATGCCCTTGCCGCCGGCCGGCGTGATCAGGTGCGCCGCGTCTCCGGCGAGGAAGACGCGACCGTACTGCATGGGGTCGCACACGCGCACCCGGTGGTCGAGGATGTCGCGTTCCAGGAACTCGCCCCGCCGGATCTCCGGCCGTCCCGCCGCCGCCAGACGTAGCTCGAGTTCCGCCCAGATCCGCTCGTCGTCCCATTGGCCGTAGTCTTCGCCGGCCGGGACTTCGAGCATGAACCGCGTCATGGTCGCGGAGCGGTGCATCTGGCCCGCGAAGCCCCGGGCGTGCAGCCCGTAGATCGTCGCGTCCGACGGCGGGGTGGCCGCGATCAGCGTGAGCCAGCGCGTCGGGTAGACGGCGGAAAACCCGCCGATGTCAGCGGCGGACAGGACGCTGGCCGCGCCGTCACAGACCGCCACCGCTTCGCACTCGACGGTCATGGATTCGCCGCCCGCGCCGCCCGCGCTGCCCGCACCGCCCGCACCGCGCATGGCGGTCACCACGACCCCGTCGCCGGACTGTTCGATACCGGTCGCCTCGACGCCGAACCTGACATCGCCGCCCGCGCCGGCGAGTTGTCCGGCCCAATCCGCGACGAGTTCGTGCTGCGGGTATATGTAGTGGGCGCGGCCGCCGCACCGCTCCGCGTAGTCCAGCACGAAAGCCTGCCCGTCGGCCCGGAACTCGCACATGCCGACCCGCATCGCACGCCGGAGGATCGGGTCGGCCAGGCCGTAGGGCCGGAGCATCTCGACCGTGCGATGCTCGATCATGCCGGCCTTGACCCGTGCGCGGAGCTGGCCGGCTTCCTGGCGCTCCAGCACGACGAAGGAGACACCTGCCTGCCGCAGCAGGTGCGCTGTGACCAGGCCGGCCGGGCCGGCCCCCACGACGCACACCACCGGATCTCGCAAAGTCGGCAAATCCAGCGAACCCATAAGCGGCTATGGTAATCCGTTGGCATCGCCACCGGCCGGCGGCCGATCATGGAGCCGTGCGCATTCTGGTCACGGGGCATCGCGGTAACGTCGGCGGTCCGGTAGCGGCTCACCTGGAAAGCCTTGGCCATGATGTCACTGGCTTCGATCGCGTTGACGGAGATGACCTGCTGGACTCCGCGGCGGTCAGGAGCGCCGCGGACGGCTGCGCCGCCATCGTGCATCTCGGCGCGATCGCGCATGACGACGGGGGCAGCCCGGAACAGATCATGGCCGTCAACGTCCTGGGCACCTGGCACGTGCTGCTGGCGGCCGAAGCCGCCGCGGCCGGCCGGGTGATCTGCTTCTCCAGCGCGCAGGTATTCGGGACCGCCGAAGGCGAAGGGCTCCCCGACTACTTCCCGCTCGATGACGGGCACCCGCGCCGGGCGAAGCGCCCCTATGGCCTGTCCAAGCGGCTGGGCGAGGACATGTGCCAAGGTTTCACCGCGCGGACCGGCATCGCGACCATGTCGCTGCGGCCGGTGGCGGTCTGGGATCCCGGCATGTATCAGCGGATCGAGGAGAAGTGGCGGGACGATCCCCAGTCGGAATGGCACCCGTTCTGGGAGTTCGGCGCATTCGTCGATGTGCGCGATGTCGCCACGGCCGTGCGGCAGGCCCTGACCGTGCCCTTGTCCGGGCATCATCGCGTTCTGCTGTGCGCCGCTGATATCGCGGCCAGCGAGCCCAGCGCCGACATGGCCGCGCGGCTCACCCCCGCCGTGCCAGTCGGCGATCCGGCCCCGTTCCGGCACGATCCCTGGCGCGCCCTGGTCGACTGCTCCGCCGCGTCGCGCCTGCTCGGCTGGCGGCCCGTTCATAAGTGGTCCACTCGCGGATTGTTACCAGCGCCCGTGATGAGGCAGTCTGGTAGGGACATTCCCGCCGTCTTGGAGGCTGCCTCATCGTGCAGGTCTATGTGATTCATGAGAATCCTGACTGGTACCCCCCGATCGAGGCCGCGCTGCGAGCCGAGGGCGTGCCGCACGAGCAGTGGCTGCTCGGCGAGGGAACGCTCAGCCTCGACGACGTCCCGCCACACGGTGTCTTCTGGTCGCGGATGAGCGCGTCGTCGCATACCAGGGGCCACATGTTCGCCAAGGACCACACGCGCGCCGTCTTGTGCTGGCTCGAAGCACACGGAAGGCGGGTGGTGAACGGGCGCCGGGTGCTGGAACTGGAGATGAGCAAGGCGGATCAGCTCGTCGCGCTGCGCGCGGCGGGCATCGACGTGCCCCGCACCGTCGCGGTGGCGGGGAGGCAGCAGCTCGCCGCGGCCGCCGCCGCGATGCCCGTCCCCTTCATCAGCAAGCACAACCAGGGCGGCAAGGGCCTGGGCGTCCGCCGGTTCGATTCGCATGCGGAGTTCACCGGTTACCTGGCCAGCGACGGGTTCGAGCCGCCGGTCGACGGGATCACGCTGCTCCAGGAGTACATACCGGCCGCCGCGCCCTTCATCACCAGGGCGGAGATCGTCGGCGGCGAGTTCGTCTACGCGATCACCGCCGACACCAGCAGCGGCTCGTTCGAGCTGTGCCCGGCCGAGGCGTGCGCGACCGGACCGGGAGCGGTCAGGGAAATGTTCGCGCTCCGCGAGGACATCGACCCGCGGATACCCGCGCGGTATGCGGACTTCGCCCGGCGGCACGGCATCGGGATCGCGGGATTCGAGTTCATCGAGACCGCCGACGGCCGCGTCGTGACCTACGACGTGAACACGACGACCAACTACAACCCGGCCATCGAGGCGATCGCGCCGCGCCCCGCGCTTGGCCAGGTGGCGCGCTACCTTGGCCGGCTGCTCGCCGAAGAGCAGGCCGGACTGCCCGTGGGGGTGAGCTGATGCGATTCGGGTACTGGATGCCGATATTCGGCGGCTGGCTGCGCAACGTGCCCGACGAAGGCATGAGCATCGCGTGGCCGTACATCAGGGACCTCGCCGCCGACAGTGAACGGCTCGGGTTCGAGGTCTCGCTCATCGCCGAGCTCAACCTCAACGACATCAAGGGCCACCGCGCGCCGTCCCTGGACTGCTGGACCCTCGCCCCCGCCGTCGCGGCCGTCACCAGCGAGCTGGAGCTGATGCTGGCCGTCCGGCCGAATTACCACTCGCCCTCGCTCGCCGCCAAGGCCCTGTCCACGCTGGACACCATCGCCGCCGGCCGGCTGAGCCTCAACGTGGTCTCGTCCTGGTGGCGCGACGAGGCACGGCAGTACGGGGCGCCGTTCGACGTGCACGACGCCAGGTACGCGCGGACCGAGGAATGGCTGACCGTTGTGTCCAGGATGCTCCGCGAGGATTCGGTGACCCACCACGGCCCGCTCTACCAGCTGGAGGGCGCGGTCCTGGAGCCCAAGCCGGGCCAGCCGCCGCCCGTTTACATGGGCGGCGAGTCGCCGAAGGCCAAGGAGGTTATCGCCAACCAGGCCGACGGCTACCTGATGCACGGCGACCCGCCGGACGTGATCGCGGCCAAGGTCCGCGACCTGGCGGCACGACGGGAGGCGGCCGGGAAGCCACCGATGGCCTTCGGCGTGTCCGGCTACGTGATCTGCCGTGACACCGAAGCGGCGGCCCGCGACGAGCTCGAGCGCATCCTCGACGTCAAGTCCTCGCCCGAGGCATACGCCTCCTACCAGGACTTCATCGCGGGCTCCCAGCTCGAGTCGCGGGTCTCCCTCGAGGAGTACAGTGTCTCCAACCGCGGCCTGCGCAGCGGCCTGATCGGCACCCCGCAGCAGATCATCGACCGGCTCGCCGCCTACGAACAGGCGGGCATCGGCCTGGTCCTGCTCCAGTTCTCCCCGCAACGCGAGGAAATGGCCCGCTTCGCCGAGACTGTCGTGAGCCAGTATGGATAAGGCACAGGTGGACCGCTGGCTGCGGGCATACGTGGACGCCTGGAAGGCTTCTGACCGGGACCTGATCGGTGAGCTGTTCGCCGAGGACGTGGAGTACCGGTACCACCCGTATGACGATCCGGTGACCGGCCGTGACGCGGTGGTCGGGTCGTGGCTGGGTGAAGGGCAGGATCCTGGCGCGTGGACGCCGGACGAGAAGGGCACCTTTGACGCCACCTACCGGGCCGTCGCCGTTGACGGCGACGTCGCGGTGGCGACGGGAAGCAGCAGCTACTCGGCTGAGCCGGGCGGCCCGGTGCGGACCGTGTTTGACAACTGTTTCGTGATGCGCTTCGACGCGGCGGGCCGGTGCCGGGAATTCACCGAGTGGTACGTCCAGCGGCCAGGAACTGTCGAACCACCGTCCGTTCGTTAAAAGCAAATCTTTCAACGAACGGACGGTGGTTACACATCTCGATCAGTTAAGGCACGTGCCATTGCTGGTTGGTGCCGCCGTTGCACGTCCACAGGACAAGCTGCGTTCCGTTCGTGGTGTTGAAGCCCGGGTCGTCGAGACATTTCCCGGTGGCCGGGTTGACCAGTTCTCCGTTGGTCGCCTGCCATTGCTGGTTGGATTGGCCGTTGCAGGTCCACCATTCGATAAGGGTGCCGTTGGCGGAATTGGCGCCGGTGATGTCCATGCAGCCGCCGTCGATGGTCAGGGTGCCATTGCTGTTAACGGTCCAGTTCTGCGCGGCGGTGTTGCCGTCGCAGTCCCACATCTGCACCTTGTTGCCGGGCGTGGCGCTGGCGTTGTTGTTGTCCACGCATTTGGCGCCGTTGTCGCCGGCCACGATCGTCCCGGTCCCGCCGCCGCTACTGGTGGAGGGTGAGTAGCCCGCCGCGACGATGTTGGCCTGGACTGAGTTCTCGGTGGCGTCCGAGGGGAAGCCGGAGGTCATCACGCCCTCGTAGAAGGTGCCCTGGGCGCCCTTGCTGTTGTCGCCGCCGATGCCGAGGATGATCGCGCCTTGCTTGTGCATCGGGTTGTAGCCCGGCGAGGGCCGGCCGCCGTTCCAGAAGGTGGACAGGCCGCCCGATTGCGCGTTGCCGCCGCGGATGGCGAAGTTGCCCGGCTGGCCCTTGACCACGGCGGTGGTGAACCGGAAGTTGGTGGTGGGGTCGTTGGTGCTCAGGCCCAGGTGGTCGGCGGCGAACAGGCCGTTCTCCAGGTCGGCCATGACCCACGGGCCGTTGCCGGAGCCGAAGCCCCAGACCCTGATGTTGCCGAAGGAGATGGCCTCCATGGTGCCGTTTCCGTCGTCGTTGTTGTTGGTCTCGGCGTTGCCGTAGTCGAAGCAGCAGCCGCCGTTGAAGTGCGTGCCGTCGAAGATCGCGTACTCGCCCTCGGGGTTGTCGCCGGTCGCGATGCCGTTGGTGCTGTCGTCGCGGTAACCGGTGCCGGGCGCCACGAAGACGCCATAGGCCTTGTGGCCGCCGACCGAGATCGGCGCCGCGGTCGCATTGGCCAGGTTGTCCGGGCCGCCGGCCGCCCCGCCGCCGGGCGCGTCAGTGAGGTTGTTGCCGCGACCGGACTGGTCGAAGATCTCGGTGATGACGCAGGTCGTGCCGGCGCAGAACGAGTCCTGCGCCGCGGCGTTAGCGACGCCGCCCGCGCTGAGCGGGCTGATGTTGGTGGTCGCGCCGTCAGATGAGCGCCTGACCTGGTACAGCGGCCCGCTGTAGTTGCCGAACAGCGCCCGCGTGGTGCTGTGCGCGGCGACGCACGGCGTGCCGGCGCTGGCATAGATGTCACACGGGCCTGTTCCCGCCGCGTGGGCTGGGGCTGAGCCGCTGGCGGCCACCGCACCGGTGACCAGCGCCGCCGCCGCACCCAGGATCAGCAACGCCCTTCTAGCGCGCCGAAGTCGTGATCCGACAGTCATCTTTGAACCTGCCTTTCTCAACCGAGAGTCCATTGCTGGTTGGATTGGGCGTTGCATGTCCATAGCTCGACCAGGGCGCCGTTGCTGGTGCTGGCGCCGGTCACGTCGAGGCACAGCCCGGACTGGACGCCGGTGATGGTGCCGTTGGCGTTGAGCTGCCATTGCTGGTTGGCTCCGCCGTTGCAGTCCCAGATCTCGACCTTCGTTCCCTTGGTGGTCTGGTTGTTGAAGGCGTCCAGGCATTTCTGGCTGCTGCCGCTGTAGACGGTGAGCTGGCGAGCCGATGTCTGGGTCCAGATCTGGTTGCTGCCACCGGCGCAGGTGGAGATGTCCAGCTGGGTGCCGTTGGTCTGCGTTGAGTTCGGCACGTCCAGGCACTTGCCCGCGCCGACGGCGTGGATCTCGCCCGTGGGGTTCGTGCTGGTGCTTCCGCCCGCGACCCGGAACATGACGGTGCCGTGCGCCGGGACCGAGGCGCTGATCGTGCCGGTGGTGGTCGAGGTGCCTCCGGTCCACAGGTTGGTCAGCGTGTAGCTTGACGATCCGGTCTTGCCGATCGCCGCCGCCGTGGTGGAGATGGTCGCGGTGGTGCCGCTCTCGTTGAACAGCGCCACTGACACGTCGCCGTTGGCCAGCGGCTTGGCCAGCACGTCGAGGCCGCCCGCCGAGGAGACCTCGGTGCCCTGCTTGCCCAGCGAGTCCTGGTCGACCGCGATCACGGCCCGGTTGGTCAGGATGCTGATGGTGGCCTGACTCGCGCTGGTCAGGTTGCTGCCCTCGATGAGCGGTGCGGCCATCTCGGCCCACAAGCTGAACTCCGACTGGTCCTCGGTGGCGCTCATCCCGTTGCCGATCTCCAGCATGTCCGGGTCGTTCCACGCCCCGGGACCGGCGGAGGATGCCAGCCCCACGTTGATGTGGAAGTTGCTGAGCATGCTGGAGAAGCTGGCCTGGATGTCGCCGGTGGTGCGCCACAGGTTCGATACCGGCCCGGCCCAGGTCCACGGCTGGACGGTTCCGTCCCAGCCGTTGCACATGCTGAACACGATCGGCTTGTTTGTCGCTTGCAGGGCATTGCGCATCCGGGTGTACAGGGTCTGGGCGACCTGCTGGTGCGACTGGCCGGAGAAGCTGCTGAACGGGACGTTGCACCAGTCGTACTTGAGGTAGTCGACGTTCCAGGAGGCGAACAGGCTCGCGTCCTGCTGCTCATGCCCGTAACTGCCGGGGAATCCCTGACAGGTCGCGGTGCCGGCGTCTTCGTAGATGCCGAGCTTCAGGCCGAGCGAGTGGACGTAGCTGGCGACCGCCGCGATGCCGTCGGGGAACTTGGTGGGATTCGCGACGAGGTTGCCGCTGCTGTCGCGGCTGGAGGACATCCAGCAGTCGTCGATGTTGACGTACTGATAGCCGGCGGCCTGCATCCCGTCGTTGTGGATGGCCAGCGCGGTCTGTTCCACGAGTTGCTCGCTCACGTTGCAGCCGTAAGCGTTCCAGTCGTTCCAGCCCATCGGCGGTGTCAGCGCCAGTCCGTTGCCCAGCGCCAGCGTCGGCGATGCCGATGTGAGCGCGGCCGTCGGCACCACGGGCAGGATCAGCGCGGCGGCCAGCCACAGCCGCAGCCGCGGCGGACGCGTCCGCGGCTGGGCCCGTGTCCCCGTCTGTGTCCCCGTCCGTGGCTGGCTCCGTGTCCGTGTCTCCGTCCGCGTCCGTGTCTCCGTCCGTGGCTGGGTCCGCGTCCCCGTCCGCGGCTGCGGACGGCGGACGCGGCGGGTTACTGACCGGAAGCACGTTCGGATCTTCCGGGACATGGGCTCATCACCTCTTGTCGCGTGTAGGCACCATTCCGAGACGGCCAATGATGTTAACGCTCACAATTCGTTGCGTAGCGGAATCGGTGGTCATAGTGAGGAGTGTCGTAATTGTGAGCGCTAACAACTCTCGCGTCAACGGGTTTCGTTGCGTTGTCTGACGGCCGTTCCGGGGTTCCCGGCGCCGGCGCCAGCGCAGCCCGCGGGAGTCCGGCGATATTACGACTATGTAACGTCCATGAAAGTTACACGCCACCGGCCGGCCGCGGGGTAAGCGTAGGAGGCGCCTGACCGTTTGCGGATCGAAGTCGCGGGTTCTCGTCGCATTCCGTCGGCTGCCGGATTGTCCTGAATGTCCGATAATTCTCGAACGGGATGTGGATTAAGACGGAACATCCGTGCTGGACGGAAATAAAGTGTACGAATACGACCGGTTTATTTCCGTGTGGCACGAAATTTCCGCACTATATGGAAGGTGGAGGCGAAGGGCCGCGACAGCGCGGGCGGCAGGGGACCGCGGCGACGGGTTCCCTCCCGGCGGCCCGATCCTCCTGCCCGGCGCCGACCTCACGGCATCCCACGTGGCCATCACCGGCATCGGCGCGTCGCTGAACCCGGACGCGCCGGTTGAGCTCATCGATACCCGCACCGGTCAGCGGATCCCGTACTGGGCCGAACTGGACGCCACCGACCCGGACCCGGCCACCCTGGGAGTTCACCACGGCGAGCACGTTGAGCCTGACCGGGCAGGTTCTGCACATGCGCGACCAGGCGTTCGCCGGGCTGGCCGGACAGGCTGAGCGATCGGTTTCCATGACCCATGATCATGGTTGGTGGCGGTCACCTGTGGGGCCTTTGAACTGCATGGTTCGGGTTCTTCCAATACCGGCTCCCTGAATTGCCTTAGCCTTTGCGGGACGCACTTTTACGGGACACCGCGGTGCTACGGGATGGCTGCTATCCGCGGGTGCGAAGGGGGGACGAACGGGGTTATCGCCTGCGCGACAGCCGGAGGTATCACGGGGAATGACCGAGGTGGAATTTCGGGTGCTCGGGCCGGTCGAGGCGGTCCGTGACGGCCGGCTGCTGGCGCTGAGCCGGGGGACGCTGCTGGACCTGCTCGCGGCGCTGCTCATATCGTCCAACCAGGTGGTGGGTGTGGAGAGCCTCGCGGAGACCGTCTGGTACGGCCGGTCGCCGGTACACCCGCGAGCGACTCTGCAAAGCGCGGTAGCCAGGCTGCGCCGCACTATCGGTGGCGACTTCATCGAGACGTTCCCGTCGGGCTACCGGTTCCGTGCCGAAGCGGACTACCTCGACCTGCTCAGGTTCGAGCGTCTCCGCACGATGGCCGATGCCGCGGAAACGACCGAGGACGCGGTCGCGGCACTGGCGGAGGCGGTCGAACTCTGGCGCGGACCGCCATTGCATAATGTTGACTCGCCCAGCCTGCTGAATGAAGCGGCGCCACGCCTGACCCAGGCCTATCTGGACGCATGCGAGAAGTGGGCCGGCCTGTGCCTGGAAATAGGGCGGCACGAGGACGTCGCGGCCAGGCTCACCGCGATGGTGGAGGCACATCCGTTCCGGGAGAGACTGGTCGAGCAGCTCATGCTGGCGCTCTACCGCGGCGCCCGGCAGGCCGATGCGATCGCGAGCTACGAGACGCTGCGCCGGGCGCTCAGCGACGAGATGGGTGTCGACCCCGGCCCGGCACTACGGGACCTGCACCTCAAGATCCTTCGGGCCGACCCCGCACTGGACGCCGGATCGCTCCCGGGCAGCAACGGCAACGTCTCGCCTCCCAGAGGGGACATGTTCCGGCCCGAGTCCACCGGCCTTGACGGCTCGTCAGTCGCTGTTCCCCGTCAGCTTCCTCGCGACCTGCCGGACTTCTGCGGCCGTGAAGCCGAGATAGAACAGTTGACCGACCTGCTCACCGGGACGAGCCCGGCGCCGGGGGAGACCCCCGTGGCGGTGATCTCCGGCAAGCCCGGCATCGGGAAGACCGCACTGGCCATCCGCGCGGCCCACCAGGTTTCCGCCACGTTCCCCGATGGTCAGCTCATCGCCAACCTGCACGGCGGCGGCCCGAGGTCGGCACCAGCGGAAAGCGTGCTGGTTAGCTTCCTGCACGCGCTGGGGGTGCCGGGCTCCGCCGTGCCTCGCCTGATGGAGGACCGGATCGCGATGTTCCGGTCGCTGGCCGCGAGCCGGCGGTTGCTTGTGGTGCTGGACAACGCGGCCAGCGAGACCCAGGTGCGGTCGTTGCTTCCCGGCAGCGCTTCATGCGCTGTCATAATCACCAGCCGCACCCGGATAACCGGGCTGGCCGGCGCGAACCTCATCAACCTCGATGTGCTCGACGATGACCACGCCCTCGACCTGCTCAGTACGATCATCGGCTGCGAGCGCGTGGCGGCGGAGCAGGACGACGCGAGGCTGCTGATCGCGCTGTGCGGCGGCCTGCCGCTGGCGCTGCGTATCGTTGGCGTGCGCCTGGCCGCCAAAGCCCACTGGCCGCTGGCCAAGCTCATCGGCCGGCTGAGCGACCAGCGGCGCCGGCTCAACGAGCTGACCTACGGTGACCTTGATGTACGAGCCACGTTCGCGCTCAGCTACGACGCGCTGGACGAGCCGGCCAAGGCGATGTTGCGGCGGCTGAGCCTGCTGGACGCGCCCGATTTCCCGGCCTGGGCCGGGGCGGCCCTGCTGGACATCGGACCCGTCGAAGCCGGGGATATCTGCGAACGCCTGGTCGACGCCCAGCTACTGGACGCCCGGCTACGCGACCCCGGCCCTCGTCACCCGGTCAGCGAGATCCGGTACGAGTTCCACGATCTGGTCCGCGCGTTCGCCCGGGAGCAGGCGAACGCGACCGAACCGGAGGACGTGCGGATCGCCGCACTGGACCGGGCGTTCGGCGCCTGGCTGGCGCTGGCCGAGCAAGCGCATCGTCGCGTGTACGGCGGGGACTACACGATCCTGCACGGCGACGCGCGCCGCTGGGTCAGCGGCGACGTTGCGCTGCGCCGGGCGATCCGTCATGACCCCGTCGCCTGGATGGAAGGCGAGCGGCTGGCCATCCTGGCCGCGGTCCGGCAGAGCGCCGAGGCCAGCCGGCCCGAGGTGTGCTGGGATCTGGCCTGGACCGCCACCACGCTGTACGAAGCACGCGGATACTACGACGACTGGCGCGCGGTGACCGAATATGCTCTCATCGCGGTGCGGTCGGCCGGGAGCGCACGGGGAATCGCCGCCATGCTGACCAGCCTGGTGTCGCTGAGATCGCACTCCGGCTCGGTTGATCCCGAGATGCGAGGACTCGCGGAACAGGCGCTGCGGCTGTTCGACCAGATAGGTGACCGGCACGGGTGTGCGCTCGCCGGTTTCTTTCTCGGTTTCGTCTGTGCCAAGTCAGGTCAGACCGAACACGCTATCCGCGTCTATGAGCAGGTCAGAACTGATGCCCATCAGGCAGGCGACGCTTTCATCGAGGCCGGCGCGCTGCGTGAACTGGCCGACGCCCATCTGGGGCGCGGGGATTACGAGGCGGCGACCGCCTGCCTGACCCGGTCGTTGCGGCTGCACGAACGGACCGGCAGCCCCCGGGGCAAGGCGACCGCACTGCTCACGCTGGGAAAGCTCCGGCTGCGTCAGGGCGATCCGCAGGCGGCGAGGGTGATCTTCCAGCAGGTGCTCGACATAACACATGCCACCAACGACATCGTCGGGCACGGCTTCGTCAGCATCGGACTGGCCGAGGCTCTGGCCTACGCCGGCCTGCCCGACCAGGCCGAGGAAAGGCTCCAGGAGGCGCTGCGGCTCGGCCGGCGAATCCAGAATCGTACCGTCGAGAGGCATGCCCTGGCGGGCCTCGACTGGCTAAACGGGCTAGCAGTTCTGTCGGAGTGCAGCCAGCAAGCTGGCGGAAGTCCCGGTTGAGGTGCGCCTGGTCCACATAGCCGCACCGAGCCGCCACCTCAGCCCACGCCAGCGGACCGGAAACGGTGGCGATGCGAACGGCGCGCTGGAAGCGCAGGATGCGGGCCGCGGTCTTGGGGGACACGCCAACCTGGTCGCGAAAGCGCAGCTCGAGGTAACGGCCGCTGCGTCCGACGTCCTCGGCGAGTTCGGCGACGGTGACGCGGCCCGACGACTGCCGCAGCCGCTGCCACGCGCGCGCCACCTCATCCGCCTGTTCGGGGCCGGCCTGGATCAGTCGCGGCAGGAGCCGGTCGAGCAGGCTGAAACGGCCCGGCCAGCCGGCGGTATGCATCAGCCTGTCGGCCAGCCGCTCCGCCCTGTCCCCGATCAGCTCGGTCAAGTCGGCGAGAACGTTTGTCAGCTCGTGCATGGGCGTGCCGAACAGCGCGTACGCTCCCGCGGGCGTGAGTCCGATACCCACCCCGAAGTGTCGTCCAGTCTGACTGAACAGGACAGGGCGATCGTGCATACCGGCCACCGGGAACCGGAACGCGGTGCGGGCTGCCGGGCTGGGATGGGGCGGCAGGCGAACCGGCGGCACGAAGTCCAGCAGCACACTGACCCCGCCGAAGGGCATCAGCCGACGCGGTACGAGCAGCGGTATGTCCACGTCCCAGCCCGAATACCCGAGGACGTGGGGCGCGAGCCACGGTGCCGCTCGCCGGTACGCCACCTGACCGTTGACCGTCTCCGACACGTACCGGCGGACACGAATCTCCCAGCCGTCCACGCCGTACCCCGTTCCGGTTCCCCGTCCGCCCCGTGCCACCCCATTTTTCGTGGCGGCGGCCAGGACCGCAACCGGAAATGTAATGAGGCTGGTCTGTTCGGCTATGGTGGGCCAATGTCCGAGGCACCCGAAGTCACCACCGCCGATCATGTCGTGGGGCGAGCCGACGCGCCGGTTACGGTGCTCGAGTACGGCGACTACGAGTGCCCGTACTGCCGGGGAGCGGCGCGGGATGTGCACCGGCTGCTTGACCTCTACCCGGACACGATCCGCTTCGTGTTCCGGAACTTCCCGATTCCGCAGCTTCACCCGCACGCGGAGCAGGCCGCCGAGGCGGCTGAGGCAGCCGGCGCGCAGCGGAAGTTCTGGGAGATGTACGACCTCCTGCTGCGGCAGGCATCTCCGCTCGACCTGGACTCTCTGCTCAGCTACGCCGAGCGCCTGGGCCTGGACATCGGCCGGTTCCGCAACGAGGTCATCGGCAACGTCTACAAGGCCACGATCGAGCGCGATGTCCAGGAAGGCATCCGCAACGGCGTCAACGCCACCCCGAAGTTCTACGTCAACGGTATGCGCATCGACGGCAAGCTTCCGCTGGAAGGACTGGTGGACGCGGTCGAGAACGCGATCGCGGCGGTCAGCCCCCGGCCGGACTAGTCACCCGTCGCCGCGCGGGTCAAGCGCGGCCAGGCCACGGAGATCCACGCAGCTCGTGCCGCGGATCTGTGAGATGACCATCAGCATCGCGGAACAACTGCGGCAGCGGACCACCGTCCCTGGTACTCGCAGGTAGACGACTGTCTCGGCGACCCGGCCGCTCGCGCCGCACGTTCCGCAGGTCGCCACGGCGTCGGTCATCTCCGTTCCGAACACCTCGTGCAGCAAGCCGCCGATCGCGTTCCCATCCAGCGGCACCATAAGACGCCTCCAAACCGTTCGGTCCTGACCCGTTCCGATGGGTAGCCGAGGCCGACCAGCTTGTCAGCGACTGTCTCGACGAACCTGGTGGGCCCGCACACGTAGGCGAGCGGATGCTGGCCGGCGGGCCAGGCGGTCTGGGCGAGCATCGCGGCGTCCACCCGCCCCGAGTAGCCGGACCATCCCGGCGGCCGGGTGCGCGTCAGCGTATAGGTGATCTGCGCACCGTCATTGCGGTACCGCTCGAGCTCGGCGCGGTAGATGACGTCGTCCAGCGTGCGGGAAGAGTAGAGCAGGCGTACCGGGACGTCGCTGCCGCTGCGCTGGCGATGCCGCAGGATCGCCCGGAGCGGGACGATCCCGGACCCGCCGGCGACCAGCATCAGGGGCCCGCCGTCCGGGGTGTTCCACACGAACCAGTTGCCGATCGGGCCACGGAGCTCCAGTTCATCGCCGGCCCGCAGTTCCTCGGTCAGGTAAGGGGATACCTCACCGTCGTCCAGCCGCTCTACCGTGATCGCGACCGGCTCGCCGTTGGCCGAGGCGAGGGAGTAGGACCGCTCCGCGGTGTAGCCGTCCTCGGCGGTCAGCCGGATGTCCAGGTGCTGTCCGGCCCGGTGGCCCGGCCAGCCGGGCGCTTCCAGCTCGATCGTGACCACGGACCCGGTCTCCCTGATCACCGAGGTGACGGTGGCGACCTGCCACGGCCGGGGGCGGGAGCTCAGTCGCCCGCGTATCGCTGTTCCCGCCATGGGTCTCCATACATGTGGTAGCCGTAGGTCTCCCAGAAACCCGGTTCGTCGTGGTCCATCAGCTCCAGGCCCCGCACCCACTTGGCGCTCTTCCAGAAGTACAGATGCGGCACGAGTAGCCGGGCCGGGCCGCCGTGCTCGGCCGGGAGGGGCTGGCTGTTGTAGTCGAACGCCACCCACGCCTGGCCGCCGGTGACGTCTTTGGCCGGCAGGTTGGTCGTATAGCCGCCATCGCAGAATGCCATCACATAAGGGGCCTTCTGCTCGACCTGGGTCAGCAGCGCTTCTACCGGCACCCCTCGCCACCCGGTATCCAGCTTGGACCACCGGGTCACGCAGTGGATGTCCACCGTGATGTTCTCGGCCGGTAGCGCCTGGAATTCCGGCCAGGTCCAGGATCGGAGCGTGTTCCCAGCCTGCCGGATGGAGAACGTCCACTCCGGCAGCGGCGTATGCGGCGTCGGGCCTGCTGACAGCACGGGGAAGCCTTCGGTCACGTATTGACCGGGTGGCACCCGGCCCTCCTGTCCCCCCGAGGGCCGGTGCCGGCGGCGGAATCCACGCGAAACAGGGCTGCTCATGGCCGGCTCCTTATCTCCTGCCACTTCTAACGCCAAAATAGCCATGCCCCGCGACGGCGCGCCTACCGGGGGTCCCGGACCGTAAGCTGATCACACAGGTCACGCGGGGCGCTGTAGGGTGCCAACGTCGCGGAGGAGGTAGCGGTGGTGCGGGAGGTTGACCGCGAGGGGGTTCGCCGCCTCATGGAGCAGGGTGCCCAGATCGTTGACGTGCTGCCGCCCCGGGAATACAGCGAGGATCATCTGCCGGGAGCGATCAACCTCCCGTTGCGGAAGATCGAAGTCGAGGCGAGCGGGGTCCTCGACCGAAGCCGGCCGGTGGTGGTGTACTGCGCGGACTTCGCTTGAGACCTGAGCCCTAGAGCCGCGTGCCGGCTCGAGAGCCTCGGGTACACCGAGATATACGACTACCGGGCGGGTATCCAGGACTGGCTGGGAGCGGGCCTGCCGGTCGAGGGGACGAACGCCGGTCACCCTCGCCTGGTCGATGTGGTCCGCCGCGACGTGCCGACCTGTTCGCTGGGTGAGCGGCTCGGCGAGGTGCGCGATCGGGTGGCCGAAGCGGGATGGGACGCGTGTGTCGTGGTAAGCGAGAGCCGCGTCGTGCTCGGGTTGCTGCGGGCTGATCCCGGCCTGCTGGTCGAGCAGGCCATGCGTCCCGGGCCGAGCACGTACCGGCCATTCGTGAGCGTCGAACAGATGCGCGGCACGATGACCGACCGCAACCTGGAGAACTCGCCGGTCACCACCTCCGACGGCAAGCTGGTCGGGCTCGTCCGCAAGCAGGACGTGACGTGACGCCTTTCAGTCTCCTCGGACTACGGGTCGGACGAGGGGTAGGAAGACCTCGTCAACGATTTCTGTAATGACGTCGTCGGGGACACGCCCGTTGAAGTCGGCCCGGGTCAGGTACTCGCTGCGGATGATGTCCTTCGGCACGCGGGCAATGCGGCGCGAGATCTTGGCCGGGTCGATCTCGCCGCGGGCGGCGGCTCGTTCCAGCAGGACCATGATCAGGTCCTCGCACCGGGTCTGCACGACGTACTCGCGGATCGCGACCGCTTCCGGATCGCCCAGGACCTCGAACATCAGGCCGCGGATGGCGTCGGTCGGCAGGTCGTCGAAGCGGCTCTCCAGCTGGCGGAGCAAGGTCAGCACGTCGGAGCGAAGATCTCCGGTGTCGGGCAGTTCGTCCCGGGTCGGGACGCCATAGGTCATGGCCGCTACCACCAGCTGGACACGGGTGGACCATCGACGATAGAGCACCGGCTTGCTGGTGTGCGCCCTGGCCGCCACCCCTTCCATGGTCAGCTTGGCGTAACCGACTTCGGCTAGTTCCTCCCAGACGGCGGTGACGATCGCCCGCTCGAGTGCCTCGCCACGCCGACGGGACGGAGTATGGTCTGTTTTCATAGGATACGTTGCGTTTCTTGAGCTCTCACTGTAGCATCCGCTTAAGATACTATACGTTTCTTAGACGGGGACTGTATGAAGCCTGGGACATCCCGCAGATGGTGGGCACTCGGTGCGCTGTCGCTGAGCCTGATGGCGGTCGGTCTGGACATGACCGTGCTGAACACGGCCCTCCCCACGCTCAGCGCGAGACTGCACGCGTCGACCAGCCAGCTCCAATGGTTCACCGACGCGTACAACCTGGTGCTGGCCGCCGTGCTCCTGCCCGCCGGGCTGCTTGGCGACCGGTTCGGCCGCAAGAAGCTGGTGATCGGGGCGCTCGTAGTGTTTGGCGGCAGCTCCGCGTGGTGCGCGTACTCGACCTCGTCGGCTGAGCTGACCGCGGCACGCGCGGCACTGGGTATTGGCGCCTCGTTCCTCATCCCGCTGTGCGTCTCGGTGCTGCTGGTGCTGTTCGAGCCGCACGAACGCCAGCGAGCGGTCACGTACCTCATGACCGGGAACATGGTGGGGATCCCGTTGGGACCCATCGTCGCTGGCCTGCTGCTCCGCCACTTCTGGTGGGGATCGGTGTTCCTGATCAACGTGCCGCTGGTGCTGGCGGGCCTCATCGCGGTGACGGCACTGGTACCCGAATCGCGGAATCCGCGGGCGTCGCGGCTGGACCTGGCCGGTGTGCTGGTCTCGGCGGTCGGCATGATTGCCGTTACCTACGGCGTGATCCAGGCGGGCGACCACGGCTGGGGCAGCCCGCGGACGCTGGGCCCGCTGGCTGGCGGACTTGTGGTGCTGGCTGGCTTCGTGCCGCTGGAACGTTTCGTCACGCGCAGCCGGGATCCGCTCGTCGACATCGGGCTGTTCCGGTCGCGCGGATTCACCTGGGGTGCGGTACTGGCGACACTGGTCAGCTTCGCGCTGTTCGGCATGATGTTCAACACCCCGCAGTACCTCCAGGCCGTTCTCGGGGCCGATGCGCTCGGCACCGGTCTCCGGTTGCTGCCGATGCTGGTCGGCCTGACCGCCGGAATGCAGCTCGCGAACCGGATCGCGCCGAGGACCGGACCGAAGATCCCCGTCGCCCTGGGATTCGCGGCCACGGCGGCCGGGCTCCTTACCGGCGCCACGACCAGCGTCGGTTCGGGGTACGGATTCACCGCGGTATGGCTGGTCATCTTCGGGGTCGGGCTGGGTATCGCGATGCCCACGTCCATGCTGGCGGCGGTCGGCTCGCTGGACAAGGAACGCGGCGGGGCGGGCTCGGCGACGGTGTTCGCGTTGCGACAGCTCGGCAGCTCCATCGGAGTCGCCGTCCTCGGCACGCTCGTCAACTCCAGCTACCGCGCTCACGTGGCGGTGGCCGGGCTACCCGGCCCGATGGCCGATGCGATCAAGGCCAGCGCCAGCTCGGGTGCCGCGGTGGCGCGCCGGCTGGGCCGGCTGGATCTGCTGGCTTCGGTCCGTACGGCGTTCGTGCACGGGATGGACATCACGCTTTGGATAACCGGCGCCCTTGGCGTGCTGTCCATCGGGCTGGCGCTGGCCTTCCTGCCCGGGCTGAGCCGCCAGCCGGCGACTGTTCCGTTGCCTGCGGAAAGGGAGCCCGCAAGACAGGACGAGATGGGCTCGATCACCGTCGACTGACCGCCCGCTGCCGCCAAGCTGACCGACGTGACCGTGGTCGCCTCGGCCGCGCAGCCGCCCCGCCAGCTCGCCGCCGCCTTACCGGATCTGCCAGGCCTGGCTCCGCGGCCAGGACGGCTAGTACGGGAACCGGGGCGGTAGCGACGCGGTCCACGTGACCTGGACGTAGACATCGCCCGGCTCGATGTTCACCCATCCGGTGCCGCCAGCGTTCAAGGCGCTGACGATGACGGTCATCGATTGCCCGCCAGACAGCGTGCCCGACCAGACGCTCAGGCTGACGCCGAACGCGGTGGCGGTCCATTGCACGGGACCGCCAGCGGCCGTGATGGTCAACCGCCCGACCCGGGTGCCGCCCAGCATCAGCGCCGCGGGGAACGCCTCGGGCTTGCCGCTCCGTGCGGTGGGCGGGCGTGGGGCGGGAGCCGGCACCGCCGCGGCGGGCAGCGGGACCGGCGAAGTCGTCTGCCGCGGGCGCACATGACGTTGCCGCGCTGGTGTCGATGCCGAGGACTGGGGGAGCGGTATGACGGGAACCACGGGCGGAACGACGGCCTCGTGGTGCACATCGGAAGGGGTCGCCTGCATCGTGATAGCGACCAGGATGCTGGTGATGAGCGCGGCCGTAGCGAACAGCAGCCCGGCCGCGGCGGCCAGGCCCCGGCGGGTCCAGTATCTGGGCAGCCGCTGGGCGCTGACCAGTGGTCCGGCCAGCCAGGTCCGGGGAGACCGCAGGCTCGGCCGCCGCGCATGCCGGGGTCTGTCCGCATGGCGATACGCAGCACCCTGCACTATGGCCTCCCCTCGCTCCTCTGACACAGAGAGCCACAACGACTTCACATTTTACGTACACGCCCCAGCTGTGGGGGCGTTTCTCCACAGAACGTGACATTTTGGTAACGTACGGCCCGCGCGGGAAAGCCATAGCCTAGTGACCATGGTTCGCCTGCTGGACGCCCGCGACGGCTCGATGGCGGAGGTCAGATCCGCTGTACCCGGTCTGTTGCGGATCTGCGCTCACCTGCCCCGGCCGGAACCCGGTGACGCCGGTGACATCACCGATCTGCGCGTGCTGCTGGTGGCCGACCTACTGACCAGAGCGGGCGAGATGAGCCACCTCCAGGCCCTGGTCGCGCAGCATTTCTCCGGGCAGCATTTCTCCGGGCAGCCTTTCTCCGCACGGCATTCCTCCGGACAGCCGGCCTCCCGCGCCGGGATCCTGGCAGGCCACCTCGCCGCTCTCGGCATGCACGCGCCCGCCGCTCAGGCGCCTTGCCGCGAGGCTCACGTCGCGCTCGGTGGTCCGGTAGACGTTCATCTGGTCCGCGACGGCGCCAGCGCGCCGGACGACGTGACCGGGCTGCGAGTCAGCATCGGCGCGGCGCGCTTCGGCACGAGTGCCGAAGCCGGCCAGCATGACCACGAGCCACTCGCGCTCCGCCTCGTGCTGCTGTCCTCGCCATATCACCAGCCGGTCCAGGTCAGCCAGGACCGCCTGGCTGACGCCGCCGGGACACTGCGGGAGTGGCGGGTTTCGGTGGCCAGATGGGCGGAGCTGCCCTCCAGACGGGTGCCGCCGGACATAACCGAGGCGATCCGCCGCGCCTTCCGTGACCTCGACACGCCCTCGGCCCTCGGCCTGCTGCGGACGCTGGCCCTCGATACCGGCATGGCCGAAGGGGCCAAGTTCGAGACATTCGTGTATGCCGACCGTGTCCTTGGCCTGGAGTTCGCAAGCCGTATCGGGCAGGTGTAACCACCGCCGTTCAGGATAATCAAGGTTTTTATAACGAACGGGCGGTGGTGCTTCCCGCGCCCAGGCCTTTCCGGGCCATCGCCATCGCATCGCGGCCTCTTCGTAAGCGGCGATGGCATCCTCGTAGCGGATGGAAAATAGGAGCTCCGTGGAAGGAAAGGTGTCGGAAACCGGCGCCCTTTCTTCCGCGAGGCTCTTTATTTTCCGCGTCGTTGAGCGCAATCGCCCGCCCTTCAAGCTCAGTATCGCGATTCCGGGAGGGCCAGTGCCTCCGCGGCCAAGGTGGCGCGCTGCAGAGTCTCGCGGAACGCCTGGGCCGCCTCTGCGGCCTGTTCGGCCAGGCCGGTGATCTCCAGGGTGGCATGCTGGTCCGCCGCGGTGCGTGCCACCAGGTCGAGGTACTTGTCGTTGTTGGCCGCCATCCGGTGGGCGGTCTCCCAGTCCTGCCGCGCCGCAGGGCGCGCTGGAGCAGTTTGCGGCACTCGAGTTCCAGCGCGAGCGGTGAGACGACCTCGTCCCGGTGGCGGATCTGGCGTACCGGTCCGGTCCGCCCGGCGGTCTGTTCCCTTGCCATGCGGATGAGACGATGGCGCTTGGCTTCCCGCAAGCTGGGGTTCACCACGGGCTGGACGCTCGACGCGTCGGCATCGCCGACCATACAGGCATCTTAGATGCCGAGGCATCTTATCCAGAGACGCTCGCCAGCCCGCTGCTCTCAGCGCGGTGGGAGGATGCGTGTCATGACGGATGCGAACGAGCAGGCACCCAGGATCCTCGATGTGCCGATCGGGCTGGATGCCGCCGGGACGCGGCGGGAGTCTGACAGCCTGGGCACGGTGGAGGTGCCGGCGGACCGGTACTGGGGTGCGCAGACCCAGCGCAGCCTGGAGCATTTCAGCATCGGCAATGACCGGATGCCGAAGGAGATATATCACGCCTACGGGTATGTGAAGAAGGCGGCGGCGGTGGTGAACACCCGGGCCGGGCTGCTGCCGGGCTGGATGGCCCAGTTGATCCAGCGGGTGTGCGATGAAGTGATCAGCGGAGCGCTGGACAGCGAGTTCCCGCTGTATGTGTACCAGACCGGGTCGGGGACCCAGTCGAACATGAACGTCAACGAGGTGATCGCCAACCGGTGCATCCAGCTGGCGGGCGGGACGCTGGGCTCGCAGCGGCCCGTGCATCCCAATGATCACGTGAACATGAGTCAGTCCAGCAACGACACGTTTCCCACCGCGATGCATATCGCCGCCTACCAGATGGCCACGGGGAAGACAATCCCGGCGCTGGAACGGCTGCGGGATGCGGCCGGGCGGCACGCGGAGAACTGGGCCGGGGTGGTCAAGACCGGCCGGACTCACCTGCAGGATGCGACCCCGCTGACAGCCGGGCAGGAGTGGTCCGGGTACGCCTCAGCGCTGGATGACGCGATCGCTGAGGTGGAGCATGCCACCCGAGGGCTGCTGGCGCTGGCCATGGGCGGGACGGCGGTGGGCACCGGGCTGAACGCCCCGCCCGGGTTCGGCGCGGAAGCGGCGGCGGAGATCGCGGCGATGACCGGGGCCCCGTTCGTGACGGCGGCCAACAAGTTCACCGCCCAGGGCACGCTGGACCGGATGGTGCGCGCGCACGGGGGGCTGAAGGCAGCGGCCGTCACCTTGTTCAAGATCGCCAACGACCTGCGCTGGCTGGGCTCCGGTCCGCACACCGGGATCGGTGAGCTGATCTTCCCGTCCAACGAACCCGGATCCTCGATCATGCCCGGCAAGGTCAACCCGACCCAGGCCGAGGCGATGCTGATGGTCGCCATCGAAGTCATCGCCTCCGATGTGGCGGTGACCATGGGCGGCGCCGAGGGCAACTTCGAGCTGAATACCTTCCGTCCCATCCTGATCAGCAATTACCTGCACTCGGCGCTGATCATGGCCGACATGTGCGATCACTTCCGCGAGTTCATGGTCGAGGGCGCCAGGCTCAACGAGGCCAGGCTGACTGAGAACATCGAGCGCTCGGTGATGATGGTCACCGCCCTGTCTCCGGTCATCGGCTACGACAAGGCGGCCGAGATCTCCCACTACGCCATTGATCACAACCTGACGCTCAAGGAAGCGGCGCTGGCCAACGACGTCAGCGAGGAACTGTTCGACAGGGTCGTCGACCCGCTCGCACTGACCCGTCCGGGCTTGACGGAATAACGTTGGTCCTGCCAACGTTGGCATGCCCAACGGTAATATTCCGAGTCAAGGAGCAGGCGATGTCCAGCTACCCATCCTTCAGCGCCCGCGTGATCGGCCAGACGGAGAAGACCCTCAACGCCATCCTGGACCGGCAGCTGGCCGGGACCGGCCTGACCGAACCCCAGTGGGTGATCCTGACTCTCGCCGTCACCGGCGGCGGGACGTTCGAGCGCGACGCCTTCGTTCGTGAGGTGGCGGGCGCCCTGAAGATCAGCGAGGCGCAGGCCCAGGCCAGCATCGATGACCTGATCGTTGCCCAGCTCCTGCGGGCACACGGCGAGAGCGCGACGCTGATCGTCACCGACGCCGCGCGCCAGCTGCACAGCCGGATCCGGACCGTCGTCACCGAGATAACCGAGCGACTGTGGGGTGACCTGCCGGCCGAGGATCTGGCCACCGCGGGCCGCGTCTTGAGTATCATCACCGAGCGGGCCAACGCCGAACTGGGCCGCCAGTCAATCGGTGCCTGAGAGCCGATAGCGCGCCAACGCTGGCCGTAGCGGGGCATTATAGGAGCTTTTGCCCCGCAGGGTGCCTTATTTCCGTGTTTCTCCGCGCCGGAGACCGTCTTCCAGTAGGTTGCCCGGGACAGGCGTTTCCCGTGCCACCTGACGCACGCTGGCGTCAGCTCGCCGGGTAAACGCGCAGCCGCGCGGACAGGAGCGTGATGCCCGAAGCTTCCCGTCATGCCAAGCCAAAACCGGCCGCTAGCAGGGTCCGGGCATCGATACTGGTCGCAGCGACGCTCGCAGGCGTGGCTGCGGCCTTCGTTGTTCTGAACGGCGGATCCGCACCATCCAAGCCGGTCCGGTACGCGGCACCGGTGACAAGTATGGCCGCGGCCTTCAGCTACGACGACATGCAGAACACCGGGGCCGTCCGTCACGAGATCGCCACCCTGGAGGCCCGCATAGTCATGCGGAACAGGGCCGCCGCCGCTCGCAAGCATCACGCCGCCGCTACGGCCGCACACCACGCGCAGCAAGCACCTCAGCAGGCTCAGCCGACCGCGCAGCCGACCGTTCAGCCGACCGTTCAGCCGGCCCCGGCGGCAACCCCCGCACCGACCGCTCAGAGCGGCGGCGACGCCGCCCACTCGGCGCTCGGGATCTGCATACGCAACGCCGAAGAGGGCGGCAGCTACGCCTGGGGGCCCGGTAACGGCGGCGGCGCCTACCAGTTCCTCCTCGGCACCTGGGAAAAGTACGGCGGTGCCGCCAGCGAGTACGGAGTCGCCGGTCCGGCATACCAGGACCAGATCTTCGATAACGCCATCGCGGCGGGCGGCGCGTCGAACTGGACCGCATACGACGGATGCTGACAGCACGGCCGACGACAGTGACCTGGGTCGGGGCGTTTTGTCCATATATGCCCGGTTGTGTCCAGCAACCCGCCGTCAGCGACGTGGAAATTAAGAGCCTGGTGGAGGATAGGGAGCCGGTTTCCAGCGCCCTTTCTTCCGCGAGGCTCCTTTGTTCCGCAAGCCGGGGACCTGCGATGCGCGCTATGTGACGATTACTGGGATTTGCGCCGCCCAGCCGGGAAGGCCCAGTGCGGGCGAGACCGCCGGCACGCCGCAGGGGCACACCTTATTTGGCGACATGGCCCAGATGTAACGACTACGAACGGTTTGCGTGGCCGCACCCGGGAGCGGGCCGCACCCGGGAGGGCTGTACGCGGGAGCGGGCCGTACCCGGGAGCGCGCCAAAGCTCCCGGGTACAGCGGCGACTCTGGTCGGGTCAGGTCATAACGCTGCTTGACCCGCCCGTCTCCTGCCCGCCTGCGGCCAGCGTCGCTGCGACGCCTTTCCTTCCTCGCTTCGCTCGTCAGTCCGGGCGCCGCCGCGGGCCTTCGGGTCGCTCACGGTGCTTGCTGAGCGCAGCCGTTGTCGTTGTTGCTCCACAGCGGCTGCATGGCGAAGGAACCGGTGGACAGGTTGATCGCGAACAGGTTCTGCCAGGCGCATTTGTCGCCGATCTCGGCGCCTTGGGAGTCAATCCAGCCACTGGACGGCTCGGGGTCGGTCAGCGTCTCGGCGTACTCGTGACCCTCCACGATCGAGAAGCCATCAAGCTGGTTCTGCACCGAGTTGGCGCCGCAACTTGATCCGGCATCCAGCACGTACGGCATGTTCGTGTAGGGGATGTTCCCCGAGCCGGAAGAGGTGAAGTCATGCCAGGCACAGAACCCGGTGTTCGGGAAGCCGTCCGGGTTGGTGCCGCTCGGGCTGAGCACGACGATCTGGATGTCATCGCCGGACACACCGAAGTGCTGTGCGGCGGCGACCGCCTCGGCGGCCAGGTCGCTCTGGCTCGCTGACTGCGGCGCCGGGCCGCTGTTGTCTGCCCACGTCCCGGCGAGTACCGATCCGCCGAACGACGGCCCCTGGCCGGAGTTGTCCGTGTACTGCGAGGTTATCGTCGACCAGTTGTCGTCGGACTGCCCGAGCCCGCTCATGAAGCTCTGCATGTACTGTTCCACGCCATTGGCGTCCGAGTTCCACTGACTTCCCCAGAAGTCCAGGTAGACCGCGGGCGAATGGACCACTGGACCGCCGTTGTACTGCAGGTTGCTGCCTTGCTGCAGTCCCAGGCCCTGCCCGCGGTGCAGCGGTATCTTGCCGAACCGGCCGTGGGTATGGACCTTGATCCAGTGCCCATGCAGCCACACGTTGGTCCAGTAAGGGGTGGATTGCGCACGCGCTGGGATTGCCGTGGCGGCGGATCCCGGAGCGGCGAACGCGGCGACGAGCGCCGTCGCGCCTAGCACGGCCAGCGCGACCCTGGCGGCGAGGCGCCGGCTTGTCCGGTGGTGCGAAGGACGCCATTGTGAGGGACGCCGTCGCGGGGTGCGTTGCGGGATCCGGTGTTGCGGGGTAGTGCGCTCTGGTTGTGGGCTGTCCGGGACACGATTGTCCATCGAGCTCATTCCCCAATTCCTTCCTGTTGAGGTGAGCGCCTACGTCGGGCCGGGGGTAGCGCCCGATAGGCACGGGGTGAAACAACGACGGCTCCCCAACAGGCAGCAGCTACTCGCGCTTGGTCCCTTCATCGCTATCCGGCCGCCTCGCGTGGCGTAGCATCCGGTGCGGTCGCCACGGCGAGCGGTCACGGTCGTGGTCCTCGCGTGCGCTCTCAGTAGTCACCTCCTCGCAGCAGACGATGGCCCATGTGGGTGGGGCGCAGCGATGGACCCAGTCCGCTGAACTTTTTCTTTAACCTGAAACAAACACAGATAAACTCAGACACTCTAAACAGACCGTATATATACCAATTTGTTACCTAGGCATGGGGTGCCGAGGGGTACCCGAGCTGGTGACCGAACTGCTGGCCGAGCGGCGCGGATAATTCCGGTACCCCGGATGCGCCGAACGCCTGAGCCCCGGAGGCCCGTCGGCGGGACGGAGTGACGTAAGACACCACAATTCAGGCAGCAAAGGTATACGCAGAGCAGCGTCATGAACGGTAACGGCACGTTAGGATGCCATAGTTCGCGACATGGACGGCCGGACCGGCGGCCATGCGGACAGTGGCCGAGCAGACATGGAGACCCGCATGCAGCCCTTCCACCTGGAATCCATCATTGCAGGTGCCGACTGCGCCGTCGTCCGGGTTGGCGGCGAGGTTGACGTGGCAACCGCCCCCGAGATACGCGGGCGCGTCATCCACCTGCTCAGCAACGATGTCAGGCATTTCGTGGTGGACCTGCGGGGCGTGAACTTCCTGGATTCGACCGGCCTTGGTTCCCTGGTCGGCAGCCTCAAGCGGGTGAACGAGATGGACGGATCGCTCAAGATCGTGGCTGAATCGGAGCGGACCCTCCAGATCTTCCGGCTCACCGGCCTGGTGCGCGCGTTCGCGATCCACGCGTCGGTCCCGCTGGCGGTCGCCGGCAACCGGCATTGGCAGGAGGCGTTCGCGAGCGAGGGCCTCGACGCCGAGGAATGGTGCCGCAAGCAGGAACTTATATAACCCTTTGGCAGAACGGCGGTGGTTCCCCGCCAGCCTCCCCGCTTCGACTCCAGGGGTGTCGTAAGCCCCGTTGGCCGATGCGGACCAGGCCCGTTTCGTAGGCGAGGATGACCGCTTGGAGCCGGTCCCGCAGGCCGAGCTTGGCCAGCACGCGGCTGACGTGCGTCTTGACAGTTCCCTCGCTGAGGAACAGCCGTTGCGCGATCTCGGCGTTGGCCAGCCCGCGCGCGATCAGCGTGAGCACCTCCCGCTCCCGTCCGGTCAGTGCATCGAGCACCTCAGCCGAAGGCCGGCTGACATCCGGCCCGTCCCCGATAAACCGCTCGATCAGCCGTCGGGTCGCGGTGGGCGCCACGACGGCCTCGCCGGACGCCACCACCCGGATCGCCGACACCAGTTCGGCGGCGAGCGCGTCCTTGAGCATGAATCCGCTGGCCCCCGCGCGCAGTCCGGCGTACACGTACTCGTCCAGGTCGAAGGTGGTCAAGATGAGGACTCGTGGCCTGCCGCCCGCCTGGCTGTCGCCCGCACAGCGGATCTGGCGGGTGGCGGCGATCCCGTCCGTGCCCGGCATCCGCACGTCCATCAGCACCACGTCCGGGCTCGCCGTCGCGGTGACCCGGACCGCCTCGTCCCCGTCCCCGGCCTCGCCCACCACCACGATGTCGTCGGTCTCGGCCAGGATCATGCGGAATCCGGTGCGGACCAGGGCCTGGTCATCGGCCAGTACCACGCGGATGCTCACCGCTACTCAGCCCCGACGGTCTCGGCTCCGACGGTCTCTGCCACCGGCAGCCTTGCGCGCACGCCGAAGCCGGCTCCGTCCTGAGGCCCGGCCTCCAGGTCCCCGCCGAGCATGGCCACGCGGGCCCGCATCCCGGCCAGCCCGCGCCCGTCGGCGCCGCCGTTGCCGCCGGTAGCTCCCGCGCCGTCATCGGTCACCTCGATGAGCAGGTCGGCGCCCGCGTAGTGCACGGTGACCACGGCGGCGGCGCCGGGCCCCGCGTGCTTCATCGTGTTGGTGAGGGCCTCCTGGATGATCCGGTAGGCGGACAGTTCGATGCCGCCGGGCAGCGGCCGGATCTGCCCGGTCATTCGCAACCGCACCGGTGTCCCGGCACCGCGGACGCGGGCGGCGAGGGCGGATAGGTCGTCGAGGCCGGGTTGCGGGGCGAGTTCCGGCTCCGCGTCGGCCGCGCGGCGGACCACGCCGAGCACGCGGCGCGTCTCGCTCAGCGCGCCGCGCCCGGTGGCGACGATGGCATCAAGCGCCGCGCCGGTTTCGCCCGCCCGGCGACGGCGTAGCGCGGAACCAGCGCCCTGCGCCTGGATGACCATCACGCTCAGCGCGTGCGCTATGACGTCGTGCAGCTCGCGGGTGAGCCGCTCGCGCTCGGCGGCGGCAGCCAGTTCGGCCTGCCTGCTCAGGTCGCGCTCGGCATCGGCGGCGCGTCGCTCGACCTCGGCGACATAGTCCCGGCGGGTCCTGGCGCTGTCACCGGCCAGCCACGCGGCGGCCAGGACCAGGATCGGCACGGCCATGCTGGCCGGTTTCACCGGCCAGATCGCGATCATCATCTTCTTGCTGGCCGGATCGGGCGCGATGAGGTCGATCGCCAGCGTCGCGAGGCTGGCCACCAGCAGCAGGCCACCCGCGGTGGCGGCGATGGATAGCGGGCGGGGCCTGGTGGTGGCCACCGTGTACACGGCGACCGCCACGGCCAGGTCGGCGGGGGCCGGCGTGGCCGGCAGCAGGAGCGAATGGACTGCCGCCATGGTCAGCGTCGCCGCGAGGACGGCGACCGGGAACCGGCGGCGCAGCGGAAGAACGGCCAGTTCGGCACAGACCGCGGCCAGCCAGCCGACCGCGTGCCAGCGCCACGACAGTGCCGGTCCATACATACTCGCCAGCTTCTTCTCGGCTCCGGCGCTCGGATAGAGCAGCGACCAGACGGTGAGCAGCGACAGCGCGGCCAGCAGCACGGCCATGCCCATGTCCGGCACGTCCGGCCGCCGCAGGAGCAGGCCCAGCCGATGTCTCATTTCGAGAGTCAGCGTAAACGCGCTGACCGCGACCGGGGAATCCGTCGCGCTACGGATACCGGGTCTGTCTGGAGGCGTACCAGACCCGCGACCGCGGCCAGACGCACGCAGCGGACTGACGGCGGCAGCCTGGCGCTATGAAAATGAGATTTGCCGCCGGAGTCGCCGGAGTCGCCGGATTCCTAGTCGGGACGCTCGCCGTGGCCGGTTGCGGCGGCGCCAGCCAGACCGCCGCCACGGCCCAGTCGCAGACGTCGGTCCAGCAGCAGTCGCGGACCGTCTGGCTCGGCTACGCGCGCTGCGTTCGCTCGCACGGCTTCCCGGACTTCCCCGACCCCGCGGTGGACAGCAATGGCAAGCCGCACTTCCCCGCCTCGCCGCAGATCAAATCGATCGGTCAGCAGGAGCAGGGCAACTGCGGGCGCATCCTCAGCCGGCTGCCCGCGGCGGCCACGGACCGGACCCCGATCACCTCGGCGGGACTGCACCAGGACGTCCTGCTCGCCGCCTGTATGCGGCGGCACGGGCTGCCGGACTGGCCGGATCCCCAGCCGGACGGCACGTTCCGGCTCGCGGGCACGCCATACGCCACCATGGGCAAGTCCGGGCCGGTGGTCGCCGCCCTGCTGGCCTGCCGGCAGTACAACTCATCCGGCCAGGTCGGGACGTCCGGATCATGACCCGGCTGATGGTCGCGGGTGTCCTCGCGATGGTGGCCGGCGCGGCCGCCGGGGGCTGGGCGTTCGGCTACGGCCCGCTCGCCCATCGAGATCAGCTTTCCACCCCCACGGGGGCGGTCCCGGTGGCCGCCGCTACGGTGACCGCCGGGACCATCGCGGCGAGCGAGGAGGATTCGGGGACGATCGGCTACCGGGGCAGCTTCACCGTGTACGGTGCCACCGCGGGAACCGTGACCTGGCTGCCGGCGACCGGCGCGGTGATTCGTCCCGGCAGGCGGCTGTTTGCCGTCGACGGGCAGGATGTGACGCTGCTGCGCGGCCAGACACCCGCCTGGCGGGCGTTCAGCCCGGGCATGACCGATGGCCCCGACATCGCGGAACTACAGCGCAACCTCGTCGCGCTCGGCTACGACCCCTATCACGCGATCACGCCCGACGGCCACTACGGCTGGGCGACCGAGGCGGCCATCGAGCGCTGGCAGGCCGCCGGACGCTGGACCGAGGACGGCCGGCTCCAGCTGGGCCAGGTCGTGTTCCTGCCCGGCCCGATCCGGGTCGCCAGCGTCTCGGCCGGACTCGGCGCCACCGTGGCGGCCGGCACGCCGGTGATCGTGGCCACGTCGACGACGGCGGTGGTGACCGTGGCCCTGCCCGCCGGTGAGCAGTCCGCGGTGACGGCCGGCCAGCGGGTCACGATCAACCTGCCGGACGGCGGCGTGACGACCGGCCGCGTGGTGGGTCCCGCCCCCGTCCCGCCGGCTGCTCAGGGGACCACCGGCCCGCCCACGGTCAGCATCCTGGTGACGATGGACGACCAGACGGCCGCCCGAGGCCTGGACGGCTCTCCGGTACAGGTCGCGATCACCACCCGGATACAGCGGGACGCGCTCATCAGCCCGATCAGCGCCCTGCTGGCCAGCTCAGGTGGCGGTTTCCAGGTCACGGTCGTGGCCGGCGACGCGCGCCACGACGTCACGGTACAGACCGGCTTGTTCGACAACATCGACGGCACGGTCGCCATTAGCGGCCCCGGCATCACCGCGGGCACCCAGGTGGAGGTGCCCCGCTCATGAGAGCTGTGCTCGAATTGACCGGCGTCAGCAAGACCTATGGTGGAACGCCGCCTGTGCGCGCGGTGGGTGACGTCGACCTCGCCGTGCGGGCAGGCGAACTGGTCGCCGTGACCGGGCCGTCCGGATCCGGTAAGTCGACCCTGCTGCACCTGATGGCGGCGCTGGACCGGCCCACCGCCGGATCGGTCACGATCGCCGGCCAGGAGATCGCCCGGCTGCGCGACCGCGACCTGGCCGGCCTGCGGGCCTTCTGCGTCGGCATGGTCTTCCAGCAGTTCCACCTGATCGAGAGCCTGACCGCCCTGGACAACGTCGCCACCGGACTGCTGTATCGCGGCATGACCGCCGGCGCCCGACGTCGGCTGGCGCTGGCCGCGCTGGAGCGGGTCGGGCTCGGGCACCGGACACGCCATCGGGCGCGCCAGCTGTCCGGCGGGGAGCGGCAGCGGCTCGCCATCGCCCGCGCCGTCGTCGGCGAACCCGCCATCCTGCTGGCGGACGAGCCGACCGGCAACCTGGACTCCGCCTCGGGCGCGGACATCATCGCCCTGCTGCGACAGCTCAACGCCGACGGCACGACGGTGGTCATCGTTACGCACGACCGGTCGGTGGCTGCCGCCACCGGCCGGACGGTGGAGGTACGCGACGGCCGGATCACCGCCGGCCGGCCGGCCGCACCGGACCTGGGAGGCTCCGATGAGCCCTGACTGGTTTCGGTCCCGGCTGCGGGCCGAGGATCTGCTCCGTACCGCCACGGTCGGGCTGCGGGCACGCAAGCTCCGGGCCGTGCTGTCCGGGCTGGCCATCGCGGTGGGCATCACCGCGGTGGTCAGCGTGCTGGGCATCACCCGGTCCAGCGAGTCCGCGCTGCTCGCCGAGATCGATCGGATCGGCACGAACCTGCTCACCGTGGCCAGCGGGCAGGACTTGTCCGGCCAGGCGGTCGAGCTGCCCGTCCAGGCCGACGGCATGATCGGACGGGCCGCCGGGGTCACGCACGTAGCGGCGACCGCCGGGCTTGGATCGTTCGCGATCTTCCGGACCGACAAGATGCCGGGCTACGCCACCAACGGCCTGGAGCTGCGCGCCACCGACGACAGCCTGCTCATCACGCTGGGCGGCGTGGTCCGGCAGGGCATCTTCCTCAACGCCGCGAGCAGCCGGTACCCGGCCGCCGTGCTCGGCTACCAGGCCGCCGTCGCGCTGGGCATCGACCGCCTGGCCCGGACCGGAGCGACGCGGTCCGGCCCGGTACCGGTGACCAGGATCTGGGTCAGTGACCCGGGCGGGGTCACTGGCCACTGGCTGACGGTCGTCGGCATCCTCGACCCGGTGCCGCTGGCACCGGAGATCGACAGCTCGGTCCTGGTCGGCGTGCCGGTCGCGCGTCAGATCTTCGGGTACGACGGCCATCCGAGCCGCATCTACGTGCGCACGGTCACCAGCCATACCGCCCAGACCGCCGCCCTGCTCGCACCCACCGCCTGGCCGGAACACCCGGACCAGGTCCAGGTCAGCCGGCCGTCTGACGCGCTCACCGCTCGCGTCGCCGTGCAGGACTCGCAAACCACGCTGTATCTGGGGTTGGGGGCCATCGCCATCCTGGCCGGCGGGCTCGGCATCGCCAACGTCATGGTCGTCTCCGTGCTGGAGCGCCGGGCCGAGATCGGCCTCCGCCGGGCCCTCGGTGCCTCCCGCGGCCACGTCGCCGCTCAGTTCCTCGGCGAGGCGCTGCTGCTGTCCGCGGCCGGTGGTGCCGCGGGCGCGGCTATCGGAGCGGTCGTCACCGTGGCGGTGGCGTGGGCGCACGGGTGGACGCCGTCCATCACGCCGGTCAGCGTCTGGGGTGGCATCGGGGTAGCGCTGGCGGTCGGCACCGTGGCCGGCTGCTACCCGGCGCTGCGGGCCGCCCGCCTGTCACCCACCGAAGCACTGCGCAGCACGTGATGCGGCTCAGGTCAGCTTTTCGCGCCGCACGTCTTCCGGATTCTTGTCCGGGCGGAGCCCGCGCCAGCTCGGGTGGCGCATGATCTGGTCGGGGGTCCATTCGGTGAAGGCGACTTCGCCGACGAGCCGGGGCTCGACCCAGTGAGCGTCGCGGGCGTGCTGGGCCGGGACCGGGGTGCCGAAGGGGCTGGTGGCGCGCTCCAGCGGGCGGAGCAGGCGCATCAGGTCGGTGAGCATGGCCTGGGTGAAACCGGTTCCGACATGGCCGGCATAGCGCAGCTTGCCGCCATTCCGGGCGCTGTCGTAGACGCCGAGCAGCAGGGACCCGATCATGTCCGCTCGACGCCCCTCACCTGGCTTCCAGCCGCAGATGATGACCTCCTGGTCCCGGAAGTTCTTGACCTTGATCCATTCCCGGCGCTGGCCTGGGTGGTAACGGGACGACAACGGTTTGCCGACCACTCCTTCCAGGCCGTTGGTCAGGCTGGCGGCCAGCACGTCCGCGGCGTCGTCGCGGTACCAGGGCGGGGTGCGGATCGGGTCGGTGTCCAGGCTCAGCGCGTCCAGCCGGTCCCGCCGTTCGGTGTACGGGAGCCCGAGCAGCGACTCGGTGTCCTGGTGCAGCAGGTCGAACACGTACAGCTTGACCGGGGCGTCGCGGACCAGCCGGCCCGTCGGGCGCTGGACGTGCATGCGGGACTGTAGCAGCCCGAAATCCGGGCGTCCTTCCCGCAGCGCCACGATCTCCCCGTCGAGGATCACCGGCACCTCGACACGGTCGGCGAGCACCGCGAGTTCGGGGTAACTGGGCGCCATGTCCTTGTCATTGCGCGAGACCAGCCGCAGGCCGCCGCCGTCCACGTAGCAGACGGCGCGGACGCCGTCCCACTTGAATTCCCACCCGTACCGCCCCTGGTCCTTCGGCAGCTCATGACGAAGGCTGGTCATCATCGGCCGGATCAGCCGCGGAAGTACCATCGCGCTTGCCCCCTCAACCGGTCTACATACCCAGTCAAGGCGGAGACGTACCGGGCGGTAAGTCGTGGCGGACCGTGTCGCGGACCAGATCGGCGGAGATGGCGGTGAGCTTGCGGCGCTGCGCTCGGGCCTGCGCTCTGAGCTGCTCATAGGCGGCACGCGCGGACACTCCTTCGCGGGCCATGAGGATGCCCTTGGCCTGCTCGATAACGGCCCGGGAACTCAACGCGGCCTGAAGCTGCGCGGCGAGCTCCGTCTGCTGTTCACCCTGAAGCATGGTGGCGATCAGCAGCGCCGCGAGGTCGGTGAACGCCAGCAGGGCCAGCTCACCCTCCGCCGTCCAGGGACGCCGCTGTTCGGACACCACCGCTACAACGCCCACCGCGTCCTGGTTGTACGGGATTGGGCTGGCCAGCACGGCACGCATTCCATAACGCACCGCGACCTCGCCGAACACCGGCCATCGGCGGTCGTCGGCGAGATCCTCGGCGCCGACCAGTTCCTTGTCGTGGAACGCTGTGATGCACGGGCCTTCCTGGTGACGGATCTGGAGTTCCTCCAGGTGCCTCATCCGGTCGTCGGACACCGCGGCGTTCCGGAGGTGATGATCGATGTCGGCCAGCATCAGGCCCGCGCCGTCCACGGCGAAGATCGTGTGGGTGGTCTGGACGATCTGATGCATCGCCTCCTCGACCCGCATCTCGCCGAAACGCAGCTTGCCGAGTTCGGTCAGAGCGTGCCGCACATCATGAACGGAGATGCTCATGTCCGCCCTCCTCCAGTACGCAGTAGGCGTCCAGGCCGGTGAGCTGGAACAGCCGGCGGACGGCAGGCCGGGGGTTCCTGATGACCGGACGGCTGCCGTAGGGGAGGAACCGGCCGGTATTTGCCAGCGCCCGCGCGGCGTCGCAGTCTACGAACCGGACGCCGGCCATGTCGAAAACGAGCCGCTGGGGTTCGCTCGCCGCTACCCGCATGAGGTGCTCGGAGAGGAATTCCCGGCACAGCAGGTCCAGCTCACCGCCGAGGATGACGGTAACCATTCCATCCTTCATCGTTACCTCGATCATTGCCGGTTCTGTCTCGGGGTCACCATCCGACCAGGCAGTACACATCATCGAGGAGTTCCGCCCCAGCAAGGGAGCCTGGCCGACCGCTGTCAGGAGGCGCCTTCCCGGACTTTGGGAAGACGCAGGGTCAGCGACTGACCTCGCGAGCCGGCCGCGGGGCTCTGGGCGGCGTAACCCCATCAGTATGCATCACGCTGGCGAGCGCATGTCCGGTCATGCAACATATATCCATATGGGTATATGATGCGATCATGGCGCGAGCAGCGACTACGACAGACGTGTTCAACGCGATCGCCGAGCCGCGGCGACGTCAGATTATCGACCTGCTCGCCGACGGCGAGCGCCCGGTCGGCGACCTGGTGCGCTCGATGCGGCTGGGTCAGCCGCAGGTGTCCAAGCACTTGCGGGTCCTGCGCGAGGTAGGCGCCGTTGACACGCGCGAGCTGGGGCGGCAGCGGCTGTACCGGCTCAACCATCGCGCGCTCAAGCCTGTCTATGACTGGGTCAAGGACATCGAGGCCGCCTGGTCCGAGCGCTTCGACGCGCTCGATGCCGTTCTCGACGAACTCAAGGAGGACGCCGATGGCTGATCCGATCCTGATCACCAGGAAGTTCGACGCCCCTCACGATCTGGTGTATCGTGCGTGGACCACGCCCGGCCTGGTCGGCGGCGCTGGGTTCGCCGCCGGGCTCATCAAGCTCGACCTGATCGATGAGTACCGGATGTTCGTCACCCCCGTGGTAATGGGTGGCGGCACGCCTTACTTCCCGTCCGCGGGCGTGAAGCTCGACATGGAACTGGTCGAAACCCGCACGTTCAGCTCGCGGGTCGTTTACCTCCGCTACCGGCGCGTAGGGAAAGCCGGCTGATGACCGCGGACTACGAGAAGATCCGTGAGGAGAACATCGCCCGGTACGGCTGGGACACGGCCGTGCTGGACCTGCTCGGAAAGCTGTACAGCGAGCGCACCCATTTCATCTTCGAGCTGATCCAGAACGCCGAGGACGCTGGTGCGACCGACCTGGCCTTCGAGCTGTTCGATGACCGCCTGGAGGTATGGCACGATGGCCGGCCGTTCACCGAGGCCGACGTGCGCGGGGTGTGCGGGGTGGGCCAGACCGAGAAGGCCGGGGATCTCACCAAGATCGGCAAGTTCGGCATCGGATTCAAGTCGGTGTACGCGTACACCCGGTCTCCCCGCGTGCACAGCGGCGGAGAGAGCTTCCGGATCGAGAACTACGTCCGCCCCCACTCCGTCGAGCCGCGCGACGATCTGGACGAGCGGGACACGCTGTTCGTCTTCCCGTTCGACCACGACGGTGTTCCGCCGGCCACCGCGGCGCGGGAGATTTCCGCGGCCCTGGGCGCGATCGCGCCTGCCACGCTGCTGTTCCTCCGCAATATCGAACGCCTGCGGGTCGCCGGCGCAGGGGTCGCGAGTGCGGTGATCTCGCGCAGCGTGGACAACGGCCCGGGCACCAGCCGCCGGGTCGGGTTGACGAAGGGGCGCGCCACCGAGAGATGGCTGGTCTGGCGGCGGCCGGTCGATGCCTTTCCCGGCTACCAGGTGGAGCTGGCCTTTCGGCTGCACCAGGACCAGATCGCCGGCTGTGCCAGCTCGCCGCTGACGGTGTTCCTGCCCACGCAGAAGGAGACGTTCCTCGGTTTCGTGGTCCAGGGCCCGTACCGCACCACTCCGGCGCGTGACAACATCGGCGAGCACGATCCGGCCAACCAGATACTGGTACGCGAGACCGCAGCACTGCTCATCGACGTGCTGGCCGAACTGCGGGCAGGCGACCGCCTCACTCCCGATGTCATGACGGCCATGCCGCTCGATCCCGGGCGCTTCCCGCGCGGCTCGGTCTTCCGTCCGCTGTTCGACGCGGTGCGTGACGCGTTCGCCCGCGAGGATCTCATACCGGTCGCCGATGGCGGCTACCGCAGGGCCGGCGAAGTGAGGCTTCCCGCCGCGCCAGGGCTCGAGGGCCTCTTGGGCGCGGGCGATCCGTTCTTCTTCGTAGCCGAGAACATCTCCGCGGAGCTGTGGCGGTACCTACGCGACGAGATCGGTATCGGAGAGGTCACCGCCGCGGACGTTGTCGCCACGGTGACCGCCGAATTTCTCCACGCGAAGACAGACGACTGGATAGCGCGGTTCTACGCTTTCGTATATTCCGATCCGGCACTGTGGCGTGCGCCGAGGTTGCCCGGCGAATCACCCGGGATCGCCCGGACCAGGCCGATCATCCGGCTCGAGGACGGCAGCCAGGTAGCGCCATTCGACCCGGCCGATCAGCCCGCGGTGTACCTGCCGAGGCCCGGCGGTCGCGGGACGGGCTTCCCCACGGTCCGGCGGGCGATCGCGGATTCCCCGGTGGCCCAGCCGTTCCTGACCGCCCTGGACCTCGCGACGCCGGACGTGACGGACGAAGCAGTGCAGCTCGTTCTCCCAAAATATGAGCAACTGAACGCCGCGAGCATAGATGCTGCGCAGCATGACGCGGACCTTGACCTGGTGCTGCGGGCCCTGGATGAGGCGCCGGCCGGAAAGCGGCATGACCTGCTCGAACGGCTGCGACGAACCGCGTTCCTGATCGGGGAGAACGCGGCGACGGGTGAGCAGCGCCTGATGCCGCCGCCCGAGTTGTACCAGCGGGGCAAGGACCTGGAGATCTACTTCGACGGCAATCCCGACGCGTGGTTCGCCGGCGACCGGTACGGGCCGTGGCGGGTCCAGCTACGCGAGATGGGCGTCCGGGACGCCGTCGAGGTACGGGCACGCCGGCCCGGGCCGCTCGGTCACGTGATCCTGGCCGACCAGTTCGCCCGGCATGAACGGGGCATCGACGGGTTCGACCCGGACGCGGGGATAGCCGGCCTGGACTTCGCCCTGCGCCATCCCAGCCACGCCCGCTCCGAGTTCGTGTGGAACATCCTGCTCGCGCCGAACCGGCGGCTGCTCACCGGGGTCGTCGAGAGGTCAGTCCGCGACGAGTTCGTCGATTCCACCCGGGAGACCGTCAGCTCGGCGATCGCGGCGGCGGCCGGGCTGGAGGCATGGCTGCCCGGGCCGGACGGAGTCTTCCATCGCCCGTCGGAGCTCTCCCTCGATGACCTGCCACCGACCTACTCGCGCGACGAGACGCTGGCCAGGGCGCTGGACATGGCCCAGCCGGTCATCGCGGAGGCGGCCCGTCAGCTGGGCGTCGCGCCGCGCGTCCTGTGGGGCCTGCGGGCGAATCCGGACCTGGTCGCGATGATCGAACGCGAGCTGGGGCGCCGGTCCGAATCCGGCGCATAATGAAGATATGACGCGAGTGATCCAGCGATTCATCGACCTGATCCGGCGTCGCTGGCGGCGGAGCCGGCCACCAGAGGCGGGAGTGCGCGAGCCCAGACGTCCCAGGCCCACGCTTCCGGCCGCGGCGGTGGCGCTCGACGAGCCCAGGACCCTGATACGAATCCGGCTGCGGAGATGGCGCCGCGACTAGAAAGTATTGTCACCCCTCGCGTCTAGCGGGGACGATGTGCTGGTGACCGCTCCCGCTCCGACGACCGATACCGGGGACCCTGCCTGGCTGGCCGCGCCGGCGCAGGCGGGCGTCACATGTGAGCTGGAGCGCCACGGGATCGAATTGGTGCTCTGGTCTCCGGCGGACGCCGGTGACGGCGAGGTGCTGCCGATGCTCGTGGCGCACGACGGTCCCGAGTACGACCGGCTGGCCAGCCTGACCCACTACATAGCCGCTGGGATCACGGGAAACTGGCTGCCGCGTATGCGATTGGCGCTGCTGCGCCCGCATGACCGGAACCGGCAGTACTCAGCCAGTACTCGCTATTCGAGAAGCCTGGTCGAGGGTGCGCTGCGCACTCTTCCCGCACGGCCGAGGATAGGGATGGGCACCAGCCTCGGCGCGCTCGCGATGCTGCACGCCTATTGTCGGCGTCCCCGCATGTTCGACGCGCTGTTCCTCCAGTCCGGCAGCTTCTTCAGCCCGCTGTTTGACTCCCATGAGCGGCGGTTCCGCTACTTCTGGCGCATCGCGGGGTTCGTCGCGGACGTGCAGCATGGCGGGCTGCCAGACCGCCCGGTGCCGGTGGTCCTCACCTGTGGCGTGGCCGAGGAGAACCTGCGGAACAACCGGCTCATGACGCAGGCCCTGTGCGAAGCCGGCTACCCGGCGACCCTCCACGAGGTGCCGGGCGCCCATGACTACACGGCCTGGCGCGACGCTTTCGATCCCTATCTCACCCGGCTGCTCCAGCAAGTGATCAGGAGTAACTCATGACCGCGCATCTGATCGGGTTGCTGCTCGGAACCGAGGATGACTGGCCGCGGGCGTTCGAGGAGATCATGCACCGTCTCGGGCCGGTCACCGGCAGCGACGGCGTCAAGCATTCGTTCGACATCGAGCGGATCACCATCGAGCCGTTCAGCCTGCGTGACCGGCCGCGCTATGAACTGGTCATCGACCGGCTCGCGTACTGGTATTACCATCCGCGGGAATGGCTCAAGAAGATAGCGCTGATGGACGGCGTGTACTTGCTGAACAGCCCGTTCACCTTCCAGTCGATGGAGAAGCACGCCGCCTACTGCGCGATGATGCGGCTCGGGCTCAAGGTGCCGGAAACCGTTCTCGTGCCGTACAAGAACCCGGTCGACAACGCGCGCTACGCCTACACCGCGGCCCGGTACAACCGGCCGTTCGACCTCGACTCGGTGGCGGAGCGGATCGGTTATCCGCTGTTCATGAAGCCGTACGACGGCGGCGCCTGGCGTGGCGTGTCGTTGATCCGGAACCCGGCCGAACTCCACGCCGCCTACGACGCCAGCGGCGAGATGCTCATGCACCTCCAGAAGGCTGTCGACTATGACGCGTTCGCCCGGTCGCTGTCCATCGGCGCGGAGACCATGGTGATGCGCTTCCAGCCGGAGCAGCCGATGCACCTGCGTTACGTGGTCGACCACTCGTTCCTGCCGGCCGAGGCGGGCGCGGAGGTGGTGACGATCTCCAAGCTGGTCAACAGCTTCTTCCGCTGGGAGTTCAACTCCTGCGAAACGCTGGTGAAAGACGGCGAAGTTTATCCGATCGACTATGCCAACGCCTGCCCTGACGTGGCGCTGACCAGCCTGCACTATTACTTTCCCTGGGCGGTAAAGACGCTGGTCAAATGGTGCGTGTTCGCGTTGGTGGCGGCTCGTCGTCCTCCGCTTGAACTGGACATCGACCGGTTCTTCGCCATCGCGGATCTGGCGGACCGGTCGTATCAGGAGAAACTGCAGGCCTACCGGGAACTGGCCGACGCCTACTTCGAGAGCGAGCGCTACCACGACTTCTGTGCCCGCTCACTGCCGTACCTGGATGAGATCGTGCGGGAGTGGGTAGGCAGTGAGGACTTCGACCGGCTGCTGACAGACACCGTGCGTTCGGTATACCCGGCCCATGAGCACGATCAGTTCATCGCTCACCTGCGCGGCCTCATCAGCCTGTGGCTACACGACGAGGAGGGTCCTCATGGGGCGTGAGATCCAGCCCATCAAGATCAGTGGTGAGGACCGGCGCAAGTACCGCGAGAAGGTGCGGCGCTCGCTGGACGTGTTCGCCCGGATGCTGCGGGAGCAGATGTTCGAGGTCGATCCGGCGCGGGTCGGGCTGGAGATAGAGCTGAACCTGGTCGACTCCCACGGGCTGCCGACCATGCGTAACGCCGAGGTTCTCGAGGCGATCGCCGATCCGGTGGCCTGGTCGACCGAGGTGGGACAGTTCAACCTGGAGATCAACGTGCCGCCGCGGGAACTCGCCGGTGACGCGCTCGCCGACCTGGAACTTCAGATCCGCGGCAGCCTCAATGCCGCCGACGAGGCCGCGCGCCGGGTCGACGCCCGGCTGGTCATGATCGGCATCCTGCCCACTCTCGCGGAAGAGGACACGCACGAGGGCACCCTGACCGCCAGCGAACGGTACAAAGTGCTCAACGAGCAGATCTTCGCCGCACGCGGCGAGGACATGCGGATCGAGATCAGCGGGGCCGAACAACTGCTCACCCACGCGGGAAGCATCACGCCCGAGGCAGCCTGCACCAGCGTCCAGCTGCACATCCAGGTCGCACCGGAGGCCTTCGCCTCGTACTGGAACGCGGCGCAGGCGATCGCCGGTATCCAGGTCGCGCTGGCGGCCAACTCGCCGTTCCTGTTCGGCAAGCAGTTGTGGCAGGAGACCCGGATCACGTTGTTCGAGCAGGCCACCGACACCCGGCCGGACGAGCTGAAACATCAGGGGGTCCGGCCCCGCGTGTGGTTCGGCGAACGCTGGATCACGTCGGTGTTCGACCTGTTCGAGGAGAACCTGCGGTACTTCCCGGCGCTGCTGCCGATCTGCGAGGACGAGGATCCGCTCGCGGTGCTGGACAGCGGCGCCTGCCCGCAACTGGCCGAGATGAGCCTGCACAACGGCACCATCTACCGGTGGAACCGCCCGGTCTATGCGGTGGTGGACGGCAGGCCGCACCTGCGGGTGGAGAACCGGGTGCTGCCCGCTGGGCCATCAGTGGCCGACGTCATGGCCAACTCGGCGTTCTATTTCGGGCTGGTCCGCGCCCTCGCCGAGTCGCAGCGCCCAGTGTGGTCACAGATGTCCTTCGCCACCGCGGCCGAGAACCTGTATGAGGCGGCCCGTTCCGGTATCGACGCGCACGTTTACTGGCCAGGCGTCGGCGAGGTGCCGGCCGCCGAACTCGTGCTGCGCCGCCTGCTGCCGCTGGCCCGGGACGGGCTGTCGCGGTGGGGTGTCGACGCTACGCATGCCGACCGGCTGCTGGGCATCATCGAGCAGCGCTGCCTGACCGGCCGCAACGGCGCGGCATGGCAGATCGGCGCCGTAAGCGCCGCGGGCGCAGGCGCCGCGGCCGCAGGCGACGCCGATCGTCGCGAGGCGCTGCGGAAGATGACCGAGCGCTATATCGAGCTCATGCACACCAACGAACCCGTTCACACCTGGCCCGCCGAATTACCTGCGGCGGTTAGAGGCGGCGGTACATGACGAGGAGTCCCACGTAGCCCTTGGCGGGATGGTGAAAGCCCTCGGGGATCGTGGCCAGCACTTCGAAGCCGAGGGAGCGCCACAGCCCGACCGCGCGTGTGTTCGTCTCGGCCACGGCGTTGAACTGCATCGCGCGATAGCCGTCCGCGCGCGCCTGATCGATCGCATGGGTGGCGAGGGCACGGCCGATGCCGCGGCCGGAGTGGCTGGCGCTGACCATGAAGCCGGCGTTGGCGACGTGGGAGCCGGGGCCACCCTGGTTGCGGTGCGTCTCGGCGGTGCCGGCGATCGTCCCGTCGTCATCTACCGCGACGAAGGTCCGGCCGGGCGGGTCGTGCATCCACATCGCGCGCGCCGCCTGTTCGCCAGTGTCGCGATCCCAGCAGAATGTCTGGCCCGCCACGACGATCGGCTGCACGATGGCCCAGATCTCCGGCCAGTCCCGTTCGGCTGCGTCCCTGATCAGCACGCCTCCACCCTGGCGGATTGACGGGCTGACCGCAAACTGTTTCGGTTTAAGGTACGCGAATTCCCCCGCCGTGCTAAATTACCCCCGATTTATCCGAATCAGGATCTTAACGGGGTATACATGAAGCGCACCTGGGCGGCCGCTGCCGCCTCCGTCCTTGCCGTGCTGGCCGTCTCGGCCACGGCCACCGCGAACGCCGCCACGACTGGCTCGGCGGCCGCATCGCGGGCGCCGATCCGCACCTACACGCAGCAGGGCTCGATAAGTTTTACTGGCTACGGCGCCCAGCGGGGATCCTTCACCAAAGAGACCGGCAGCGAGCAGGTTGTCCTGAGCCCGCGACTGGCGCTCAGGTCCCACGTGAACATCTGGATTTCCCTCCCGATTTCCACCCAGAAGATATCGGTGCTGTTTGATGTCGTCGGCAATCGCACCTACGCCAAGAGCGGCAACGGCCCGTGGGTCAAGGAAACGCTCAGCAAGTCGGGCCTGGCCCAATTGAGGCAGGGTCTGGACCTCTACGCCATGCTGCACGAGCTCGACACGGTTCCGGGGGTCAAGTGGCTCAGTGCCACCCATTTCAGCTTGACCGCTCCCACCTCGCGGCTCGCGTCTTTCGCCCAGCAGGAATTCGGCAAGTCCTTCAAGCAGCTGGCCAGCGCCGGGTTCAAGACCCTCACCATTAACCTGTGGACCGACCGGAGCGGCCGGCCGGTGAAGATCACCCTGGCGAGCAAGTCCAGCATGGAGGTCTGCTCGATGGTCGAGACCTTCGGCAACTTCAACAAGCCGCTGACCATAACAGCGCCATAGCGCGCGTTCGCGATAAATCGGTCCGCTGCCGCTGCCGCTGCCGCTGCCGCTGCCGCTGCCGCCGGCCCGGCACCGGTGCCGCTGCCGGGCCGGGGTGGCCAGCGTGCCGGTGGGGTTGTCGGGGAGCGTGCCGGGTGCCGTGGGCGTGCGGTGCCGGTGCGCATGTCGCCCGCCGCATGTCGCCCGCCGCCCCCCGCGTGCCGGGTCGGCGCGTGCGCCGTGGGCGTGCGGTGCCGGTGCGCGTGTCGCCTGCGGCGTGCAGTGAGTGGACGCCAATTTGCCGGGATATGGTCGTTATGTGCACGGCGGCTGCGTTGGCGGCGCGGAATAAAAGGGCCTCCCGGAAGAAAGGGCGCCGCTTTCCGGCGCCCTTTCTTCCGGAGGGCTCCTATCTTCCGCAAAATGGCAGGCCCATGTGTCCGCTATGCGGTGATACGCGGTAAAAGGCGGCGCGGATAGGGCGCCAGCTGTGCTGTCCGGCGCGCTGCCTGCTTGCGGACCCCGGCTCGCCCGGATGAAACCGCGCCGTCAAGGCGACGATGGCGCCATCCATCGCGTTGGCGCGGGATTTGTCCGGATCCAACGACATCGGTGGCGCCATCGATGGCACAAGAGTCGAAGTCTCAGACGGCCACCAAGGCTCCGAGTGTATCGCTACGGCCGTCTTCGTGTGGCGGAACGCCCCACAGACCGGTACATATCGGACGCGGAGTGGGCGCTCCGCCACACGAACATATGTAGCGTTATCGCTGTTACCAATGTGGCCTATGGGTAACCATCACTTTGGGGCGGCGGCCTCGGACAAGGGCGAGGGTGGGGGCAGGAGCAAGGACCGGACGGGACCAAGGGCAGAACGGGAGCAAGAACCGGACGGGACCAAGGGCAGAACGGGAGCAAGAGTAGGGACGGGAAGCTAGAGCGGGACGAGTGTTGAGCCGGAAGGGGACCAAGAGCTGGACGGCGACCAAGAGCCGGACGGGAGCAAGAACCGGACGGGACCAAGGGCAGAACGGGAGCTTGAGCCGGACGGAGCAGAACCGGACGGGGCAAGAACCGGACGGGAAGCTTGCGCAAGGGACGGGAGCCAAGGCGGTTCGCCAGGGTTCCCGTCACTGTTGGTGCCCGGACCGCGACAGGGCACTCGCCGGTCCAGGTACGTACCCGGTCGCGGAGTCGCCGCCGCAGGTCAGGTGGTGTGTCCGAATTCACGTCCGGTGCGCGAGTCACACTGTCCCCACCGTTGTCAGCCGCCGCACAACTTAGCGAAAACTGCATCTTTGGCATCGTGACGGCGCAGTATAGCGGCCCTATGCGGCTTTATCCCGTTTTAGAAGATTTAAGCCATATGACTGACTTGTGCCGGTTAAGCTCCTCCGTTGTCAGGCGCTCCGAAGGCTCCTGGGCGAGTCAAGGGGGGAAGTACCACCTTCCATTGGGGAGCGCGCCCTTCGCGGAAAGGAGCCCATTGGGCTGCCACCGAAAGCCAACACGTATCCAGATCGCGCGTCGTTCAGCCGTGCCCGCGCTGGCCGGAGTCGCCGCGGTCGTCTGCATGTCGCAGCCGCAGGCACTCGCCAGCACGGCCGCGGCGCCCGCGGGCACCGCCGGCACCGCGGGCACCGCCGCGGCGCAGTCTGCCGTAACGGCGCAGGCACATCAGCACGCCGCCTCGCTGGCGGAGCTCACGTCCGCCACCACGGTGCCGGCCGCCTTCCGGCGAACGGAGCAAACGGAGCGTACGGAGCGTACGGAGACGGTCGCCGCCGCGCGTGGAAAGCATGCGGCGGACTCCACCGAGACCTCGTACACGGTCCGCTCTGGTGACTCGCTTTCGGCGATCGCCGGGCACCTGTACAGCAACCCGGACGCGTGGCCGGTGCTGTACTGGGCCAACCACAGCCAGATCCGGTGGGCCGACATCATCGAGCCCGGGCAGGTTCTGCGGGTCCCGGCCAAGCCGTCGCGGATACCCGCCGCTCCGTCGAGTCTGGCCCCAGCGCCGGTCGCCGCGGCACCCGTTCAGACCGCGGCACCCGTTCAGACCGCGGAGCCGGTCCGGACCACGGAGCACGTCCAGACCTCAGCGCCGACCGACACCGAGTCCGCGCAGGTCAGCACCGGTTACTCGCAGCCCAGGGCTTCGCAGGCGAACGTGACCTACACCGGCGGCACCCCCGGCGGTGCGTTCGGCCAGTGCGTCGTCGCCCGCGAGTCCGGTGGCAACGCGCAGGTCATGAACGCCAGCGGCCACTACGGCCTGTATCAGTTCAGCGCGTCGACCTGGGCCGCATACGGCGGTAACCCGGCCGACTTCGGGCACGCCAGCGCGGCCGAGCAGAACCAGGTGTTCGCCAACGCGCTCGCCGCGGGCGGCCAGTCGAACTGGGCGCCCTACGACGGCTGCTGATATGCCGTTCCGTCCGATGGCGCCATCGAGCCCGCAACAGCGAGCCCGATGGCGCCATCGGCATGTTCATGTTCAGTCCCGGCTCGCTCGCCTCGACGCTGTGTCCGCCGCGCCGCCCGCGCCGACCGGTTCGGCCTCGGCTCCGGAGGCCAGCCACCGGGATTCCATGTCCGCCTGATAACGCGCCGCCACCCGTGCGACGGCCGCGGGCCACAGCCCGCGCACGAGTTGCATCGGCGGTAGCCATCGTTGGCCGTACACGTGCGGCGCACGCCGGGCGATGCCGCGGATCAGCGCGTCCACGGCCGGCCCGGCCGGGTAGATGCGGTTGGCCGGGTACGGCAGCCGTTCCCGCCCGGACCGTAGCACCTCGTTGGACTCCGCGCCGCGCGTCATGTCGCTGTCGGTCCAGCTCAGGTACGCTACGCCGACGTCGACGCCGAGGTGTGCCACCTCGGCTCGCAGGCAATGAGCGAACGCCTCCACGCCTGCCTTGCTCGTGCAGTAGGCGGACATCATCGGTGCCGGGGTCATCGCGGCCAGCGACGCGATCTGCAGCAGGTAGCCGCGACTGGCGATGAGCGCGGGTAGGAAAGCCCTTGCGGTTGCCGCGCTGCCCAGCAGGTTGACCTCGACAACCCGTGTGAAGGAGGCAGCCGGGGTGTGGGTGAACGGGCCGCCGATGGCGATCCCGGCGTTGGCGACGACGACATCGACCCGGCCGTGGTGGTCGCGGATCGCCGCGGCCGTGGCCGCCAGCGCGACGTCATCGGTCACGTCTGCTTCGTGCCAGCTTGCCCGGGGGCCGCAGTCATCGCTGATCCGCGCCAGCTCGCCCGGCTCCAGCCCGACCAGCGCGAGCTCCGCGCCCAGCGCGGCCAGTTGCCGGGCCAGCAGCGCGCCCAGGCCCCGTGCCGCTCCGGTGACCACCACGACCTGACCGGCGAGTTCCCCGGCCTTGCTCATCAGCCTCATGGTCCCACCACCGCTAAGTTAACTCGCCAGTAACCACGCCCTATCCGATTAATACAACTTCTTGCTGTAGTTTGCCACTGCGTAGTATTCGTCCAGCTCTTCCAGCGTCTCCGGCGTGTCCTGCAGTGCCTTCACCATGACGGAGTGCCGCGGCAGCGCGTCCGGCCGCCATGATTCTGGCTCCCATAGCTTCGAACGCATGAAAGCCTTGGCGCAGTGGAAGAAGATCTGCTCGATGTCGATGACCAGCGCGAGCAGCGGCCGCTTCCCTCGCACCACCATCTCGTCGAAGAACGGCGCGTCCCGCAGCAGCCGCGCCTGGCCGTTGATCCGCAGGGTCTCGGTCCGCCCGGGAACCAGGGAAATGATCCCGGCGTGCGGGTTCACCAGCACGTTAAGGTAACCGTCCGCTCGCTTGTTCCCCGGCCGCTCGGCGATCGCGATCGTCGTGTCGTCGATCACGTGCACGAGCCGGCCCGCCGGATCGCCCTTGGGTGACGCGTCGCAGTTCCCCCGCCCGTCCGAGGTGGCGATGATGCAGAATGGCGACGTCGCGAGCCACTCCCGGTCGATGGCGTGCAACCGGGTCCGTTCCTTGGTGACGGCGCGCCCCGCCGGGAACCCGAGCAGCCCCCGCAACTCCTCAACCGACGTAATTTCCGACATAACCCCATTATCACGAACGGGCGGTGGTTCCTCACCCCGGAGACCAGCGCGTCCTGCTGGGGAGGATGCCCAGCTAGGCGATGACGGCCCAGACGAATTTGCCGTCCTGGTGGCCGGCCGGCGTGTCGCCGGGAAAGCACCAGCCCCACTGCTCGCTGACCGCTTCGACCAGCATCAGCCCCCGGCCGTTCTCGGCGTCGTCGTAGACGTCCATGAGGACCGGCGGCTGCGGGCTGGCGTCCCACACCATCACCGCGGCCCGTCGGCGGTCGGAGAACAGCCACAGCCGGATGGCCGCCTGGGCCAGGGCCCGGGTGGCCTTCACCCCATTCGTGACGAGTTCGGAGACCACGAGTTCGGTGCTCTCGCCGAAGCCGCCCAGTCCCCACTCCCGCAGGACGTGCCGCGTGTGCAGCCGCGCCGAGGGCACCGCGCCGTCCAGCGCGCCGAGTTCCAGGAAGGTGTGCAGCGGCCACTGAGGCGCCGTGCCGCCCTGCCAGTCGGCCGCGAACGGCGGAATGCGCAGCGCTGGCCCGCCGCCCGGTGAACTGTCCGGGCCGTGCCGCATGGCTAGCCGGTCCAAGGCGAGATGCGACTGCTCGGCCCCGGCCGGAGCTGCGAGGTAATCGGCGGCCAGCGGCGCGCTCAGGAACGTGCCCGGACGCCCGTCGCGCGGGTGAGCGGACTCGGGATCGGCGGCTGTCCAGCCGGTCGCGGGCCGACGGAATGCTTCCGTCACGACTCACCCCGGGTCTGGAACATCACTCGCCCTCTTCGCTTGGCGCACGATCCCCCCGTCGCAAGTCTGACTGACTTGGCCGGATAGGATCCATTCTCTGCGCCCTTGTAAGTACGGCCTAGTCTACGCATCTGGCAAGCAAGACGTGTATTATGATGGCGCAATTTCTACCTCGGTGCAATCAGTTCTGGCTAGATTTGCGCTCGACGACCGGGAGAGGATCGAGCATGCCGACATCGCCGAGCCTGCGGCGTCGTCGGCTCGCCGCTGAGCTCCGGCGGCTGCGTGAACAATCCGGCTTTTCGGTGACCGACGTGGCCAAGATGCTGGACTGGCAGGCGTCGCGGATCTCCAGGATCGAGAACCGTCAGTCCGGGATCACCGCGCCCGATCTGCGCAGGCTGCTCGATATCTACGAGGTCGCCGATGACGCGCACCGCGCGTACCTGGCCGAGCTGGCCCGGCGGCTGAACGAACGTGGCTGGTGGCAGAAATACGCGGGCCTGATCGGCGGAGACCTTGTCGACCTGATCGGCCTGGAGTCGGAGGCGCGGGCCATCCGCACCTACGAGCAGGAACTCGTGCCCGGTTTGCTCCAGACACCCGAGTACGCCCAGGCTGTCTTCCGGGTCGGCCGGCCCACCGACACCAACGAGGAGCTCAAGCGGTGGGTCGAGGTCCGAATGGAACGGCAAGAGGTGCTGAACCGGTCGGAACCGCCGCCGCCGCGGTTCAACGTGGTGCTGAGCGAGGCGGCCCTCCGCCGGCCGATCGGCGGACATGACGTCATGCGCAGGCAGCTTGAGTACCTGATGCGGCCACGGGACCGGGCGAACGTCACCATTCAGGTGCTGCCCTTCGACGCCGGGGCGCACCCGGCCATGGTGGCCCCGTTCACCATGATGGCATTCCCGGACCCCGACGACCTCGGGCTGGTGTACGTGGAGAACGCCACCGGTGCGTTGTTCCTCGAGGAGTCCTCCGAACTCCGCACCTATGACGAGATCTGGGGCACGATTCAGGGCAGCGCGCTGTCGCCCGACGACACGCAGACTTTCCTGAAGAGCACCTCGTTCGGATACCGCATGAAGGAAGGGATCAGGTAACCCATCCGGAAGGAGGGTAGGAGATATGAAGGTCAACCTCACTCAGGCGACATGGCGCAGGAGCAGCTACAGCGGTCAGTCTGGCAATTGCGTCGAGGTCGCCGGCGATGGGCCGGGTGCCGTGGGGGTACGGGACTCGAAGAACCCCGGCGAGCCCGCGCTCACCTTCACCCGTAATGCCTGGCGAACGTTCGCCGATCGCGTGAAGAGCGGCGACTTCGACCAGCGATAGCTGAGAGTGAACCCGCGAAGAGCCCGGATCAAGGGCTCTTCGCGGGCCAGCGGAATCCAGCAGAAAAGAGATAGGCCCAGGATGCAGCCGGACGGCTTCGCCGACATCGACACGAAGACGGCGAGCGCTGCCCGCATGTATGACTACATGCTCGGCGGGACGGACAATTACGCGGTCGACCGCATCGCGGTAAACCGGGTCGAAGACTTGCTCCCCGGAACCAATGCGATGGTGCGCAACAACCGGCGTTTCCTGGAACGCGTGGTGCGCTATCTCGCCGCGGACTGCGGCATCCGCCAGTTCATCGACAACGGCTCCGGTCTGCCGACGCAGGACAATGTGCACGACATCGCGCGCAGCTTCGGAGCGGGGTCGCGGGTCGTTTATGTGGACAACGATCCGGTCGTGCTGCGGCACCAGCAGGTTCAGGCACTGGCGGGAAACGCGGACACCGCGTTCATCCTGGCCGACGCGCTCGATGTCGATACGATCCTTGGCCACCAGGAAACCAGACGCCTTCTCGATTTCGCCGAGCCGACCGCCGTGCTCTACTTCGCGTTCCTTCACTTCATCCCGGATGAGGACAACCCTCAGCAGATTATCCGGCGGATAATCGACCGTCTCGCGCCGGGAAGCTACCTGGCTCTTTCCCATACCGTGTCCGATCAATCTGAGATACGGCAGCTCGGGACCGAGCTTGCCCGCGATAACACCAAGGGCCGCTTCGGCCGGATACGGGAAACCGAAGAAGTCCGTGCGTTCTTTGACGGCCTGGAGTTGGTTGAGCCGGGCCTGGTAGATATCAGGGACTGGCGTCCGGATGGCAGGGACGAGAAACAGACAGACCGGTGGTTCCTGGCCGGCGGTGTTGGGCGCAAGCCGTCCGAGAGCGCTGGATGATGCACGACGATTTCGCCGATATCGATACGACGAGGCCGAGCGGTGCCCGTATGTACGACTACATGCTGGGCGGGACCGACAACTACGCGGTCGACCGCACCGCGATAGACCAGGTCGAGAACATGATGCCCGGCACCAAGGCCATCGCACGCAACAACCGGCGTTTCCTGGAACGCGTGGTGCGCTATCTCGCCGCGGACTGCGGCATCCGCCAGTTCCTCGACAACGGCTCGGGGCTGCCGACCCAGGAAAACGTGCACCAGATCGTGCAGCGGATCGATCCCGGATCCCGGGTCGTCTACGTGGACAGCGACCCGGTGGTGGTGCGGCACCAGAAGGTCAGCGCGCTCGCGGAGAACGAGAACACCGCGTTCATCCTGGCCGACGCCCGTAACGTCGATGAGATCCTGAACCACGCCGATACCAGGCGCCTGCTGGACCTCGGCCAGCCTGTCGCGGCGCTGTACGTGTCGTTTCTGCACTTCATTCCCGATTCCGACGACCCGTGGGGAATGGTCCGCCGGATGATGAGCCACCTCGCGGCGGGAAGCTACCTCGTGATTTCGCACGTCGTGTCCGACTCTCCCGCGGTCCGGCAGCTCGTGACCGACTACGTCAGCACCGTCGGTACCCGCTTCGGGAGGGTACGGGAGCGGCACGAGGTCCGCGCGTTCTTCGATGGCCTGGAACTGGTCGAGCCCGGCCTGGTGAACGTCAGGGACTGGCGCCCGGACGGCGCGGAAGAGGAAGAGTCCCGCCAGTGGGTCATCTTCGGCGGCGTAGCCCGCAAGCCAGGACGTTGAGCCACCGCCGTTCTGATAATGAATTGCCGCTGGTGACCGGGGGAAGTACGGTCGGCGGGTGGGTATCTTCACGGTGATGGTCCGTCGTGTCCGCCGCCATCGGGCGGTCACGCCGGGCATGGGGCTGGCACCGGCTCGCTGATGACTGGGCCGCGCGGGTGGTCGCGGCGGCCGGGGTGCGCCGGGGCGAGTTGGTGCTCGACATCGGCGCCGGAGAGGGAGCGCTGACCGCGCACCTGGTCCGGGCCGGGGCGCGGGTGATCGCGGTCGAGCTGAACGCGGGGCGGGTGCGGGTGTTGCGCGAACGGTTTCCGCAGGTCACGGTCGTGTCCGCGGACGCCGCATCGCTGCGCTTGCCCGGACGTCCGTTCCGCGTGGTGGCGAGCCCGCCGTACGGAATTTCGGCCGGCCTGGTGCGGATGCTGCTGGCGCCGGGAAGCAACCTGATGTCAGCCGACCTGGTACTGCAGCGAGCTGTGGTGCGCAAGTACAGTCCCGGGACGACGCGGCGGTTCCGTTTCGCCACCGGCCTCGCCCTCCCGCGCCATGCGTTCAGCCCCCCGCCCCGCGTAGACTCCGCCGTCCTGGTGGTCCGCCGCCGCTTACGGAGTCTGAAGATCCAGGGTCCTCGGCGTGCCGGTGCCATCGGCTCGGGCGCAGGCCAGACCTCGAAGCGGCCGCGGCGGGAGTTAGGCCGGGGGTTTGCGGTGCATCCGGTAATGCAGGATCAGGAACGGGAAGCCGAATACCCAGAATGCGTGCTCGGCCCGCAGTTCGCCATCGGACACGTACACGTCGAGCCGCTCGGCGAAGCCGCGCACCGCGGCGGTGGTGAGCGACCCCGTCTCCGGTTCGATGTAGGTCAGGTAGTGTCCCGGCTGGTCGAGTGAGCTGCGGCTGTCCAGGACCAGGCCGCCGCCAGGGCGTTCGGCGGGGAGCAGGGTCGCGGTGAAACTGGCCTGGGGCAGCGGGAACCCGACGCTGACGTAACCGCGGCCGGCGTGCCGGTAGGTGGTGTAGATGCCGACGTAGATGGGCTCGCCGGTGTCGGCCGCCGACCTGATCCAGCCGCGCACCGACACCGCTCCGTCGGTGCCCGAGATCGTGTCGATCCGGCTGCAGACGCCGTGCTGCGCCTCGCGCTGGCTCATCGGCACGTTCGCCTGGCCGAGCGGCCTGGCCAGGAGCGTGCGGTACAGCAGGTAGCCGGGCCGCACCCACAGCCGCCACTGCGGCACGATATCCAGCGCGAACCTGGTGGTGTGCTCGTAGAACTCGCGGACCAGCGGGTGCACCGTCGCGGGATCGAGCGAAGGTCCCGCCAGCGCGTCCAGCGATGCCACGATGCCGATGTCCGCGACATCCGGTGCGTACCGGCCGCCGAGGCGCTCTGCCAGCGTGCGCACGTAGTCCGTGCCCACGTAGCGGGTCTGGCTCGCCACGGGCACCACGAACGGGACGCCTTCCGGACGGACCTGCTCGGCGAGCAGGCTCAGCTGCGGGTCGCGGAACAGCGCCGCGGCGGTCGTCCGGTACGCCACCACCGCCCCGGCCGCGGCGATCGCGGCCGGTGCCCGCCGGGCGGACAGCCCGAGCCCCACCGCGGCCCCGACCACCGGCCCGAGGGCGACCTTCTGCGGACGCAGCCCGAGCGCGCCGGCCGCTGCCCCGGCCACGGTCGCGACCGGCAGCGGACCGGCCCCGGTGAGGCGCTGCGCGAGCCATCCGGCCGGGGCGGCGATCGCGCCGCTCGCGACGATCCGTGACCACAGGGCCGGGATCTCACCTGGCCGCTGCCGGGCCCGGGCCACCGCGTCGACGGCGGCCACCGCGACGGCGCCGCCCAGCGCTCCGACCACGGTGGTCTTGCGGCCACGATGCGCGGTCAGCGCCGCCCCGGCCAGCGCGCCTATCACGCCGGCCGGCGCCGCCTGCGCCAGCCTTCCCCGGTCATCAGCCACGAGCCGAACCTATCGCGTTGCGGAACAACCCCGCTCGTGCCCTGGTTCTCCAACACGTGAAGATCGAGATCTGGTCCGATGTCGTGTGCCCGTGGTGCTACATCGGCAAGCGGCGCCTGGAGCACGCGCTGGCCGGGTTCGAGCACGCCGGCGATGTCGAGATCACCTGGCGCAGCTTCCAGCTGAACCCGGAGTTCCCGCGCGGCGAGGCGATACCGACCACCGAGTACCTCACCCAGCGGTTCGGCCCGCAGGCGTCCGGGATGACATCCCGGGTGGTTGACATCGCCAGGGACGAGGGCCTCGACCTCGACTACTCCCGGGCGCTGGCGGTCAACACGTTCGACGCGCATCGCCTGCTGCATCTCGGCGCCGACCTCGGCGTAGCGGGCGCGGTCAAGGAGCGGCTGCTGCGCGGGCACTTCACCGACGGTGCCAACCTGGCCGATCCGGACACGCTGGTGAACCTCATGAAGGAGGCCGGGGCGGACCCGGATCGGGCCCGCGCGGTGCTCGACGGCGACGAGTACTCCGACGACATACAGGCTGACATCACCCAAGCCCGGGCCTTCGGCGCGACCGGCGTACCGTTCTTCGTCATCGACCGCAAATACGGCATCTCGGGAGCGCAGCCTACTGAGACGTTCCTGCATGCCCTCCGCACCGCCTGGGCGTCTTTATCTAACGAACGTCTGTGGCTCGACCACCCGCTCCTCTGTCACGACCGCGGTGACGAGGTCGGCGGGGGTTATGTCGAACGCGTAGTTGACGGCTCTGGTTCCGGTCGGCGCGGCGGGCACGGTTATCTCTTCGTCCGGGCGGCGCTCGATGGGTATGCCCGATCCGGACGGCGTGTCCGGGTCGATGGTTGATTCGGGGGCCGCAACCACGAACGGGATTCCCGCCCGGTGCGCGGCCAGCGCGAGGGAGTAGGTGCCGATCTTGTTGGCCACGTCGTAGTTGGCGGCGATCCGGTCGGCGCCGACCACCACCGCGTCGGCCGCGCCCTGGCTGATCAGGAACGGCGCCGCGCTGTCGCCGGCCAGCTGGTGATCGATGCCGAGCTGGGCGAGTTCCCAGCAGGTAAGCCGCGCGCCTTGCAGCAGCGGCCGGGTCTCATCGACGATCACGTAATCGAGGGCGTCTTCGGCGTGCAGGGCCCGGATGACGCCGAGCGCGGTGCCCCAGCCCAGGCAGGCGAGGCTGCCCGTGTTGCAGTGCGTGTGCACGCGCAGGCGCTTCTTGTTGACTGCGTCCTTCAGGTAAATGGCGCCGCGCACGCTGATCTGGCGGCTCACCCGCTCGGCGGTGCCGAGAGCTGCGCGGGCCGCTGTTTCGACCGCGTCGGGACCGTCGGCGAGAACGGGCCGCATCGCGTTGACCTCGCGGGCGAGGTTGACCGCGGTGGGCCGGGCGGCGGCGATCCGGTCGATCTCGGCGGTGAGGCGTCGCGAATCCCATCCGTCGCGCTGCCCCTGGCGGACGGCGAGCGCCACGCCGAGTGCCCCGGCCGCGCCGAGTACCGGCGCACCCCGGATGGCCAGGCTGGTGATCGCGGCTATCAGCTCGTCCACCGTGTCGAGGCGCAGCGTACGTACCTCGTGTGGCAGCGCGGTCTGGTCCAGCGCCTCGATGTGACCATCCCGCCAGGCGAGCACGTCCGGAGTGTCCATACCGTTGAACCTATGCTGCTCAGCGAAGTGCGGAACGAAGTGGTCCAGGTATGCCGGGAGATGGCCGCGGCGGGCCTGGTGGCGGGGACGTCGGGGAACGTGAGCGCCCGCATCGGTGATCTGGTCGCGGTATCGCCGAGCGGCGTGGACTACGGCGGACTGACGGCCGGCCTGGTCGGCGTGCACAAACTCGACGGGACCCCGGTCGAGGCTGAACTGCGCCCGACCAGCGAGATGCCGCTGCACCTGGCGGTGTACGCGGCCACCGAGGCGAAGGCGATCGTGCACACCCATCCGGTCGCGGCGACCGCACTGACCACGGTGGCAGACGAGTTGCCCGCCATCCACTATCAGGTGGCGATGTTCGGCGGCCCGGTGGCGGTCGCACCATACGCCACGTACGGCAGCGACGAGCTGGCCAGGAACGTAACAACGGCGCTACGGAGAAGGACCGCGTGCCTCATGGCCAACCACGGCGCGGTGACCACCGGCCGGACCCTGCGCGAAGCCCTGACCGGCACCCGCTACCTGGAGTGGCTCTGCGAGGTATACCTCCGGGCCGTCGCCGTCGGCCAACCCCGCCTCCTGCCGCCTGAAGAGATCGAGCTGGTGGCGGTCAAGCTGGCTGATTACGGTCGACGACCCGTGTAGACCGGCTTAACAACGTCCGTGGTACGCGCCGCTGGTGTACGTGGTCCACGGGCTCCAGTTGCGGCCATCGTCGGAGATGTGCACGGCCGCCTTGGCGTTGCCCAGCGGGTTGTAGGTGGCCATGGCACCCCACACGCCGTTGATCTGCCAGTAGCCGAAGTCGTTCGTCGGGCTGTGGGCGTACTGGTTGCCGCCGGACTCGGCCATGGCGATGGCCGCGGCGGTCTCGGCCGCCCAGGACGCGCCGCCCGCGTCCTCCCACAGCACCTCGAGGCCGTGGCAGCTGAGCGTGCCGCTCGGGACGGCCGAGGTGGTCAGCGTGGTGGCCGGCGGGCTGGGCTTGGCGTGCCTGGGGTGGTGGGCGGCCGTTGTCCTGGGTGCGCCCGCGGGCGCGCTGGACGGGATCTGCAGGTGCTCACCCGGGTAGATGACGTCCGGATTGTGGATCACATTGGTGTTCGCCTGGTAGATCCAGTTCCAGTCGTTGTAGTTGCCGTATTCCTTCTGTGCGATCGAAGCGAGGCTGTCACCCGCCTGTACGGTGTAGCTACGGCTGGCAGTCTGCGTCCGATGGGCCTTGCTCTCCCGGATGACCTTGGCGTCCGTGTGCACTCGCTCCGCGACGGTAGTGGCCTTGGCCGGCGCGCTCGTAGCGGCGTTCGCGGCCGGCGCCGCGACAATGACACCCGCGATCGCCACCGCGGGAGCGGCCTTGCCGGCCACTTCCGCCACTTTCTCTACCTGCGACGGGGTGGTGTGCCGACCGGTGCGCCTGATCTTGCGCGGTCGGCGGTGCATGGAAGGCGTACTCACCGAGCTCCCCAAGTTGTATCTCTGCCCATCTACCAGGCCCCGTTGCGGAGGGCCCGTCGACGGACCTTGCTGGTCCCTGAGCGACCGTGCGGCATTTAGTCGCTAAGCGGCGTCTGTGCCGTCTGCGGAATCATGACAGGAAGCAGGTTTGCTCCGCAGGCGAATCGACGTATTCCTGTGACACGTTCGTGATCTGTAAGGCCGGAGGGCCGTCGTGGCCAGCGCCGATGCCCCCTGCGATACTGATCCCGTGGTGCGGTATTTCGAAGACTTTGCGCCGGGTGTGACGTTCGACTGCGGCAGCGTGTCAGTGGACGAGGGGTCGATCGTCGCCTTCGCCAAGGAGTACGATCCGCAGCCGTTCCACGTCGATCCGTCGATCGACGGCCCATTCGGCGGCCTGATCGCCAGCGGATGGCATACCGCGAGCCTGGTGATGCGCCAGCTTGTCGAGCATTACCTGTCGGCGGAGTCCAGCCTCGGCGCCGCGGGCATCGACGAGCTCCGCTGGCCTTATCCGGTCCGGCCCGGCGACACGCTGCGCGTCAGAGCCACGGTGCTCGAGGCGCGGAAGTCGCTGAGCAAACCTGATCGCGGCATCGTCCGGACCATGGTGGAAGCCGTCAATCAGGACGGCACCGCGGTCCTGCGCCTGACGGCCGTCAACTTCATGCGCGTCCGCCCCGCTTCCTGAGCAGCGCGGTCCCGGCGATGACCAGGCCGGCCGCCGCGGTGATCGGCCCGACCACGGCCCACAGCTTGTCACCGCTCATAAAGCTCCCGCCGATGTCGCCGACGCCCTGCAGCGTCCACACGACACCGGCCGCCACCAGCACCCCGCCGACCAGCACCAGCAGAGCTCGCATCATCACCCCCCCATTGTCACCCCCATTTGCCCCGCCGTCCCCCGTCCTCCGCTCGTTTCCGCCCCCCGGTTTGCCCGCCGTCCCCGTCCTCCGCTCTTTGTCCCGGGGTTTCGGCCTGCCGTGGTTCTGTCCCGGCCGGTTTTGCCCCCGCTCCGGCCTGCTGTGGCTCCCTCCGGGCCGTTTTGCCCCGGTTTCCGTCACGTTGCGGCCTGTTGCCCGTCCGCGCGACTTCGTTCCCAGCGATTCTGCCCCCGTTTCGGCGCGACATTTCAGGCAGAAAAGGCATCTCGGATGCATCTCGTGGAAGAAAAGCGCTTGGCGGAGGAAAAGGCGCCGGAAACCGGCGCCCAATCTTCCGCGAGGCCCCTATCTTCCACGGTATCCGCTCGATCTGGCTCAGTTTTCCTCACGTCGAATCCGCTATCGCACTGCGGCACGGATAATTGCCCAAACGAGGATTCTGCGTGTCGAGCTGACGATTCCTGGTCCAGTTATCGCGAACGTTCATTCCTCCAAAATGTGAGCATTCCGGAATAACGTTAGCTTTGGGAAAGTGGCCATTCTACTTGCGCCGGAGTGCCGTCCTACCCTGGGAACTTGCGTGTATCATCACATATCGGGCGCACGGCCAGCCGCTTTACGGAAATTAGGAGCCCTCTGGAAGAAAAGGCGCCGGAAACCGGCGCCCTTTCTTCCGTAGAGCCCCTTTATTCCGGCTCATCCAGCGCGGCCCCGTCCACGTAAGGGTCATATCCCAGCAAAGCTGGCGACCGTTTCACGATACGCTGGGAACCGGTTCAACTGGAATGCTCTCAAATGCGAGAGCGGAGGTGCTAATCCGGAAATGTCGGGTGTGGGCATAAGGCGGGGGTGTCGGGGGATACGGGCAGCAATGCGCAGCGGCTGGGATGGGTGGCGTCAGCCTGGTCATGCCTGTCGGTTGGCTCTTGTACCGGATGGGGCAAGTCCGGAAATCGGGCGCGCGGACATAGGGCGGGGCCGCGCGGGATGCGGCCGCGGGGGATGCGGGCCGCGGAGGTGCGTCGGCGGGGGGTTGGGCGTTGGCCGCCGCTGCGTTGTCGGGAGATAGTGGATATACCGGCTGACGACGTGATGAGAGGGGAATGGATGCTGTACGTGTTCGGGTTCGAGCGGGTGGGTGTGGTGGTCGGGGATCTGTACTTCGTGGATCCGGCGCCGAAGAAGGGCCAGGAGGGCGCCGAACACGGCGTGCGGCTTGAGCTGCGGGTCCTCGGCCGTGGCCCGCTACGGGGCTCGATCTACTCGGCGCAGCCGATCGAGGTCGGTGAACCGGTCTGGCGGGCCGATTTCCTCGAATCGGTGGACGGCGAGCCCGGGAGCTTCGACCGTACGCACCATCATCCGGTATTCCGTGGCTGGGATCCGACCAGCCGGGTGTTCGTCCGCGAGCTGTCCGCCGATCCGCTGGGGTGGCTGGCCGGCAAGCTGGCTGATCTGGACGGGCTGCTCGCCGAGGCCGGCTTCCCGCAGGACACCGCGGGTCCCGGCGACGCGAGGGATCTCCGCGACGCGGCCCCCGAGATCATCGACGCGACCCGCAGGCTACTGGACAAGGTGCGCGCGGGCGAGCTCGGGAACCCGCCACTGGCCGAGGTGCCGGCCGCTGACCGGACAGCGGCCGGGGCCGACGGCGAGCCGGCCCTGATCCGTTCCGGCTGGCTGTAGGGGTCCGGCCGCCTCGCATCACGGGACGTGGCAGGCTGGGGGAATGGTGGAGGAGGGGACGCGCCGGCTGGTGTTGCTGCGGCATGCCAAGTCGGCCTGGCCGGAGGATGTACCGGATCATGACCGTCCGCTGGGCAAGCGCGGACGGCGCGATGCGCCCGCGGTGGGACGCTGGCTGCGTGCCAAGGAATACCTGCCTGACACGGTCGTGTGCTCGACCGCCCGGCGGACCCGGGAAACCTGGGAGCTCGTCGCCGTGGAGCTGTCCCCCGCATTCAAGGGCAGAGCGCCAGCCGTGACGTTCGAGCCGCGCGCCTACGCGGCCAGCGCGATGTCCCTGCTCTACCTGGCACGCGAGCTGCCCGGCGAGAGCCGGGCCAGCATGCTGATCGCCCACAATCCCGGCATTTCTGAGCTGGCCGCCAGCCTGGCGGGAACACATCGCGGCGGAATGAACTTCCCTACGGCAGGGGTAGCAGTGCTGGAGTTCGATGACGACTGGGCTGACCTCACCCACGGACAGGCGCGCCTGGCCGACTTCGTCATCCCCGCCGATTTGTGACCCGGGAGGAGAACCACTGTGTCGCTCACCTTCAGTTCCGGTCCGCTATCGGGCCAGGCGCCGGAGACCGTCAACTACCGCATAGAAGGGCCCGCGCACCGGCTGCTGATGCACGAGTTCCCGCGGCGGCTTCGCGCCGTCTTCGGCGGTGAGACCGTCTTCGACACCACCCGGGCCATGCTGCTGCACGAGACCGGGCTGCTGCCGCAGCCGTACGTGCCGCTCGACGACATCAGGCAGGACCTGCTGCGGCCAACCGATCACCACACGTACTGCCCGTTCAAGGGCACCGCGTCCTACTGGACGGTGCAGGCAGGCAACCGGGTGACCGAGAACGCCATCTGGGCCTACCCGGAGCCGAACCAGGAGTCTGCCTGGCTGCGCGGATATGCGGGCCTGTACTGGGACCGGATGGACGAGTGGTACGACGAGGACGAACGGGTGGAGGGCCACCTGCGGGACCCGTACCACCGGGTTGATGTGCGACGTTCCGGACGGCACGTGCGGGTGCTGCTGGACGGCCAGGTGATCGCGGAGACCACCAGGCCGATGCTGCTGTCCGAGACCGGCCTGCCGAACCGGTTCTACTTTCCAGCCGAGGACGTCCGGCAGGACCTGCTCCAGGCCAGCGACACGCACACGGTATGCCCGTACAAGGGCACCGCCTCGTACTGGTCGGTGCGGGCGGGCGACAAGGAGCTGAGTGATGCGGTCTGGTTTTATCCCACCGCCGACGGCGACGCGGCCAAGATCAGCGGCTACCTGAGCTTCCTGCATGATGACCTGGTCCTGGAGGTAGGCGACTACAAGTGAGACACTGCCGCCATGCGACAGGTCCCTGACCCGGAACACGAGGAGTGGCTCGCGCGGATGCGCGAGGTCGCCCGGCATGACGCCGAGGCGCTTGTGCCCCGTCCGCTGTTCGAGGTCTTTGAGCTGGCCGCGCCGGCATTGCGGCCGGTGGCTTTGGTCGAGGCCATGCAGGTGCAAGAGGAGTGGACGGGTGTCGGCCTGGCCTACGGGAACTGGGCTGACCCGGCCGGACCGTGGGTTTCGGTCACCAGCGCGACCGTGATGGAGGGCCCGCCCGGTTCCGGTGCCGAGGGGCAACTGCTATGGGCCATCGACGACGAGCGGAACCGTCTCGCCGATCAGGCCTGTCTGGATGAGGAAGACCCCGCTGAGCCGCCGGAATACTGGCCGGCCAGCGTGCTGACCGACGACGATGAAGTCCGCGGGCTGGCCTGCCGGCACGGGAACCTGCTGGCTGTGCGGCTGCCGGTCGGCGCGGTCACGGTGACCGTGATAGGCCGGGGCGTTGATCCGGCATCGGTTCGGCTCGCCGTGGTCACCGACCTCGGACCCTACCAGGACGGTCGGCACGAGATGCTCGAGCAGGTGGCTGAGCGGCACCGGAGCCAGCCGGAGCCGGTCCTCGAGCCCGCGGAGGGCATGGCGGCGTATCGCGCGCTGGTCGACGCCGAGCTCGAATGGCGCGCGCGAACCGCGGCGCGACTGAATGCCGGGCGGATTCCCCGGCACCGAGCCGGCGAAGGGGCCAGGATGGGGGCGCTGTGGCAGCGTGCCGTCCGTGAGCTGGCCGACCGATCCGGCATCGGCGACCGCCAAGCGGACGACACTATGACCTCGGTGGTCAACCAGCTGACCAGCCTTGATGAGAAGGGGTCCTGGTTCACTTCGTCGGCTCGGCTGCGCGAGCGTGCGATCGACGAGACGTTGCGCTACGCCACCCTCGGTGAGCGGGTGCCCAGTGCCCCGGCCCAGCAGGCTTGGACGAACTCCTGGAATTACCACACGTCCATGGCGGTTCAGCACGGTCAATTCGCCGATATAGCACAACGCCATGGGAAGCCGTTCATCGAACGGTGGCTGGACGCATGGGAGAAATGGACCTGGCGCCAGTAACCACCGTCCGTTCGTGCAATCGGGTTGAAAAGGGAGGCCTTGGCCCGAAGCGAGCGGAAGCGAGCGCCGCGGCGGTTGCCGTCCCGCAGGGGCGGCAATTCCCGCCGCGGCTCCAAGCCGGCCGAGCGCAGCGAGGCCTTGGCGCGGAGGGCTACTCAGCGCCGAAGGACTTGATCTCGGCCAGCTCGGTCTCGGTGAGCTCGCGCGGGACCTCGCCGCGGGCGTGCTTGGCCGCCTGCACCTGATGCCGGATGCCGTCCACGACTTCGGGGTTGGCCAGCGTGGTGATGTCGCCCACGTCGGCGAAGTTGGACGTGGCGGCGATCACCCGGCGCATGATCTTGCCGGACCGGGTCTTGGGCATGTCGGGGACGATCCAGATGTTCTTCGGCCGGGCGATCTTGCCGATGTCGGTCTCGATCGCCTCCTTCACCTTGTTCTCGATCTCCGTGCTGGGGGAGTACCCCGGTTTGAGCGAGACGTACATCTCGACCACACGGCCGCGGATGTCGTCGATGACCGGCACCGCCGCGGCCTCGGCGACCTCCACGACGGTCAGCGCGGACGACTCCAGCTCCTTGGTGCCCAGCCGGTGGCCGGCCACGTTGATCACGTCGTCGACCCGGCCGAGGATACGGAAATAGCCGTCAGGCGCCTGGAGCGCGCCGTCGCCGGCGAAGTACGGCCAGTCACGCCAGTCTTTGCTGTCCGGGTCCTTGTTGTACTTGGCGTAGTAGGTCTGCACGAACCGCTCAGGAGTGCCCCAGATCGTCTGGAAGACACCGGGCCACGGGTTGCGAATGATGATGTTGCCGGCCCGGCCGCTGCCGGCCGGGACCGGCTCGCCATTCTCGTCCAGGATCTCCGCGTAGATGCCGAGGGCGGCGGGGCCGCAGCTACCGGGCTTCATCTTGTCCAGGCCGGGCAGCGTGCTGCCGAGGAAGCCGCCGGTCTCGGTCTGCCACCAGGTGTCGACGATGACCGCCTTGCGCTTGCCGATGCTCTGGTAGTACCAGCGCCAGACCTCGGGCTCGATCGGCTCGCCCACCGTGGTCATGTGCTTGAACTGGAAGTCATATTTGGCGGGCTCGTCCGGGCCCACCTTGCGCAGCATGCGAATCGCGGTCGGCGAGGTGTGGAAGATGTTGACCTTGAGCTTCTCCGCGATCCGCCACGGGCGGCCTGCGTCCGGATAGTTCGGCGTGCCCTCGTAGATCACGCTGGTGGTGCCGAGCGACAGCGGCCCGTAGACGATGTAGGAGTGGCCGGTGATCCAGCCGATGTCGGCCATGCACCAGTACATGTCATCCGGATGGATGTCCTGGTAGTACTTCGACGTCCCGGTCACGTAGGCGAGATAGCCGCCGGTCGAGTGCTGGCAGCCCTTCGGCCGGCCGGTGGTGCCACTGGTGTACATCAGGAACAGCGGCGCCTCGGCCGGCATCGAAACCGGGTCGACGGTCTGCCCCGAATAGCTGGGCAGCACCTCGTCGACGAAGACGTCCCGGCCCTCGACCATCGGGGTCCCGGACTGGTACTGGCCCGGGGACCGCCGGAAGACCAGGACCTTTTCGACCTCGGCGCCTTCCTTGCGGGCCGCCTCGACGGCCTCGTCGGCTTTGACCTTGTGGTCCTGCATGGCGCCGCTGCGGTAGTAGCCGTCCATCGTGATGAGGATCTTGCTGCCTGAGTCGGCGATGCGGTGCCCGCAGGCGGCGCCGCTGAACCCGCCGAATACCTGGGAATGAATGGCACCGAGCCGGGCGCAAGCCAGCATGGCCACCGGGAGTTCCGGAACCATGGGCATGTGCAACGTCACACGGTCGCCGGCCTCGACACCGCAGAAGTCGCGCAACAAGGCGGCGAATTCATTCACCTGGCGATGCAGTTCCCGGTACGTGATCGTGACGTGATCGGCATCCTCCGGCTCGGGAACCCAGATCATCGCAGGCCTGTCCGCGCGCTCGGCCAGATGGCGGTCGACGCAGTTGTAGCTGGCATTCAGCTTGCCGCCCACGAACCACTTCCAGAACGGCGCGTTGCTCGTGTCCAGCGTGGTGTGCCAGCGCTCATCCCAGGCAAGCAGGTCAGCGTACTCGGTGAAGCACTCCGGGAATTTGTCCTCGGTGAAGCGGTCCCGTATAGCCGGGTCATTGGCATTGGCCTGGGCCGTGAACTCTGGCGGCGGGTCGTAGTACTCCTCCTCGCGCCAGTGCACAGCGATGTGGGCTTCCGAAGACTCAGCAGAATCTTGAGCTTCGTTGCCAGGAACTTCTGCCATTGCTTGTCCCTCCACTTGAGATGCCACCGGAGACTTAACGTGGTGAGCATTACAAACTTAACGCCACGAGGCGTCACGCGCCTAGCGTGACTAACCGCGAAACGTTTCGTGGCGATAGTGGAGAGCTGACGGACTTCAGGACAGGCGGACTTCAGGACAGGCGGTGCGCGAGCGCCGGGGCGCTCAGCTCGGGAAACGCGGTGTCAAGCCCCGTGATCCGGATGATCTTGAGCATCGACGGCCGGGCCGAGGTCAGCATCAGCTGCTGGCCGGTCTGCCTGGCATGCTTGGCGGCGCGAGCGAGGACGCCCAGTCCGGAAGCGTCACAGAACGTGACCTGGCCGAGGTCGACGCTGACGGGCGCCTTGCCGTTGTCGATCACGTCACTGATGTAGGCGTAGGCCTGCTGAGCCGTGGCGATGTCGAGTTCCCCGGCCACGCTGACCACCTGCCGGCCGTCAACGTCGATCTCGCTGGAAAGCCTGAGCTGTTCCGGGTCCGCCGCGTTCCGGTCCCACCGGTCCCGGCCGTCCGCGGCACCTGGACCCATCACGGTGATCGGGCGCAGCGTGATCACGGAGCCCCCGCGCTTGCCGGACGCCTTGTCCCTGTGCTTCTCATATACCCCGTTGCGCATGACCGTCCCGTTCCGCATGGCCGCGCGTACCCCGGCGCGACGCTGCTGGTGAATCATCACGATCCCTCCCGTTTCCCAGTTAACGCCAGCGGCCCCAAATACCTTCCTCGTGCCAGCTGACCCGGGCCCCGCCCTCGATCCCGTGTGCGGGCGGTAGTCCCCGATTGTGACGGCAAGCCTTCTACCTGCGCAAATCATTACACTTCGGGAGGCTTGGCGGTTACTTGGAGTTCACTCAGGAATTCGTCCGAGCTGGTCAGGCGCATATCGTGGTGATATGGGCTCAGGCATGATCGACGAGCACCTTCGCGGCGCTGAGCGGGTGCCCGCCGAGCCAGTGGCTGGCCGAAGAGTTCCGAAACGTCCAAGCCGGTGCCTGGTCTGCCGAGGAAGGCTGGTAGCGATCAACGGGCCTGTGCAGGGCCGGGCCCACGACAGCGAAACAGCGAGAGAGGTGTTCGCTCATGAGCGCAACAGCACCGCAACCGCAGGTCTGGCCGACGCTGCGGGCTCACGACGCCCGAGGCCTGATCCGTTTCCTCGTCGACGCGTTCGGCTTCGAGGAGACCGTGGTCTACGGCGAGGGCGACCGTGTCGACCATGCCCAGATGTCCTGGCCCGAAGGCGGCGGCATCATGCTCGGGTCGGTACGGGACGACGACAACGCCATACCTACCAAGCCCGGCACGTTCGGGGCCTATGTGGTCACCGCGCGGCCCGACGAACTGTGCGAACGGGCTAAGGCGGCCGGCGCCGAGATCATCTCGCCGCCGCACGACACCGACTACGGCTCGCGTGACTTCGCGGCCCGTGACCCAGAGGGAAACCGCTGGTCGTTCGGCACCTACCGGGGCGAACCGCGTAAAGCCGACCGCTAAGGCGCGCCCAGCGGCGGCTCATGGCGAACGCCGAAGTGCTTCGTGACGGAAACCGAAGGGGATGGTTGGCGCAACGTACCCGTCCCGAGGGGATGGTTGGCGCAACGTACCCCCTAATGGGCGTAGCGTGCCAGAGTGAGCACCGCGAATCAGCCAGCCGGCCACGGCCAGCCACAAGTCCCGGCCACTATGCGGGCCTGGCATGTCGAGGCGCCCGGGCCGCTGGCCAGCAAGCCGCTGCACCTGCGGACCGGGCCGGTGCCGCGTCCCGGACCCGGCGAGTTGCTGCTTCGCGTCGTGGCCTGCGGCGTGTGCCGCACCGACCTGCACGTCACCGAGGGTGACCTGCCGCCGCACCGGCCCGGTGTCACTCCCGGGCACGAGGTGGTCGGCGAAGTGGTGGCGCTCGGCGAGCACGTCGGCACCGCCGACACAGCCGGAACGGCCGGAACAGTCGGCACAGCCGGCACCGCCGGCACCGCCGGAACAGCCGGCACAGCGGGCTTCGCCGTTGGCGACAGGGCAGGCGCCGCGTGGCTCCGCTGGACCGACGAGCAGTGCAGGTACTGCCAGCGCGGGTCGGAGAACCTGTGCCCGCACTCGCTGTACACCGGCTGGGACGCGGACGGGGGATACGGCGAGTACATGACCGTGCCGGCCGCTTACGCGCACCGCCTGCCGGACGGTTACCGCGACACGGAACTGGCCCCGCTGCTGTGCGCGGGCATCATCGGCTACCGTGCGCTGAAGCGCGCCGACCTGCCGCCCGGTGGGCGCCTGGGCATCTACGGTTTCGGCGGCAGCGCGCACCTGGCCGCCCAGGTGGCCATGGCCCGCGGCGCCACGGTCCACGTGCTCACCCGGGGCGAGCAGGCGCGTCGGCTCGCACTCGAACTAGGTGCCGCATCAGCCAATGACGCCGCCGACATGCCGCCCGAGCCGCTGGACGCCGCGATCTTGTTCGCGCCCGTCGGCGATCTCGTGCTGCCCGCCCTCAGCGCCCTGGGCCGCGGCGGGACTCTGGCCATCGCGGGTATTCACCTGACCGATATTCCAGACCTGAACTACGAACGGCATCTGTTCTACGAACGCCAGCTCCGCAGCGTCACGTCCAACACCAGACAGGACGCCAGGGAGTTCCTCGGCTTCGCCGGCGAGCACAAGCTGGCCGTCACCGTCCACCCGTATCCACTCGACGCGGCGGACAGAGCCCTCGACGATCTGGAAAACGGCCGGTTCGACGGCGCGGCCGTGCTTGTCCCCTGAAGGTTTGCTGAGAGTCTGCTCAAGGACCGGGTCCATCACCCGCCACGCGGGACGTTTGCCTTCTCGTTTTGCGTTACAGCGAAGGGCATACTTAGGGCCCCTGAGGAGTAGCCATGAGCAAGCAAGCAACACCGCCGCCCCCCGGCGACAAGCCCGGGCCGGGTAATCCGCCACCCCCGCCGCCGGCCTGGCGGCACTGGCTGTGGCCGGTCGCGCTCATCGCGGCGCTGGCGCTCTGGTTCTTCCTGCCCGCTGTGCACACCACGCCGCAGGAGACGCTCACCTACACGCAGTTCCTTTCCGACGTGTCGGCACACAAGGTGAAGACCATCGAGATCGCGCCGGCCGATGGCCAGTCCAGCACCGGGACGCTGGCGAGCGGGACCAACTACACCGTGGTCATCCCGCCGCAGGCGAGCCAGGACCTGCTCAGCACGCTACAGACCAACAACGTGCAGGTCACCGCCGGAACGTCCGGCAGCAGTTTCGGCTCGCAGGTGCTGAGCTGGATAATCCTGCTGGCGGTCTTCGTCCTGCCCATTTTGCTGTGGATGCGGTTGTCCCGCAACGCGCTGGGCGGGGTGCAGGGCGTGCTGGGCGCGGGCCGGTCCCGGGCGAAGGTGTTCGACGAGGAGCGCCCGTCCACCACGTTCGCCGACGTCGCTGGTTATGAGGGGGCGAAGGCGGAGATCAGCGAGGTGGTGGACTTCCTTCGCAACCCGGACCGGTACTCCCGGGCCGGCGCAGTGGTGCCGCGTGGCGTGCTGATGGTCGGGCCTCCCGGCACAGGCAAGACGCTGCTGGCCCGCGCGGTCGCGGGGGAGGCGCATGTGCCGTTCTTCTCGGTGACCGGTTCCAGCTTCGTGGAGATGTTCGTCGGCGTGGGCGCGGCCCGGGTCCGTGACCTGTTCGCCGAGGCCCGCAAGCGCGCGCCAGCGATCATCTTTATCGACGAGGTGGACGCGATAGGCCAGCGGCGCGCGGGCCAGGGCCAGGTGGTCGCCAACGACGAGCGGGAGCAGACGCTCAACCAGCTGCTGGCCGAGATGGACGGGTTCGACCCGGCCATGGGCATCGTCGTGCTGGCCGCGACGAACCGGCCCGAGGTGCTGGATCCGGCGCTGATGCGCCCCGGCCGGTTCGACCGGCAGGTCACCATCCCGCTGCCCAACGTCAACGAGCGCTCCGCGATCCTGGCCGTACATTGCCGCGACAAGAAGCTGGCGCCCGACGTCGACCTGAACGCGGTGGCACGCGGCACCCCCGGCTTTTCCGGCGCCGACCTGGCCAACCTGACCAATGAGGCGGCGATCTTCGCGGTTCGCGCCGGCCGGGACGTGATCACCGCTGATGACTTCGACGCCGCACGGGATCGCATCATCCTCGGCCGTCGCGAAGGCTCCAACGTGCTGCTGCCCGAGGAGAAGTACGCGGTGGCGGTGCACGAGTCCGGGCACGCCATGGTGGCCGCGCTGTCCGAGCACGCCGATCCGGTGGCCAAGGTGACGATTCTGCCGGCCGGGCAGACGCTGGGCGTGACCGAGCAGCTTCCGCTGGTCGAGCGGCACATGTACACCGAGGACTATCTGCTCGATTCGCTCGCCGTCCGTCTCGGCGGCCGGGCCGCCGAACTGGTGGTGTTCGGGCAGGGCTCCACTGGCGCGGGCAACGACCTGGCCGGCGCGACGGACCTGGCCACGAAGATGGTCCGCGAGTTCGGCCTGTCTCCCAAGCTCGGGCCGATCGGTTATCCGGAAGGCGGTTCGGTGTTCCTCGGCGGCGGCGGCGCCGGCGTGTCCAGCCGGCCGTTCGCCGAAGCCACCCAGGCCGCCATCGACGCCGAGGTCAGCAGGCTGCTGCGGGAGGCGGAGACGCGCTCGGTGGACCTGCTCCGCGGTCACCGGCCGGAGCTGAACGGGCTGGTCGACCTGCTGCTGGAAAAGGAGACCGTGGACGGATCCGAGGTGTACCGGCTGGCGGGCCGGCCGGACCGCAGCACGAACGCCGAGCCCTCGCAGCCACCGGTCGAGATGGCCCCGCATCCCGCCTCCGCCGGGGTGGACGGCAGTGAACCAAAGTGATTAGTGGAAGTGATTAGGCAACATTGTGATTACGATGTTGCCGCGGCGGCTGGACAAAAGCCCTTATCTGACGCCGACTCGGAAGTAGGGAGGGACACCCGTCCCGCTTGGGGGGCCTTGACCCCGGAGGCCGCCAATGGGAACCATCCGTCCTGGCAACCCGAGGAACCGGAGGAACCACAGCAACCGGACCGACCACAGCAACCGGACCGAACACAGCAAGCACCGGTATGCCGGCGCGGCCACCGCCGTGGCCGCGGCCGCTCTGCTCGTGGCGGCCGGGTGCTCCTCGAGCACTGGTCCGGCACCCGGCAAGACCGGCCCGGTCAAGAACGGCGGCACGCTGACCTTTGCCCTCGATGAGGACGTGACCGGCTTCAATCCGGTGCTCGAGGGGGACAACGAGTTCGTCCTCACCGAGATCCTCGACCAGACGCTGCCCAAGGTGTTCGTGGTCCAGCCGAACCTCAAGCCGGCCCTCGACACCACGGTGGTCACCAGCGCCACGGAGACGAGCACCAACCCGCAGACCGTCATCTACCACATCAACCCGAAGGCCGCCTGGTCCGACGGCGTACCCATCAACGCCGACGACTTCATCTATAACTGGCATGCGCAGAGCGGCGACCCCGCGTTCAAGGACGTCGGCGGCAAGCTGTTCCTGCCGCAGGCGACGAATGGCTACAACCAGATCAAGTCGATCACCGGCTCCGATGGCGGTAAGACCGCGACGGTCGTGTTCAGCAAGCCCTACGGTGACTGGCAAGCGCTGTTCAGCCAGAACACCCCGCTGCTCCCCGCGCACATCGCGCAGAAGGTCGGCTTCGACTCGGGCTTCCAGAACTTCAGCCCCAAAGTGGAGATATCCGGCGGCCCGTACATCATCCAGAGCTACACCAAGGGCGAAGACCTGGTCGAAGTGCGTAACCCGCACTACTGGGGCCCGCCGGGCAACCTCAGCAGGATCGTGTTCCGGTTCATCCTGGCCGACAGTCAGCAGCCCCCCGCCGTCCAGAACGGCGAGGTGAACATGGTCAACCCGGTGATCGCCTCGATCCCGTTCCTTGACACGGTCAAGTCGATACCGGGCTTCACGGTCTCCGTCCAGCCGTCGCTGGAGTATCAGCACATCGACTTCAACGAGTCCAACCCGTACCTCGCTCTGGCTGGCGTCCGGCACGCGATCGCCTACGGCACCAACCGGCCGGGGATGATCAGCAGGATCGTGGCCCCGCTGACCACCAGCATCGGACCGCTGAACAATCGCCTTATCATGCCGACCGAGAGCACGTTCACCGACACCAGCAACGGCTATGGCGCCTTCGACCCGGCGAAGGCGAAGCAACTGCTCCGGCAGGCCGGCATGGCGATGGGCTCGGACGGCTACTTCCATCCGGACTTCGGCCCGCAGAAGGGCCAGGACTTCACGCTGGGCATCTCCACCACCAGCGGTGTGGAGGTCCGGTCCGAGATCGAGCAGCTGTTCCAGGCCGACATGAAGGCCATCGGTGTCAAGATCAACATCCAGAACTACGCGGCGAACACGCTGTTCGGGACCGTCGGCCCGAAGGGTGAGTTCGACCTCATCGAGTTCGCCTGGGTGATCTCGCCGTTCAAATCCCAGCAGCAGTCCATCTACTGCTCTTATACCAACGCCGCGGATTGCGGGAACAACTGGGACCACTACGCCGACCCCAAGGTCGACTCCCTGTTCGCCCAGGCGCTGACCACGATGAACCCGGCCGGCGCGGCCACGCTGTACAACCAGGTCGACGCGCAACTGTGGGCTGACATGTCCACGCTGCCGCTGTTCCAGGCGCCGGAACTGTACGGCTGGTCGTCGAATTTCGCCAACGTCATCCCGAACACCAGCAACGTCGGTATCCCATGGAATGCCAACGAATGGGGCGCCAAGTGAACCAGGCGGCGCAAAAGGACCCATCACGTGTGGGCTTATCTGCTGCGCCGGGTGGCGGCCGGGATCCTCGTCCTGCTGGTGCTCAGCTTCGGCATGTTCATCCTGGTCGCGCTGTCCGGCGATCCGCTGGCGCAACTGCGGGCGAATCCCCAGACCTCGCCCGAGGCCCTTAAAGCGGCCGCTGCGCAACTGCACCTCAACCAGCCGCTCGTGGAGCGGTACTGGGGCTGGCTGGACGGCGTGCTGCACGGCAGCCTCGGCACCAGCTACACCGGTCAGCCGGTGGGGCCGCAGATCGTGCAGCGGCTGGCCGTGACTGTCAAGCTCGTGGTGCCCGCCGTCATCTTGTCGGTGCTGCTCGGGGTGATCGTCGGCGTGATCAGCGCGGTCCGGCAGTACAAGCCCGTCGATCACATCTTTACCGGCCTGTCGTACCTGTTCTTCTCCACCCCGGTGTTCGTCCTCGGCCTGCTGCTGAAGGACTTCCTCGCCATCGACGTCAACAAGGAGGCCGGCCACACGATCCTCTACACGGTCGGCGAGTCGACGCCGGGTATCAACGGTACGTGGAACGTGCTGGTCAACGAGGTGGAACACGCGGTGCTGCCGGTGCTCACCCTCACGCTGATCACGTACTCCGTCTGGAGCCGCTTCCAGCGGGCCGCCATGCTCGATGTGCTCAATGCCGACTACATCAGGCTGGCTCGCGCCAAGGGCCTGTCCCCACGGCGGGTGCTGTTCGTGCATGCCCTGCGCAACGCGCTGATTCCCGTCATCACCGTGGTCGCCATCGACTTCGCCGCGCTGATCGGCGGCGCGGTGGTGACCGAGATCGTGTTCAGCTGGTACGGGATGGGCCAGTACCTGATCAACGGGCTGACCGGCGCGGAAAGCCCGGACGTCTACGCGGTGCAGGGCTGGCTCATGGTGGCCGGCGCGGCGGTGATCGTGTTCAACATCCTCGCCGACCTGCTCTACGGCCTGCTCGACCCAAGGGTCCGCTATGCGTGAGGTCACCCGGCAGCCCGCGGCGCCGGCCGACGTCGCCCCGGGCCTGCCACGCCAGTCCCGCGGCCAGGTCCGCCTGGCCGCTGAGCGCTTCGTAACGCATCGACTCGCCGTGGCGGGTCTGGCCACCTTCGTCCTGCTGTTGCTGCTGTCCACCATCGGCCCGGTCTTCTGGCATTACAACTACACCGCGATCACCGGCCAGTTCGCCACCGGACCGTCCGCCCAGCATCCGTTCGGCACCGACCTGATCGGCCATGACCTGTTCGCCCAGGTGCTGGAGGCCGAGGCGACGTCGGTGAAGACCGCGGTCCTGGTCGCGGTGATCGCGACGGTGATCGGCACCACGATAGGGGCGGCGGCCGGATACTACGGCGGGCTGGCCGACGCCTTGCTGATGCGGTTCACCGACCTGATCCTCGCGGTCCCGCTGTTCGCCATCTTGCTGGTGCTGGCCCACAAGCTGAGCAAGCAGGCGGGAAGCTGGTTCTGGATCGCGCTGATCGTTGGCTTCGTGCTGTGGACGCAAGTGGCCCGGCAGGTCCGCGGTGCGTTCCTGTCGTTGCGAGAACGGGAGTTCGTCGAAGCCGAGCACGCGATCGGCGCCAGCGACTGGCGGATCATCGGACGGCACCTGATCCCGAACGCGATCGGTCCCATCGTCGTCAGCGCCACCCTGGCGGTGGGTCTGGCGATCCTGATCGAAGCAGTACTGTCGTTCCTCGGATTGGGCATTCAGCCGCCGGAGGTGTCGCTGGGCAGCCTGATAGCGAGCGGGCAGGACGCGGCGGCGACCCTGCCCTGGCTGTTCTTCTTTCCCGCGGGATTCCTGGTGATCACCATCCTCTCGGTCAACTTCATCGGTGACGGCCTGCGCGACGCGCTCGACCCGGGCTTCCGCGGATGAGCGCCGCGCTTCTGGAGGTCGCGGGCCTGGACGTGAGCTTCCGGACCCGGGACGGTGACGTGCGCGCCGTCCGCCAGCTGAGCCTTGACCTCCACCCGAGCGAGACCCTCGGGATCGTCGGGGAGTCGGGTTGCGGCAAGTCCACGGTCGCCAGCGCGATCCTCGGCCTGCTGCCCAGGAACGCCGAGGTCACCGGGACGATCAGCGTCCTGGGCCGCCCGCTTCTCGGTCTGGCCGAGCGCGAACTCGCCATGGTCCGCGGCGGCACCATCGCCTACGTGCCGCAGGACCCGCTGAGCTCGCTCAACCCGGCCTTCACGGTGGGCTGGCAGGTGGCGGAGCCGATCTGGATCCGGCAGGGAATCGGCAAGGACGCCGCCCATCGTCGGGCGGTCGAGTTGCTCAGCGCGGTCGGCATCCCGCGGCCGGACCAGCAGGCCCGGCGCTATCCGCACGAGTTCTCCGGCGGCATGCGGCAGCGGGTGGTGATCGCGATCGCGATGGCCAACGACCCGGACATCATCATCGCCGACGAGCCGACCACGGCGCTGGACGTCACGATCCAGGCCCAGGTGCTGGAGGCGCTCCGGTCCGCTCGCGAGCAGACCAACGCGTCGCTGATCCTGATCACCCACGACCTGGGCGTCGTGGCCGGCCTGGCCGACCGGGTCATGGTCATGTACGCCGGTAAGCCGGTCGAGACCGGCCCGGTTGACGAGATCTTCTTCCGCTCCCGCATGCCGTACACGCTGGGGCTGCTCGGCTCGCTGCCGCGGCTGGACTCCGACGCGGTGGCCCCGCTGCGCCCGATCCCGGGCGCGCCGCCGTCGCTGATCGACCTGCCGCCCGGCTGCCCGTTCGCGCCGCGCTGCCCGGTGGCTTTCGACAGGTGCTTTGATGACGAGCCAGCCCTGCTGGCGGTGGCCCCTGATCACGCCGCAGCCTGTCACCGCTCGGCTGAGCTCAACTCCATTTACCACGAACGAACGGTGGTAACACCACCCGGCACCTCATCCGTCGCGAGTGGTCACGCCATCGTGAGCGTTGTCGATCTGGTGAAGCACTATCCCATCACCGGTGGCCGGCTGATCCGGCGGCAGGTAGCGGAGGCGCACGCCGTCTGCGGCGTATCGCTGGAACTGCGGGAACGTGAGACGCTCGGCCTGGTCGGCGAGTCGGGGTGCGGCAAATCGACGACCGCCCGGACGATCTTGCAGTTGCTGCCGGCGACGTCGGGCTCGGTCCGGTTCGAAGGCGAGGAGCTGACCACGCGCAGCCGACGCCAGCTCCGGCCGTTGCGCCAGCATGTGCAGGTGGTGTTCCAGGATCCGTACGCCTCGCTCGACCCGCGGATGCCGGTCGGCGAGATCGTCGCCGAACCGCTCCGGGTGCACGAACGCTGGGACCGGAGTTCGGGGCCGGAGCGGGTTGATGAGCTGTTCCGGCTGGTCGGGCTCAATCCCGAGCACCGCAACCGTTATCCGCACGAGTTCTCCGGCGGTCAGCGGCAGCGGGTCGGCATCGCCCGCGCGCTCGCCCTGGAGCCGAAGGTCCTGGTGCTCGACGAGCCGGTGTCCGCTCTCGACGTCTCCATTCAGGCCGGGGTGGTGAACCTGCTGGAGGATCTCCAGGATCGCCTGGGTTTGTCCTATCTGTTCATCGCGCACGACCTGTCGGTGGTCCGGCACATATCGGACCGGGTCGCGGTCATGTACCTGGGCAAGATCGTGGAAACCGGCACCAGGTCCCAGGTGTACGACAGTCCCTCGCACCCGTACACCCAGGCGTTGCTGTCCGCCGTGCCGGTGCCGGACCCCGAGGTGGAGCGACGGCGGCGCCGGATCCTGCTGACCGGGGATGTGCCGACCGCTTCATCGCCCCCGTCCGGCTGCCGGTTCCGCACCCGTTGCTGGAAGGCCGCGGAGATATGCGCCCAGGTCGAACCGGAGCTGGTCGACCGGGGGGAGGGCCACCCGGTCGCCTGCCACTTCGCTGAAACGATGCCGGTACTTACTAGTTCTTAGGCTCCAGCACCTTGTTCGGGTCGTACAGGACGACGGTGCCGCCGATCATGTCGTGGAGAGGCTTCCGCTCCTTGCCGGCGCAGAACATGATGAACGAGATCAGGTTGATGGGCGTGATGCCTTCGACGATGCGGCCGATGATGTCGCGGAGCGCCATCGTGCCGAAGGTGGCCGGCTGCTGGCCGTCCACCTTCCACACCTGCATGCCGAGCACGCTCAGCGCGGGGCTCTTGCCCTTGGACCAGAGGATGATCCCCCAGATCCAGTAACCGATGACCAGCGTGACGAGCATGAGCGGGAGGGCGAGGAAGTAGGCGCCGATGCGGCGGCCGATGCTGGCTAGTTCCGTGCCGTTCGGCAGCAGCAGGCCGGATCGTTCGTCGTAGTACATCCCGGCCGGCACCGCGCCCTGCGGGTACTGTCCGTAGCCGTATCCGGCGGGCACCGGCGGTGCCTGAGGTAGCTGCTGGCCGTCCTGCGGATATCCAGGTGGCGGCGGATGCGGGTCTGTCGGCTTCCGGCGCGCCGGAGCCTGGATAGTCAGTCATGGCGCACACCGTATCTCGTGCTCAGAAGCTTTGGTATAAGCGTTGATTAACTGATACCCAACCGTAGGAGCTGGCAAAAGTCCTGGTCAGGACCGGCCGGTCCGCGAGCGGGCGGATCAGGGTACGCTCTGCCGTATGGCCCAGCCCGTTATGGCCCATCCGTTGGCGTACCTCCCCAGCCCGTCGAGCAATAGTTTCAACATCGGCCCGCTGGTCATTCACTTCTACGCGTTGATGTACCTGGTGGGGATCACGCTGGCGATCCTGCTGACCCGGCGGCGCTGGGCAGCGGTGGGCGGCAATCCCGAACTGGTCACCGAGATCGCGATCTGGATAGTGCCCGCCGGCATCATCGGGGGTCGGATCTACTTCGATATCACCACGCCGATGGATATCCCGCACGTCTGGTACGGGGTCTTCGCGGTGTGGACCGGCGGCCTCGGCATTTGGGGCGGGGTCCTGGTCGGCGGCCTGGTCGGCGTGTGGCGGCTGCGCAAGCGCGGGGTCAGCGCCGCCCTGTTCGCCGACGCGATGGCACCCGGGCTCCTGGTCGCCCAGGGGATCGGCCGGATCGGGAACTACTTCAACAAGGAACTGTTCGGCGGCCCCACCACGCTGCCCTGGGGCCTTGAGGTCCCGGCGCAGTACCGCCCGGCCGGGTACACGCAGTACGCCACCTTCCACCCGACGTTCCTCTACGAGCTGATCTGGGACTTCGCGCTCGCCGCCGCGCTGATCTGGCTCGGTCACCACCGCGGCGTCAAGCCACCGGGTCTGTTCGCGCTGTATGTGACCGGCTATTCCGCGTTCCGGATTTTCGAGGAGTCGCTGCGGGTGGATTCGTCGGTGCACATCTTCGGCCTGCGGCTGAACCTGTACATAGCGTGCGCGCTGACGATCTTCGGGGCGGTCTGGTTCTACCGCACCCAGCGCCGCCCAGCGTCGGATACGGCCGCTGCGGCTGCCGCTCCGGTCGCCGCCGCGGTCGATGCTCCCGCGGAGCCGATCGAGCCGGAAGCGCGAGCCGAGACCGGCGAGACCGCGGATGCCGAGACGGCCGATGCTGAGACCGCCGATGCCGAACAGGCCCGGGACGGTGCCGAGGTGCCCGACGGAAGCTGACTGGCACTTCTGGCGGGAGCGGCGGCTGCCCCGGGAGCGGGTTCACCTGGACTCCGCCGCGGCGGGTCAGGCCTCGGTGGGCACGTTGCGGGCCGCCGCCCGGCACGCCGAACGCGAAGTCGTGCTCGGCGCTTACGTCGCACAGGCCGAGGCGGCGCCGGTTCTGGGCGAAGGCCAGGCCGCCCTGGCCGGATTGCTCGGCGTCCCCGTCGCGGGACTGGCGTTCGTGGAGAACGCCCACGTGGCGCTCGACCTCCTGCTGCGGACGTGGCCCCTCGCCGACGGTGACGTGATCGCGGTGGTGCCGAGCGAGTGGGGACCGAACCTGCACGCGTTCGCTCGCCGGGGCTTGAGCCTGACCGAGATCGGCGTGGACGCTGGCGGCGTGGTGGACCTCGCCGACCTCGAACGCGTGCTGGATACGCTGGGTCCGGCGCTGGTGCACATCACCCAGGTGGCCTCCCACCGGCCGCTGGTCCAGCCAGTCGCCGAGGCCGCGGCGGTGTGCCGCGCGGCGGGCGTGCCGCTGTGGGTGGATGCCGCGCAGTCGATCGGGCACGTCAATACCGCCTGCGGCGCGGACGCGATCTACGCCACCAGCAGGAAGTGGCTTGCCGGACCGCGTGGCGTGGGCATGCTGGGCGTGGCCGAGCCGTGGTGGGACAAGCTGGAGATCGACGCACCGGAGCTGCAGCTGAGCGGCCAGCCGGCCGACGCCAGCCCGGTCTGGCTGCTTCAGTCGGCCGAGGCGCACATCGCCGGACGGATCGGGCTGTGCCACGCCGTGCAAGAGTTCATCGAGGCCGGTCCGGAGCGGGTGTGGCGCCGCCTGGCCGAGGTTGGCCGCCAGACCCGCGAGGCACTGGCCGGCCTACCGGGCTGGTCGGTCGTGGCCGCGGCCGGCCCGTCGCCCGCCGGTTCGCTGTCCGCCGGTTCGCCGTCCGCCGGTTCGCCGTCCGCCGGTTCGCTGTCCGCCGGTTCGCCGGGCGTCGGCTCGGCTACCACGGCGCTGCGCGCGACGGCCGGTCAGGACATCGCTGTGGTGCGGGCTCGCCTGCTGGACGAGCACGGCATCGTCACCAGCGTGTGCGGCGTCCCCCGCGCCCCGCGCGAGATGACCGAGCCCCTGCTCCGCGTCAGCCCGCACGTCGATTGCACACCCGACGACCTAGACCTGCTCCGCAACGCACTCCAGGCCGTCAGCCGATAAGACCTCCGACGTGCCACGCGGACGCGGTCCGCCGCCCCCAACCCGCACATCCCGCACGTAGGCCAGCCGCCCGCCGGAAGATAGGCGCTATCTGGAAGAAAAGGCGCCGGAAACCGGCACCCTTTCTTCCGCGAAGCCCTTTTCTTCCCACGTCGTCCAGCGCAATCGCCGCCCATATGCAGAGCTTGAAGATCCAGGGTCCTAAGCGTGCCAATGGCGCCATCGAGCCTGCTGGAGCGTGCCACTGGTGCCATCGGCTCGCATGCAGGCCCTTCACCTCCATGCAGCGCGGGCCCTTCACCTCCAACAGCGCGGAAATTTCGTGCTACACGGAAATTAGACGGCCGAATTCGTACATTAAATTTCCGCGCAGCACAGATGTTCCGCCTTAATTCCGCATCCCGTTCAAGACTTACTGGACATCGTGGCAACCGGCGGCCGTCCACGGCACGCCCCAGACTCGATTTCCGCCTCCGGCTCTTCCGGCGGCGTTAGCGGTCACGCCGGTCCCTCGACCGCTCCGGTCCGGTGGTCGATGACGCGCCGCATCTTCCCGGCTGAGCGCTCGACCGTGCCCGGATCGCCCACCGAGACCGCGACGCGGATTCCCACGTTGTCCAGGACCAGTGCCACGAGCCGCTCGGTGGCGGTCTGCCGTTGCTCCAGAGGCAGATCATCGCGCGCCTCGACGTGGACGGTCAGCTCGTCCAGGTGGTTTCGGGTGGTCAGCTCGATCTGGAAGTGCGGTGCCAGACCGGGAACGCGAAGCACGAGTTCCTCGATGTGGGTGGGAAACACATTGACGCCGCGCAGCACGATCATGTCGTCGCTTCGGCCGGTGATCCGCTCCATGCGCCGGAACGCTGGGCGGGCCGTACCGGGTAGCAGCCGGGTCAGGTCGCGGGTGCGGTAGCGGATCAGCGGCATCGCCTGTTTCGTCAGCGAGGTGAACACGACCTCGCCGCGCTCACCCAGACCGAGCGGCGTGCTGGACGCCGGGTCGATGACCTCCGGATAGAAATGGTCCTCCCATACCGTCAGGCCGTCGCGAGTCTCGACGCACTCCATCGCCACCCCCGGGCCCATCACCTCTGACAGCCCGTAAATGTCTACCGCGTCCAGGCCCGCCCGCTGCTCGATCTCGGCTCGCATCTGCTCGGTCCACGGTTCCGCGCCGAAGATGCCGATCTCCAGCGAGCTTTTCCTGGGATTCAGGCCGGCCCGCTCGAATTCGTCCAGGATGGTCAGCATGTAGGTGGGCGTCACCATGATCACGCGCGGCCGGAGGTCGGTGATGAGCCGCACCTGACGCCCGGTCACGCCGCCGGAGGCGGGGATCACGGTGCAGCCGAGCCGCTCCGCGCCGTAGTGCGCGCCGAGGCCGCCGGTGAACAGGCCGTAGCCATAGGCCACGTGCACCACATCCGCTGGCCTGCCGCCCGCCGCCCGGATGGACCGGGCCATCAGCCCGGCCCAGTTGTCAAGGTCAGCTTCGGTGTAGCCGCTTATCGTAGGCTGGCCAGTCGTGCCGCTGGAGGCATGGATCCGCCGTACTTCGGCCATCGGGACCGCGAACATGCCATGCGGGTAGTTGTCCCGCAGGTCGTCCTTGGTGGTGACCGGGAAGCGGGCCAGATCCTCCAGCGACCGGAGGTCCTCCGGCCCGACCCCCGCCTCGTCGAGCTTCTTCCGGTAGAAAGCGACGTTGGAGTACGCGTGCCGGAGTGTCCAGCGGAGCCGCTCAAGCTGTAGCGCGCGCAGCTCATCGACCGACATCTGTTCCGCCGCGTCGCGCACTCTCGGATCATCCCCTCGCCAGGTGCTCCGTCAAACCGTCATGATCTGGACCGGCCAATCGGTGCCACGGTTGCGTTGGCCGCACGGGCCAGGTCGCCGGGGGCGAGCTCTATCTCCAGTCCGCGCCGTCCGGCGCTGCAGAACACGGTGGCATGATTCAACGCCGAGGCGTCGAGCACCACCGGCAGGCGCTTGCGCTGGCCGAGCGGGGAGATGCCGCCGGCCACATAACCGGTGGCGCGCTCGGCGGCCGCCACGTCGGCCATCGCCGCCTTCTTACCGCCGGCCGCTGCCGCGAGCGCCTTGAGGTCGAGTTCGCCCACCACGGGGACCACCGCCGTCACCAGATTGCCGTCGACGTCGGCGATCAGCGTCTTGAACACCCGCTCGGCGGCGATGCCCAGCGCCTCACTCGCCTCCACGCCGTACGAATCGTGCCGTGGGTCATGGACGTACTCGTGCACGGTGAACGGAATCCGCGCCCGTTCCAGCGCGATGGTCGCCGTCGTACCGCGTCCTGCCACGGTGCGCTACCTTACGCCATGGACGCGATGGAGCTGCCCTTCAGCAGCACCTTTGCCACCAGGTCCGGGTCGTCGGTCATGGGGACGTGCCCGCAGCTGGACAGCCGGATGAACCGGGCCTGCGGCAGCCGCTGCCTGGCGACTCGCGCGTTCGCGGGCGAAAGAAGCCGGTCTTTGGCGCCCCAGGCGATGGTCACCGGCACGTCGTCCGGGATCGTCAGGGTGAACGGCTCGAATGTGCCGAAGACGGCGCGCATGGCGTCTTTGGTTTCGGCGATCCCCGCCATGTCGTCGCGCGCCTGCTCCGCGCTCAGCCGGCCCGGCTTGGCCACCACCACGCCGAACAGCAGCGCCCGGCCGATCGTGCTCCGGGACAGGGCCGGGACCGCCGGGCGCAGGACGTGCGCCGACCACACCGCGGTCTCGAAGAACGCCCTGGCATACGTCATCTGGTATCGGTGGTTGGGGAACCCGGCGGGGTTCAGTGCGGTAGCGCTGGCCGCCTGGCCGGTAGCCGCCAGCACCAGGGCCAGCGCGCCGCCGAGTGAATTCCCCGCTACGTGCGGGCGGTCGAGGTCCAGCGACTTCAGCAGGCCGGTTATCTCCTGGGCCATCACCGCGACCGCGTTCTGGCCGTCGGCGTGCAGCGGAGGCGATTCACCGTGCCCGGGCAGGTCCAGGGTGATCACATCCCGGTGCGGCGTCAGCCGGTCCAGCACCGCACCCCAGCCCTGTCGGTGGTGCCCTAGCCCGTGTATCAGCACCAGGGGCGGCCCGGACCCGGCGCGCTCGTAGGCGAGGCTCACGTCAACTCCTACTCGTCAGTAGGTCGGTCCTCAGTAGCGCTGACGTTACGCCGCTCGCCTCTCGTTGAGAAGGTCCCTGACCCTGAGCCCTACGCCCCATGCCCTACGGCCTACGCCCTACGCCCTACGCCCTACGCAGAGCGGAAACGCCCTAGCTCCAGATTGTGACGTAAACCGGCGGCCGGAACCTCGACACCGGTACCCCGCCGCGGGGCTCGCGCATCAGCTGCATCGCCTCGGGCGTGCCGAGGAAGTGCCGCAGCGAACCCGCCACGCCGGGGCGCCGGTCCCGGGGGAGGGTGGTGGCATACCAGGTGGCCTCCATCGGCGGGATGTCGGCCACCCGCAGTTCCCCGCGTCGTACCTGGTGACTGACCAGGTGGGCAACCGCCGGGGCGACGCCGGTCCCGTCGGCGGCGGCGGCCCACGCCGCGGTCTGGTTGGGAAACACGCTGATCCGCGGCTCCGGCACGTCGAGCTGCCGGAGCAGCATGGACACGTCGCTGCCGGGGTCCGTTCCGGACGGGTCGACCAGCCACGGCCAGCCCCGCGGGGCGCCGTGCAGCCGGGATCGGGGCGAGGCCACCGCCACGATCTTGTACTTGAACACCGGCTCGCTGGTCAGGTCGAGATCGGGACGGCCGCTCCCGGCGGCGGCCAGGTTCGGCCCGAGCGCCACGTCGGCGAGCCGGTTGGCGATCAGCACCGGCATTTCCGAGCTTGCCGCCACCCCGGCCGATGCCTCGACGTTCCGCCCGGACCGGCCCGCGAACGCGTCCGCCAGCGGTGCGGCGATGAATTCGGCGATAACGCTGCTTGTCACCAGACGGAGCTGGTCGGGCAGCCCCTGCGCGATCCGGACCGCCGCCTGAGCCTCCGCGCCGAGCGCCACCATCTGAGATGCGATCGGGAGCAGCCGGGCGCCCGCGACGGTGAGGGTCATGCCGGTGCCGTCCCTGATTATCAGCTGATCGCCGAGCTGCTGACGAAGGGCGGTGATGGCCTGCGACACCGCTGGCTCACTCACGTTCAGCGCCTTGGCCGCGTCCTTCACCGATCCGAGCCGCGCGGTCAGGACGAACGCGCTGAGCTGTGTCAGCGTCATGCTTCCGATGATCACGCACGCGACCTCGTGAGCGCTACCGGGTCGATTAAGCCATCGCTTATCCGGCTATTGCGCGGACCGCTGACTGCTCGCAGGATTCCACCCATGCAGGTGCCTTCGCATGTCGAATACGAGCGCGCGACCAGCGTCGAGCACGCGCTCTCGCTGCTCACCGCCCCGGACGCCCGGGCTGTCGCGGGCGGCCACAGCCTCATCCCGATGATGAAGCTGCGGCTGGCCCAGCCCGAGGTCATCGTGGACATCAATGACCTGACCGAGCTCGCCTACATTCGCCGTGAGGCGGACGAACTCCGCATCGGCGCCCTCACCAGGCACGCCGAACTCCTCGCCGATACCCAGGCAGCGCAGCTCTTCCCGATATTTGCCGATGCCGAGCGGGTGATCGCCGATCCCGTCGTCAGGAACTGGGGCACGGTCGGCGGCTCGCTGTGCCAGGCCGATCCGTCCGAGGACCTGTCCGCGGCGTTCGCCGCGACCCGGGCCATCGCCGTCGTCCGCAGCGCCGACGGCAACCGGATGGTCCCGGTCCGGGAATTCCACCTGGGACCGTACGAGACGGTCATCGGCCCGGGCGAGCTCCTCATCGAGGTCCGGGTCCCGGTCGTGCCGGGCGCGGGGAGCGCCTACGAGAAGGTGGAGCGGCGGGTCGGCGACTGGTCGATCGCCGCTGTCGGCGCGATGCTGCGCATTGACGGCGGAACGATCGCTACGGCTGGCATCGGCCTGACCGCGGTCGGCGCCGAACACTTCGTCGCGGTCGAGGCGGAGGACTACCTCGGTGGCCGGCCCGCCGACGAGGAGACGTTCCGCGCCGCGGGCCAGCTGGCCGCGGCGCACTGCCATCCGGTGGCCGATCAGCGTGGCCCCGAGGACTACAAGCGCCACCTGGTCGCGGAGCTGACCGTACGCGCGCTGCGCCGATCCGTTAATCGCGCCTACCCGGGAGGCATGATCTGATGCGCGTGACCGTCAACGTCAACGGCACCGAGTACGTCCGTGAGGTGGAGCCGCGCCTGCTCCTCATTCACTTCCTGCGCGATGAGCTCGGCCTGACTGGCAGCCACTGGGGCTGTGACACCTCGAACTGCGGCACCTGCGTGGTGTGGCTGGATGGAACCCCGGTCAAGTCATGCACGGTCCTCACCCCGATGGCGCACGGCCGGCAGGTCCGCACCGTGGAGGGCCTGGAGCAGGACGGCAAGCTGGATCCGGTGCAGGACGGCTTCATGCAGTGCCACGGCCTGCAGTGCGGCTTCTGCACGCCCGGCATGATGATGACCGCCCGCTGGCTGCTGGACCGCAATCCCGACCCCAGTGAGCAGGAGATCCGCGAGGCCATCTCCGGGCAGGTCTGCCGCTGCACCGGTTATGAGAACATCGTCCGCTCCGTCCGCTGGGCCGCCGAGCATGCCCAGACCGAGGAGGTGTCAGCGTGACCGCCGTCGAGGAACACCCGACCCCCCTGGGCTTCGGCCACATGAAGCGCAAGGAGGACCCCCGGTTCATCCGCGGTCGCGGCAACTATGTCGACGACGTGCGGCTACCCGGCATGCTGCATGGTGCCGTCCTGCGTAGCCCGCACGCCCACGCCAGGATCGTCTCGATCGACACAACCGCGGCCGAGGCGCACCCGAAGGTCAAGGCGGTCATCACCGGGGAGACGCTCGCCGGCCTGAACCTGGCCTGGATGCCCACGATCTCCTACGACACTCAGGCCGTGCTGGCCACTGACAAGGTCCGCTTCCAAGGGCAGGAGGTCGCGTTCGTCGTCGCCGAGGATCGGTACTCGGCTCGTGACGCGCTGGAGCTGATCGATGTCGAATACGAACCGCTCCCGGCGGTGGTTGATGCCCGTCACGCGCTGGACGCGGGCGCTCCGGTTATCAGGGACGACAAAGAAGGAACGAACGACAATCACATCTTCGACTGGGAATCGGGTGACGCCGGACGTACCGAGGAGGTCTTCCGCAACGCCGAGGTGACAGTGGCCGAGGACATCTTGTATCCGAGGGTGCATCCCGCCCCGCTGGAGACCTGCGGCGCGGTCGCCGACTTCGACAAGGTGACCGGCAAGCTGACGATCTGGTGCAACACCCAGGCCCCGCATGCGCACCGGACCCTGTACGCGCTGGTCGCGGGTCTGCCCGAGCACAAGATCAGGGTGATCTCGCCGGATATCGGCGGCGGCTTCGGCAACAAGGTGGGCATCTACCCCGGCTACGTCTGCGCGGTCGTCGGCTCGATCGTCACCGGAAAGCCGGTGAAGTGGATGGAGGACCGGTCAGAGAACCTGATGTCCACCTCGTTCGCCCGGGATTTCCACATGCACGCCGAGATCGCCGCGACCCGCGACGGCAAGATCCAGGCGGTGCGGGTCAACGTGCTGGCCGACCACGGAGCGTTCAACGGCACCGCCCAGCCCACCAACTACCCGGCGGGTTTCTTCGGCGTGTTTACCGGCTCCTACGACCTCGAGGCCGCGTACTGCAAGGTCACCGGCGTGTACACGAACAAAGCCCCGGGCGGTGTGGCGTATGCCTGCTCGTTCCGGGTTACCGAGGCCGTGTACGTGGTCGAGCGCATCGTCGACGTGCTGGCCTACGAGCTCGGCATGGATCCCGCCGAACTGCGCATGCGCAACCTGATCCAGCCGGACCAGTTCCCGTACACCTGCCAGACCGGCTGGGTGTACGACTCCGGCAACTACCCCGCGACCCTGCGGCTGGCTATGGACATCGCCGGTTACGAGGAGCTGCGGAAAGAGCAGGAAGCGAAGCGGGCGGGCGGCGACCTCATGGGAATCGGCGTCGCCTTCTTCACCGAGGCGGTCGGCGCGGGTCCGCGCAAGCACATGGACATCCTCGGCCTGGGCATGGCCGATGGCGCGGAACTCCGCGTCCACCCCACCGGCAAGGCGGTGCTGCGGATCTCCGTCCAGAGTCAGGGACAGGGGCACGAGACGACGTTCGCCCAGATAGTCGCCGAGGAGCTCGGTATCTCCCCTGACGACATCGAGGTGGTGCACGGCGACACCGATCAGACGCCGTTCGGCCTGGGCACCTACGGGTCGCGGTCGACCCCGGTCAGCGGGGCGGCGACGGCCGTAGTGGCGCGGAAGGTCCGCGAGCGGGCGAAGATCGTCGCGTCGGCCATGCTGGAGGTCGCGCCGGAGGATCTGGAGTGGGAGAAGGGCCGCTGGTTCGTTCGCGGCGACCCCGACCAGGGCAAGACGATGACGGAGATCGCCATGGCCGCGCATTCTAACCTCGAGCTGCCCGAGGGTATCGAGGGCCAGCTGGACGCCACGTGCGTCTACAACCCGCCGAATCTGACCTATCCGTGCGGCGCGTATATCTGCGTGGTGGACGTGGACGCGGGCACCGGCAAGGTCTCGGTACGGCGGTTCATCGCGGTGGACGACTGCGGAGTGCGAATCAATCCGATGATCGTCGAAGGCCAGGTGCACGGCGGCCTGGCCGACGGCATCGGCATGGCGTTGATGGAGGTCATCGCGTTCGACGAGGACGGCAACTGCCTGGGCGGGTCGTTCATGGACTACTTGCTGCCCACGTCCATGGAATGCCCTTCGTGGGAACTGGGCGAGACCGTCACCCCGTCCCCGCACCACCCCATCGGCGCCAAAGGCATCGGTGAGTCGGCCACCGTGGGTTCCCCGCCCGCCGTGGTCAACGCCGTCATCGACGCGCTGCGCCCGTTCGGTATCCGCCATGCGGACATGCCGCTGACCCCCGCCCAGGTCTGGCGCGCCGCCCAGGGCCAGCCCTTCCGTACGGACCTAGCGATCCAGTGACCCCAACGCCCCCGCACTCCCCACATCGCGGCCCACCCCGCGCCGCGTCCGCGGTGTCCCGTGTACGTCTGCCCCCGCACTCCTCCCATCGCGGCCCACCCCGCGCCGCGCCCGCGGTGTCCCGTGTACGTCTGCCCCCGCACTCCCCACATCGCGGCCCACGCCGCGCCGCGCCCGCGGTGTCCCGTGTACGTCTACCCCCTCGCGTATCCGTTCGCCCCACTGTTCCCGTTGCTCGCCGGGCCCTCCCCGTCCGCCTCGCATCACATATCGGATATGTCGGGCGAGTCAGGGCCGGAGCGCGGAACATTAGGGCCTCGTGGAAGTTTGGGTCATGCCAAATGAGAGGCGTCCGCCCCGGCCCCGCCCTCCTCAACACGAGCCCTGCGTCCCTCAACACGAGCCCTGCGTCCCTCAGTACCAGCCCTGCATACCTCGACGCCATCCTTGCGCCGCTGATGGCATGTCTGGCAACCCCAACTTGGCCGGATGAAGGCGCCTCTCAGCGTGACGATGGCGCCATTCATCGCGTTGGGCGGGAGATTTGTCCAGTCCCAACGACATCGATGGCGCCATCGATGTCGCTGGAATCCGGTTCACATGCAGGTTCTGAGCGTCGGCTTGCGTCCCTCGGCGCCGATCCGGTGCCGCTCAGCCGGGTGCCGCTCAGCCGGGTGCCGCTCAGCCCCGGGCCCCTCGGCACCGATCCGGCGCCCCTCAGTCCGGTGCCGCCCAGCCCCGGTGCCCCTCAGCCCCGGGCCCCTCAACCCGGCCCGGCACCCTGGGCACAAATTGGGATATTTCATGATCCGGGGTGAGTTGCTGGAGCGGGCGGGGGAGTTGCGGGCTCGACGGGTGCCGTTCGTGGTGGCCACCGTGGTCCGGGTGGAGCGGCCCGCAAGCGCGAAGCCGGGGGATTGCGCACTGGTGTTGCCGGACGGGACCCTCGAAGGGTTCGTAGGCGGGGCATGCTCGGAGTCAACCGTGCGCACGCAGGGGTTGCGGCAGCTCACGACCGGGGACTCGACCCTGCTGCGCATCCAGCCGCAGGGGGTGGCCATCTCGGGCGGTGAGGCGCCGGGGATCGTCACGGTGCCGAATCCCTGCCTGTCCGGCGGGACGCTGGACATCTTCCTGGAGGTGATGAGGCCGCCGATGCTGGTGCATGTGTTCGGGGAGACGCCGGTGGCCCGGGCCTTGGCGGAGGTGGGACGCGGCGCGGGCTGGGATGTGCAACCGACCGATGACCCTCACGTACCGGTCGCCGCGGATGCGGGCGCCGTCGTGGTGGCATCACAGGGCGGCGACGAGGTAGCTGTGCTCGCCGCGGCGCTCAAGTCGGGCGTGCCCTATGTCGGCCTGGTGGCGAGCCGCAAACGCGGCGCGTCGGTCGCGGAGAGCCTGGAGCTCGACGAGGCGCAGCGCGAACGCTTCCACACCCCGGCCGGACTCGATATCGGCGCGCACACTCCGGCGGAGATCGCCATCTCGATCCTGGCCGAGATCATCTCCGTCAAAGACGCGGCGGACGCGTTCGGCGAGCCGGAGCAGCCCGAGATGGCCATCGACCCGGTGTGCGGCATGACGGTCGTGGTCGGGCCGGGAACTCCCCGGTCGGCGGACCGGTATTTCTGCAGCCCGGCCTGCTGCGATTCGTTCGCCGCTGACCCGGAAAGGTATGCCCATCCCCGCGGCTAAGCCCGGGGATCCGCGTCCGCGCGGCTAAGCCCGGGATCCGCGTCCGCGGCTAAGTGGGGCGCTCCGGAAGTTCGTCGGGGCCTAGGGTGATCGGTCCGGCGCTCTGATCGTGTTACCCGGGAGCTGCAAGGGACCACTGGGACTTGTGCTGTGATCCCCAGTGCCGCTGCGAACCCCTTGAATGTCACATTCATGGGCACCTGACCCCATGGTTGTGACAAGGGTGTGGCT
>JAFARZ010000341.1 GCA_019245115.1 Streptosporangiaceae bacterium | reverse complement strand
CGCTGCGCTGCGCGCCCAGCGCCTGGTACTCGGGGCTGCCGATGACCTCGGGGCCGTCCAGTTCGTAGAGTGCGAGCCACGAGGGCGTCTCCCCGTCCAGCGCCCGGTAGCGCATGGCGGTGCGGAATCCCGGCACGGCCAGCCGCGCCGGGCCGTGCTCGTGGTCGTACCAGTCGTGGAACTCCGCCTCGTCGACGGAACCCGGCTCGGTGTAGACGTAAAACAGCCCTGCGGGCATAGCGAGCGGACCTCCAGCTAGGCAACAAGACGATCGTAGGCCCCGCCTCCGCCGGGACGGCAAAGGCCCCGCGACGGCGAACCGCCGCGGGGCCTCCGGCGCCAGGCTCAGTCGGTCGGCGCCGCCATCGGGTTGATCCCGGACAGGTCGTCCCGCTTGACCCGGATCGCGATCACCGTGATGATCAGCCCGAGCAGCGCGATCCCGGCCGAGACCAGGTATCCCTTGGAGAAGCCGACCGCGAGCGCGTGGTGGCTCATCACCTTGGCCGCCGCGGCCTGCTGGGCCGCGGACAGGTGCACGGTCGCGTGCTTGGCCGCCGCGGCCGCCGCGGCCGCCTGCGAGTGGATGTTGTTCGCCACCGCGCTCCACGCCACCGTGCCCAGGATCGCTAGCCCGATCGAGCCGCCGACCTGCTGACCGGTGTTCAGCAGCGAAGACGCCACGCCTGCGTCGTTGTCGGCCACCTTTGATAGCGCCACCAGCGACAGCGGCACGAACAGCAGGCCCATGCCGACCGCAGTGACCATCATCGGCCCGAGCAGCCCGGAGGCGTAGTGGCTGTTCTCGGTGATCCGGGACAGCCAGAACATCCCGCCGGTGGCGATCACGCTGCCGGCCAGCAGCAGCGGCCGGGCGCCGATCCGGTTCACCAGCTGCGACGCCACCGCGGAGCCCACCATGACCGTGGCGATCATCGGCAGGTACGCCACGCCGGTCTTCAGCGCGCTGTACCCCCACACGTTCTGCACGAAGAGCGTGAGGAAGAAGAACATGCCGAACAGGGCGGTGCCCACGCACAGCATGATCAGGTAGGCCCCGGTCCTGTCCCGGCTGCGCAGCACCCGCATCGGGACCAGCGCGTGCTTGCTGCGAACCTCGATGAACCCGAACGCCACCAGCAGCACCACCGCGGCCACCAGGGACACGATCACCTTGGTGTCGCCCCAGTGCGACACTCCGTTCGGGCTGGTCGCGGCGCTGGACAGGCCGTAGACCAGGGCGGCCAGGCCGAGGCTGCCGGTGATCGCGCCGGGCAGGTCGAAGGCGCCGCGGCGCCGCTCGGACTCGCCGAGCACGCGGGGTGCGAGGAACGCCAGCACCAGGCCAATCGGCACGTTCACGAAGAACACCCAGCGCCAGTTGGCGTACTGGACCAGCAGGCCGCCCGTGATCAGGCCGACGGCGCCGCCGGCCACGCTCATCGCGGCGTACACGCCCATCGCTCGGTTGCGCGGCGGCCCCTCGGGGAAGGTGACCGCGATCAGCGACAGCGCGGTGGGCGCGGCGAGCGCGCCGCCGATGCCCTGCAAGACCCGCGCGCCGAGCAGCCAGGCCTGGTCGGTGGCGAACCCGCCGAGCAGCGAGGCCAGCGAGAACAGCAAGATGCCGGCGATGAAGATCCGGCGGCGCCCCAGTAGGTCGCCGGATCGGCCGCCCAGCAGCAGCAGCCCGCCGAAGGCCAGGGCATATGCGTTGACGACCCACTCCAGGTTGCTACCGGAGAAGCCAAGCGCGTTCTGGATGTGCGGCAGGGCGACATTGACGATGGTCGCGTCGAGGACGACCATGAGCTGCGCCGTCGCGATGACGGCCAGCGCCAGGCCCAGCCGCCGCGGCGGGGAGCCGGTGGATGTCCTGGCGGCGCTGGACGCCGCCGCGGTACTGACTTCCCGGGGCAGTTGCCCGGTGTCTGGCGGTGTGGCGGACAAGACAATCTCCCTATGATTGAGGGCGTAGTGAGTCGAGGCCGCGACCGGGCAGGTAAGTGCCCACGGTCACGCGCCGTACTTCGCTCTGAGATCTATTGGGCCCGAACGGGCCTGGTTGCTTGCTTCCCCGTAATGTCTCTTCCTTCCCCGTGCGGTCGCCCCTGGTTATGACGACCCTGCGGCCTTCCCTTCATCGATGACGACGAATGACGTTGCCCCCTTGTGACGAGGTAGCCGCCGCGGTTGTGACAGCCTCACCTCCCCCCGCGCGATCTGAGCATCTTGCGCATCAGCCCGAGCAGGCACCTGCGCTCGCCGGTGTCGAGCGCGGTGCACCACGGCGCCCGCTCCATGAGCTCGCCGCAGAGCCGGTCCCTGACCGTCACGCCCTCCGGTGTGAGCACGATGTTCTTGCTCCTGCGGTCGCGCAGCGAGGGCTCGCGCCGGGCCAGCCCGTGCTTCTCCAGCGCGTCCGCGATCGTGGTGATGAAGGAGGGGTCGCAGCCCATCCGCTGCCCGAGTTCCTTCATCGTCATCGGGGCGTCGAGCTTGAACAGCGCCATGGCGTCGCTGCCGGTCAGCCCGAACTCCGTCGCGATGCCATGGCCGACTTCCTGGATCCGCTTGATGAGCTCGGGAATCGTCTCGCTGATCTGCTGGTTGAGCTGCTCGTCCGTGAGCGGCTCCGCATGTGGCACCGGCTCAGCATGAAGCACTGCCCCTGGGTGCTCCTCCATGGTGCTCACCTCCGCCCGAATCCTCTAGACGATTACCTGAGTGTCTCAACGT
>JAFARZ010000194.1 GCA_019245115.1 Streptosporangiaceae bacterium | reverse complement strand
ATGGGCGGCTGCTGGCCGCGTTCGACGCGATGGACGGGGCGTATGAGTGGGGGCAGCGGACGTGGCGGTCGTGGGCGGTTAATCACTTGCGGGTCAGCCGGGGGCAGGCCGGTGAGTACCGGGAGCTGATGCGGTTGTGCCGGGAGTTTCCGGTGCTGGCGGCCGCGCTGGCTGAGGGCTGCGTGCTGCCCAGGTCGATGGCGCTGCTGGTGGCGAGGTGGCTGCGGTCGGTGCCGGAGGAGTTCCGGGGCGAGGCGGAGGAGATCGTGGTGGCCGCCGCGCGGAACGGGGCGGACCTGGCCGCGCTCGCCCGGATTATCGCTGAGATCACCGCCCGGGTGGCCCGGCCCGATGATGACGGCGGGAAGAATGCGCTGCCGGACCGGGGCGTGTCGCTGGACACCACGTTCGAGGGCGCAGGGGTGCTGCGCGGGGATCTGACCGCTGAGTGTGCGGCCATGGTCCAAGCCGTCCTGGACGCGCTCGCGGTCCCGCCGGGGGCGGGGGATCCGCGGACCCAGGCTGAGCGGTATCACGATGGTCTTCAGGAGGCGATGCGGCGGCTGCTGGCTTCCAGCCTGCTGCCGCAGCGGGCCGGGGCGCCGGTCAAGGCGGTGGTGCATATCCCGCTGGCCGCTCTACGCGGCATGGACGGCGCGTCGCTGCTGGAGGACTCGTGGGTTGCCGAGGCGCGGGTGCAGTGGGTCGGCCGCCGCGCGGCGGCGAGCGTTGCGAGCGGGGATGGCGGGGCGTGGCTGGACGGCGATGCTGCCCGTGCGGTGCTGTGTGATGCCATGGCCGTGCCGGTCGTGTTCGGTGATGTCGATGTCGCGGCACTGGAGCAGCTGATCACCGTCTGTGCCCGCTACCATAAGCTCCGCGGCCGTGCCGGCGCCGCCGGCGTCGGCAGCACAGGCAGCGCCCGCGCCGCGGACGCCGCGGCCGGCCCAGACCCGTTCGCGGTGCTGGAGGAGCGGATCCTCGGGCTGATCCTGGATGTGGTGTCCGGTCCGGGCGGGGCGGCCTCATTCCTGCGCCGCACGCTGCTGGGTAAGGGCCTGAACGGGCCGAGCCTGCCGCTGGATGTCGGCCAGACTGACGAGATCCCGGCGCACCTGCGCCGCCTGGCCAGCCTGCGTGATGAGGGACGGTGCCGGTTCCCGGGAGGATGTGACCAGCCCGCGGTGCGCTGTGAGTGTCATCACGTCCGCTACCGGGAGCACGGTGGTCACACCAGTCTCAATAACCTCAGGATGCTCTGCAGGTTCCACCATAACGTGGTGATCCACAGGTGGGGCTGGCGGCTCACCGCTCGCCCTGATGGCACCGGCCAGGTCACCAGCCCGGGCGGGCGGACCATCCGCAGCCACAGCCCCCCGCCCCGTCCCGGGTAGGTCAGGAGTGACCTAGGACCGGGTGCGGGACATAGGGCTCCTCCAGGCGCCGGATGTCCTCGGCGGTCAGCGTCAGGCGCGTGGCGGCGAGGGCGTCTTCGACGTGCCCGGGCTTGGTGGCGCCGACGATAGGGGCGGTAACGGCGGGCTTGTGCAGCAGCCAGGCGAGCGCGATCTGGGCCGGCGGGACACCGTATCCCGCGGCCACTCCGGCCACCCGGTCGACCACGTCGAAGTCGGCCTCGGTGTCGTACTGCGACCCCGACAGCGGGTCGGACCCGGCCCGGGTTGTGCTGAGCGCGCCGCTCCTGCTCCGGTTGCCGGTCAGCATGCCGCGGGCCAGCGGGCTGTACGGGATCACGGCGACGCCCTGGTCGGCGCACTGCGGGATCATCTCCCGCTCCTCTTCCCGGTACATGAGGTTGTAGTGGTTCTGCATGCTGACGAACCGCGTCCACCCGTTGCGGTCAGCGGCGTGCTGAGCCTTGGCGAACTGCCAGGCGAACATGGCGCTGGCGCCGATGTAGCGGGCCTTGCCCTGCCGCACGACCTCGTGCAGCGCCCCCATCGTCTCCTCGATCGGCGTCTCGTAGTCCCAGCGGTGGATCTGGTAGATGTCCACGTAGTCGGTGCCGAGGCGGCGCAGCGAGGCCTCGATCGCGGACATGATGTGCTTGCGGGACAGCCCGCGATCGTTGGGGCCGTCGCCCATGGGAAAGAACACCTTGGTGGCCAGCACATAGTCGTCGCGCTTGCGGAACAGCCTGCTCAGCAGCCGTCCGGTGATCTCCTCGGTCTCGCCGGCGGAATAGACGTCGGCGGTGTCGAAGAACATGACGCCGCCGTCGGCCGCGGCCTTCACCAGCGGCTCGGCCTCAGCCTCGGTGAGGTGCCAGGCTCGTTCGGCCTTGCTGCCGTAGCTCATCATGCCCAGGCAGATGCGGGACACCTTCAGGCCGGTGGAGCCAAGTCGCACGTAATCCATTGCTGGTCCGCTCCCTTTGTCCGGGCCGTGGCTGATTCCGGCTCAGGTCAGCCGACCCGCGGCCGGCATGACGACCTTGGCGTGTTGCTGCAGCGCCGGGTCGGCGTCGAGCATACGCTGATACAGCCGCTGCGCTTCGAGGCTCGGGTCGGTGCCGCTCGCTTCTGTAGTGTGATGGCGCAGCTGCTCGTATGCGGCGAACGCCTCGTAGTGCCGGCCGACCGCGTACAACGCGGTTATGAGCTGCACCCAGCAATGCTGATCCAGCGGGTACTGCCTGGTGCGGGCCAGCAGCGGCCCGATGAGCTGCCGGTGCTTGCCGAGCGCCAGCTGCGCGTCGGTAAGCAGGTTGACTGATTCATGGTACTCCTCGGCAAGCTGAAGACGTACCGGCTCGATCGGAATTGTCTCCGGGAAGCAGGCAAGATGCGGCTCACGCCAGAGTGAAAGTGCGTTCAGCAAACTGGTTTCCGCTTTCTCCGGGTCGACGCTTTCCAGGCATTTACGAGCATCTTCCAGTGATTTCCTGAACATTTCAAGATCGGTATAACAGTCGTCAGCGGAGAGCATGTAACCATGCGATGAGGTGCGAATACTCGCCGCGAACTCGGGTCGCTTCCTCAGCTGGGTGACGACCGCGCGCACCGTACTGGGCGCGAGCGTCTCGCGGGACAGCGACAGAGCCTCGCACAGACCGGCCTGGGTTACCGGGTGGCCGATGTTAATAGCGAGAACTGCCAGCAGGTGGCGCGCAGTCGCGCTGCGGGGTGTGAGATTAGATTCATAATCACGTCGTACCACAAGAGGTCCGAGTATCCTGAATTCCATTTCCGGCCCCTTAGTGGCATCGACGCCAGGCAATTGCCCCGTTGCGCACGGATACATAACTCCTGGCTGGGTGCTGTACCGGCGATTGTCGTCTGATCGCTTATGGCGGTTACTGGTCCGACGATCTCCTCGTGCCGCTTCTGGGCGAATGCGCTGAGATCCTGCTGCGGCACGAGCATACGCAGCGGTGCGTGCCCGCTGCGGATTATCGTGATCAAGCGGAGTGAGGTGCGCTTCCCGAAGCGACTGCACTCACGGTCTGTCGTGCGCAGCGTGGTGGCGGCCGTCGCCGCGAGGTATGCGCCGGTCGCGTCGCTATGGCAGATGATGCCCTGAGTCGACGCAGCCAGGTTGCGAGCAGCCGCGTCACGCTGACCGCTGTCGGGAAATGCCCAGACCGGCCCGTCTTGGTCGGCCACCACGGCGGCCAGCGCCCGGCTCTGGACCGCCCGAACGCCGGCGATGCGGGTCGCCGAGGCGGCCTCGGATGGCCGACCGCGCAGCGTGATGGCGATGCGATGACGCCCGGCAAGCTTGATCGCGCCGGAATGTACGACCCGAGCGCCATGCTCGGCCATGGCGAGGGCGAAGTCATACGGTACCTCCGGGATGGGCCGCGCCGCGGGGACCAGCCGCGGGTCCGCGGTGAAGACGCCCGGATAGTCCGAGAAGATCTCGCACTCGGCGGCACCGACGGCGCACGCGGCGGCTACACAGGACAGGTCGGAACTATTCCGGCCGAGCATGCAGAGCCGGCCATCGCGGTCGACTGCCTGACCGCCGGCCAGTACGACTACCGTGGCGTCACGCAACTCGTCGCGCAACGCGGCCGGATCGACCGTCTCCAGCCGGCTGGCCTCGGCCGGGCCCGCCGCGGACCAGCCAAGGCGATCGAAGGTGACCAGAGACGCGCGTACTCCCTGGAGCGCGAGTGCCGCGGTCATCAGCCCGGCGCTGATCTGATCGGCGGACGCGAGCACCGCGGCAGCCGCCTGGTCCGGAACGTCGGCGCCGAGCGCGGCCAGCATGCGCTCCAGTTCGCCCGACATGCCGTGCCGGGCACTGACCACGACCACCGCGACCCGGCCGTCGCGCACCCGCGCGGCGATATACCCCGCGACTTGCCGGTAATCCTCCATCACCCGCAAGCAGGACCCTCCGAACTTAAGCACGAGCGGTGACAGCATCAAGCCACCCGTTCGTCACTGCCTGCTCAGCGATTCGCAGGGCATTCAGCGCGGCGCCGACCATCAGGTTGTCGGCGACGATCCACAGGGAAATCTGCCGCGGATTCTCCGGGTCACCGCGAACCCGGCCGACATGCACGTGGCCGTTCGTGCTCGGTGCCTGCTGCACCGTCAGCGGCGTCGGATAAGGCGGCCATCCGTCCGGCCGGTACAGCATCAGGTCATGCGCGGCGTCGAGAACGCGCCATGCCGCCGCGGCTTCGACCACCCGGTCGAATTCGGCCAGGACGGCCTCTGAATGGCAATTGAACACGCCGACCCGGACGGCGGTGGCATCGATCCGCAGCGACGGATGCCGCAAGATCTTCCGGGTCTCGTAGCGGAGCTTGCGTTCCTCGTGCGCGGCGCCCCAGTCGTCCAGGGCGCCGATCTGCGGCACGAGATTGAACGCCAGCCGCATACCGAACCGGCCCTCGCCGTCATCGGGATGCGCGACCGGACCCGGATGCTCTCGCAGGGCCTCGGCGCTGTCGCTGGCCAGCTCCGTGATCCCGCGCAGTCCGCCACCAGAGGCTGCCTGGTAGGTCGACACTACTATCCGGGTCAGCCCGAACGCGGCATGCAGCGGAGCGACTCCCCGGACCAGCTGGATAGTCGAGCAGTTGGGGTTGGCGACAATGCCCCGGTCCGGCCGCTGCCGCAGCACTTCCGGGTTGACCTCAGGTACGGCGAGGGGAATGTCCGCCTGATCGCGGAAGGCCGAGCTGTTGTCGATGACGAGGCACCCCTCGGCGGCGGCCCGCGGTGCGAACCGGCGGCTCACCTCGGCACCCGCGGAAAAGAAGGCGATGTCCGCGCCGGTGAACGAAAACGACTCAATCGCGGCGATCGGCGCGATCGGGATCCGCTCGGTGACGAGCACCTGGCCGGCCGACCGAGCGGAGGCGACCGGGCTGATCCGGGACACCGGCAGCCGCGACTGGTCCAGCAGCGAAATGAGCTTCCGGCCAACGGCGCCGGTGGCGCCGACGACGCTCACGTGCAGAGCCAATCGCGGCCACCTTCCATACGGAAACTTGTCTTTACTGCCAACGTAACCTCTTCAGGGAGTTACGGCAATATGCCGGATATATCCGGACCCGGGCGTGCGTCGTCCTGCAACCGGCTGAGCAGCGCATCCCCCGCCGCGGCGATCCGCCTGGCCGTCTGCACCGCCGCCGGAAGGCCGGCGGCGGGTACGAAGACCGCGCCGTCCGCGTCGGCGATCACGAAGTCCCCGTCGCGCACCGGCCCGTCCGGCAGCCGCACGGTAACCCGGGTATCCCGCAACGCGAACCGACCGCGCAGCCGCGCCGGGTACACGCCGACCGAGTACGCCGGGAAGCCCAGTCCGGCCAGTTCGCCGGTGTCCCGTACAGCGCCGTGGACCAGGGCACCGGCCACGCCCCGGTATCGCGCCGCCGACGCGAGCACGCCGCCGAAGCACTGCGCCGTGGCGGATCCCCCCGCGTCGATCAGCAGTACCCGCGCGCCATCGACTGTGGCGAGCGCGTCGAGCATGGCGGGCAGCGGGTCACCGGGGCCCGCGTCCGCTGCCAGCCGCCAGGTCGTGATCAGGCCGGCGACGCCGGGGCAACCGGACCAAGCCGGCCGGAACCGCCCGGAGCGCACCGCGGTCACGCCTAGCTCGTCACATGCGTCGGAGATGTCACAGCTGCGCAGGCCGGCCCACTGCGATCGTTGTGGTTCTGGTGTATTCACCGAACGCGGCAAATCCCTTCTCGCCTCCGTAACCGGACTGCCCGTACCCGCCGAACGGCAGCTCCACTCCTGCCGCGGCCGAGTACCCGTTGATGAACACATGCCCGGCGCGCAGCTCTCCGGCGACCGCGAACGCCAGCCCGGCGTCCGCGGTCCAGATGCCCGCGCTCAGCCCGTAGCCGGTACCGTTGGCCAGCGAGACCGCCTCGGCCGCGGACCGGAACGGCAGGACGCACAGCACCGGCCCGAAGATCTCCTCCCGGGCGATCCGCGCCTGGGGCGGCACGTCGTCGAACAGCGTCGGCCGGACGAAGAACCCCGGGCCCGGCACCGGCTCGCCGCCGGTGACCAGCCGCGCCTCCCGCCGGCCCGCATCGATGTACTCCAGGACCCTGTCCCGTTGGCGGGTCGAGATCAGGGGTCCCAGATCCGGGTCCGCGTGGCCCGGTCCGATGATGACCGCGGCGAACCGGCCGGCGAGCCGCCGGGCCAGCTCGGCATGCACGTCCTGGTGCGCCAGCACCCGGGAACCTGCCGAGCAGTTCTGGCCGGCGTGCTCGATAATCGACGCGGTGATCGTGGGCACGGCGCGGTCCAGGTCGGCGTCGCCGAACACGATCTGCGGTGACTTGCCGCCCAGCTCAAGCATCGACGGCACGATGTTGCGGGCAGCGGCGGCGCCCACCTGCCGCCCTACCGGCACGCTGCCGGTGAACGCCAGGTGGCCGATTCCCCGGTGCTGGGCCAGCGCCGCGCCGGCCTCGGTACCCAGCCCAGGTACCACGTTGACCACTCCGGGCGGGAAGCCGGCCTGCGCCGCCAGCTCGCCGAGCCGGAGCGGGGTCAGCGGGGCGTCCTCGGCCGGTTTGAGCACGCAGGTGTTGCCGGCCGCCAGCGCGGGCGCCAGAGTCCGCGCGGCGAGTTGCAGCGGGTAGTTCCATGGGATGATGTGTGCCGACACCCCATGGGGGTTCAGGACGGTGAACGCCACCCGGTCCGGATCCGACATGACGGTCTGCCCGTACAGGGCCTCGATCGCCGCGCCGTAGAACTCGAAATACCGGGCCGCCGCCGTCACGTCGGCATCCGCCTGCCGCAACGGCTTGCCGGTGTCCCGGCATTCCAGCTCCGCCAGCTCGGCCCGGTGCGCGCCCAGCACTTCCGCCATCGCCCGGCAGATGCGTCCGCGCTCGGCGGCTGTCCTCCGCCGCCATCGCGGCGATGCCGCGGTCGCCGCGTCGACAGCGGCGTCGACCTCGGCAGCCGCGCACCGGGCGACTTCGGCGATGACCGCCTCGGTAGCCGGGTCGACGACCGTGAACCACCCGCCGGCGGCGGCGCGTGCGGCACCGCCGATCACCGCGCACCGCCGCTCGCTCATCGCGGTTCTTCCGCCAGGGAGCCGGCGAAGATCCGCTCCAGGTCAGTCGCGGTCACATCTCTCGGGCAGCAGGACAGCAGCCGCTGCTGCCTGACCGCACCGTCGATGAGGTCTGAGATGTCATCGGTCCCGAAGCCGAACGCCGCGATGCCGGTCGATCCGCCGGTGTCCCGCACGAGGTCCCTGATCATGCCAGGTAGCAGGTCCGGCCCGGCCGCGTCCACCCCGTCAAGGCGAGCCCCGGCGCCGGCCGCCAGCAGCTCGGCGGCGCGTATATGCCGCTCCGGCGCGGCGGCGAACGTGAATGCGAAGGCGGCCGGAGCGGTTGCCACCACCGCCTGGCCGTGCGGGACGAACGCGCGGCCGCTGGGGTAGCCAGCCGGTACATAGTCCCTGGCCAGGCCGGCGATCGGGTAGGCGCAAGCATGGGGAATATGGGTGCCGGCGTTACCGAAGCCGAGCCCGGCGAACAGGGCCGCCTGGCTCATCCCGGCGCGCGCGCGGAGATCATGCGGGTTCAGCACCGCCCGGCGCAGGTACCGCCCGGTCAGCCGCAGCGCCTGCTCGGCCCAGACATCGCTGATCGGATTGGCCCCGACGTAGATCGGCCGGTCTTCCGGTGCCGGGTACGGCGGGCGGTGGTCGAACGGCCGGGCCGTGTACGACTCGCACGCGTGGCACAGCACGTCATACCCGGACGCGGCGGTCACCGCGGCCGGCATGGTGACCGTGTTCAGCGGATCCACGATCGCCACGGCCGGGGTGAGCCGCCGGTCCGCGATCCCTGTCTTCACCCGCAGCTCGCTCACTTCCAGCGCCACCATCGCGGTGCATTCGCTGCCGGTGCCGCTGGTGGTGGGCACCGCGATCAGCGGCCGGACCGGGCCTGGCACCGGTTCCCCGTCGCCAACCGGCCGGTTCAGGTACCGCGCGACCGGAACGCCAGGGTAACTGTGCAGCAGGCTGAGCATCTTGGCGGTGTCGATGGAGCTGCCGCCGCCTACGGCTATATACCCGTCCACACCCGCGCCGTCGGTTCGCCGCGCGGCTTGCTCGATGCCGCGGTCGGTGGGCTCGATCTCCGTCTCATGGAACGCGCGGACCGAGATCCCGTCCGCCGCCAGGAGCTTCTCCACCCGCTGCGGCAGGCCGGCCTGCCAGAGCTGCGGGTCGGTGACCAGCAGCACGGAGCGCAGGCCGAGCTGACGCGCCTCGTATCCAACCTCCCGGGTCGCCCCGAGCCCGAACCGTACCGGCGGGGCCTGCCATGTGATCACCGTCTCGCTGGGCCAGCCGCCGGTGTTCATGCGGCTGCCATCCGCAATCCCGCCCGGGCCTGGTAGAACACCTGCACCGCCCGTCGCCAGACGCTGTCCCGCCACGTCTGGTCGTCGGGGTAGAACGCGGCGATCATCTGGGCGCGGATGTCGTCGGCCAGCGACTTCGCCGAGCCGTCAGGAACTGCCCGGAACCCGCGCGTGTGCAACCAGTTGTCAGCACGCAGCGCGGTGAGCACCTGCCCGCCATCCAGCGTGCCGAATTCCAGCGTTATCGCGGTGAGCAGCCGCTCCGGTCCCAGCCACGCCAGCTCGTCGGCGACCGCGGTGGCTGTGTTTCCCGCGATGGGCGTCGAGGAGGACGTACCTTCCTCGGAGATGGTCAGCGCTGGCCCGTACCAGCGCCGCGCGCGGCCGGGCGCGTCCGGGTCACGACCGCCGCGGAAGATCGGTTCGCCGGCTCCGCGCTCACCGAGTCCGGTATGCAGGTCGATGTAGCCGACATGAGACGCCTGTATCAGCCGTGTACGCACGACCTCGCGCAGCACCTGGTGTGACCAGCACGGGCCGGTCCCGCCGTAGAACAGGCCGTCCGGGTGAGTCCACTGGCCACCGGTGACGGCCGCCTGCAGTGCGCGACGGCCGTGCCTGCCGGCGTACTCAGCGAGGCTGCGGTCCGCGGCGGTCCGGGCCCCGCCGGACCAGTGATCCGGGACGAGCGCGTTGTGCAGCTCGGGATAGGACTCGTTGTGCGGCCGGTGGCCGTGATCGACGAAGTTCCGGTTCACGTCGATGTTGTCTTCGTTGACCCTGCGGAAGGACGCGAACCCGTGCGGGTTCAGGGCGTGCAGCATCAGCAGCGCGGTATCCGCCGGCAGCGACGCGCCGAATCCGGAGCGCAGCAGGCCGGCCTGGATCGCCGAGCCGCAGTAGCCTTCGATGCCGTGTGTCCCGGACACGCAGAACAGCACCCTGGTGGCCCCCGGCGGTCCGGCCCAGGCGATGTCGGCGCACAGCTCCGTGTCGTCGGGACCGGGCCCGCGCGGATTGCGGATCTCGTCGAGCGTCGCACCAGCCTCATGGGCCGCGGCGCGGAACAGCCGGCGCGCGGTGCGGTAACTGTCCGGGAAGACAGGCGCCGGGGGAGTCGGGTCGGACGGCATGGCGGTTGGCTCCTAGCTGGACGAGCAGGGCACGTTGAAGGCCCGCAGGATCGTGTCCGCCCCGCGGCGGGTGGGGATCTGAAGCAGGCAGAGCATCCGGTCGCCGGGCCGCGCATGACGGGCGAAATACGCGTTTACCTGGGCGTCACGGCAAGCCGGCTGCTCGGGATAGAGGTCGGCGGGGACGCCGGCGCCTCGGATGACGCCGCTGCCCGGGTGAAACTCGTGCTCCGGGCTGATCGCCGCCGCGATCATGGCGGCCAGCCGGGCCGGTGACGGGCGCTGCGGCGCGGTGACCGACGGGTACATGCGCACGTACGGAGCCAGGCCGAACGCTCGCATGGCGTAGTACACGACCGGGTTGTAGGTCTTGAGCACGATCGTCTCCGGGAACCCGGGGTCCCCGGAGAGCAGATCGGTGAAGTGCCCGCGCCAGCTCATCCGGAAAATCCCGCCGTGCCGGTGCCGTTCGGCTACGAACTGAGAAGTGACGTGCAGGAAGCGGGTTCCGTCGGGGAGCGTGTCCCAGCGGGAGGCCAGCGCGCCGGCCACCGTGTTGCCGACGACCGCCACCGTGATCAGGTCGGCCTGGTCGAACATGTCGAACCGCTGCCGGAACAGCTCGCGCATCCGCAGCTGCGGGAGCGCATGGATCAGCCCCTCGGCGAGCCAGCGCCGCGTGGCGTCGGAGAAGCTGAGCTGCGGCCAGATCGTGACCACGGTGCCGGCTCCCTGCTCCGGCGCGGGAACGGCCGCCACCTCAGTGCGGCAGCGGAGCGGTCAGCGTCACGGTGGCCGCCGGATCGACGGTAAGCCGGTACAGCTCCATGAAGTACATCTGCCAGAGCCGGTAGATGTCCTCCAGGTGCCTCATGACCTTGTCCTCATCGGCCGGGCTGGTCACCAGCGTGTTGAGGACGTCCCAGACGAAGTCGTCGTGCGCGTCGTCCAGGTCGGTGCCGACATGCGCGCGCTGGCCCTTGACCGCGTCCGCGCCGAGGATCTTCTCCAGGTTGTCCAGCCACGTCGGCTGGGTGCGTGTGGTGGTGTACTCGACGAAGTAGACGCTGGTGATAAGCGCGAGCGGGGTGCCCTCGTACTCGATGCCGTACTGCAGGTAGCCGGTGAGCAGCTTGGTGGACAGCAGCGGCTCGGTGGCATAGATCTGCTCCTTGGCGACGCCGACCTTGGCCAGGTCGGCGGCGAACATCCGGTCGTGCAGCATTTCGTCGTCGGTGTAGTGCGCCCACTTTTTCGCGGTCGGCGGATCGGATTTCGTGAAGTACCGGATGGCGAGCGCGTCAACCGTGCGCTTGCGGCGCAGCCGCAGGATCGTCTCGATGTTGTGCCGCTTGTAGTACTCCAGATTGAGTTTCTCGTCCTCGAGCTGGTGCCGGGCGAACGGGATCGTGGCGTAGAAATCCTTGATGCACGCATCGAGGTAGTCATCGACGCGCTTGCGGAACATGTTGTCGACGGTCATAGCCGTGGTTCTCCTTACATCAGGTGCGACGTGTGCTCAGGTGCAGCCGCACGAGGCGCTCTTGCGGCGATTGACGCGGCCAGCCAGTGGCGGCGGCCCGAGGATGGCCCGGGCGTCGTCCGCGACGAGCGTGGTGTCCGGGCACAGGAAGGTCAGCGCGAACCGGGTCCAGGGGGTGAGGCCGAGCCCGAGATGCACCACGCCGTGCCGGCCTCCGTACACCTCGTTCAGCCCGCAGTTTCCCGGCTGCAGGGTAACGTCCGGATTTATCCCGAAGCCGAGTTCCCAGATCACCCGCAATCGCGGGTCGTCCTGGAAAAGGGCGGTGAGCGCGGCGGCTGGCTGCCGTGCGCCCGGCGTCAGCGGCGCGCAGCCGGTGATGCGCCCGTCTTCGATGGTGAGGCGGACCGGTTCGGCGTGCAGCGGAAGCAGCGCCTGATACAGCGCGGCCTGCTCGTCGGCCAGGTCATCCCGGTAGCCGCCATGTACGATCGGCCAGCCGCGCAGGCACAGCTCTCCATCCAGTGGCAGCGTGCGGTCCGGGGTGAAGCTGGTGATCTCGCCGGGGAACACGGCCAGTTCCCCGGCCGGCCCGATCTGCTGTTCTCCGGGTGCCAGCGGCCCGGCCTGCTGATGCCAGGAAAGGTGGTCCCCGGTCGCGTCGAAGCCGCACGCGGTGCGACGCGGCCTGTCGGTCAGCGTCAGCGCCGAGGCGTTCTCGATGGCGGCGAAGAACGCCTCGGCGCGCGCCTGCTGCGCCTCCGGATCGGCACTGCGCAGCGCCACCACACCGTGCGCGACCTGGCCGGCGGTCACCGGTGTGGACCCGCACGGCATCACGCACACCCGCCGCCCGCCCAGGTCATCCCCCTCGGCGGGCGAGGCCAGGAAGAGGCCGGGCGCGATCACCAGCACGTCGCCGTCGTCCGGTGTCGTGTCCCGCAGGTTGGCGGCCAGGCTCCGGGCGGGATCGAGCAGCAAGGTCCTGGCCGCGGGCGCCACGTCCAGGCACGGCACGTAATCAGCGGTGGTGAACAGGAAAAACGGACGTCCGGCACCGCTGAAGCAGGTCAGGTGGCCGGGGTCGATCGGGATCCGCATGATGTTCCGCCTCGCTGCTCGCTGACTACCGGGCGAGTGCCGCTACACTTAATGGCAGGAGGGTGGATGCGGACCCGCCGCACCCACCCGCCCGTGGTGGTTCGTGCCCGTCGGATTAACCGAGCAGCGTCCCCAGGTAGTTGCTGTTCTTCTTGACCTTGATCTTCTTCATGGGTGCACCTCCTTCCGCCGTTGCGTCGTGTTTCCCGTGTCCGTGCGACGATGTCGCAACGGACACGGCGGATCGCGGCGAGTGAGCGGGGCGCCCCGGTCAGGAAGCGGCCGGACTCGCGAGCCGGTCCTCCTGGTAACCGCCTTCGACCCCGAGGACGATCGTGCCCCGGCTGGTGCTGACGGTGGTGTCCGGCGAGATGATGTCAAGGTGATACTGCGTGTACGGGGTGAGCCCGAGCCCCCAGTGCAGGCAGCCGTCGGTGCCGCCGTATACCTCGTTCATCGCGTGGTTTCCCGGCAGCAGGTCCAAGCTGGTGTTCAGCGCGTGCCCCATCTCCCACACGATCTGGTAACGGCTGTCTACCGAGAACATGGCCTCTAGCATCCGGGCCGCGGGCCGCGCGCCGTCGTTCTCCGGCTGGATACGGGTGATGATGCCGTCTTCGACGTGCGCGATGACCGCGCTGTGGTTCAGGCAGGCCAGCTCGCCGTGGATGCGGGCCTGATCCTCCCGGGTGAACGACGGCGTTCCGTTGTGCAAGATCGGGTAGCCGCGGAAGACGATGTCACCGGCCAGCGGCAGGTGCAGGCTCGAACTGAACTCGGTGATCTCGACGGGCAGGACGCTTATCTCGCCGGACGGTACGATCTGCTGTTCGCCCCAGTCCACCGACCCGGCCTGCTGGTTCCAGACCAGCCCGTCCTGCAGGTGCTGCAGCGTAGCCATGGTGCCGCGCTTGGCGTCCGCGTACACCAGCTCCTCGCTCTCCTCCAGTAGCTCGAAGAACGTATCGGAAAACGCGTCCTGGGCCTGTGAGCTGGTGCGCTCCATGATCTCATAGAAGTGCTGGATGACCTCCGGCGAGGTCGGCGTCGAGTTGCACGCCATCGCGAGCAGCTTGCGCCGCGGCCCGAGCAGCTCATCGGACGGGGATTCGAAAAACACGTCCGGGCAGACAGCCAGGACGTGGCTGTCATCTGGAATGCGTGAGGCTAGTGCCTCCTCGAAACGCTCGCTGTCGCCGAGCGTGATCACGATGGCGGAGTCGTATTCGGCGCCCGTGGCATCGATCTCGATGTTCTTCGCCATGGTCGGGGTGGTGACGACGACGAAGCCGCAGTCACGGGACGGCCCGAATTGCCGGAGCCTCGCTGGTCTTATCGTCAGTGTCTGTCCCATCGATACCGGCACCTCCTTGAGGGTGGTTTGTGCTGGATCCAGATCTAACACGGCCGTCGTTGGGTCAGCGCTGCGGCACGGTTGGCCGCGACGCTGCGTCGCGGTTCGGCTAGCGCTGCGCCGCTGCTTGCCGGCGGCTTCGCGATCTCGGCGCGGTGATCGTGACGATGGCCCTACCAGGGCCGCCGGTCTGTCCCCGGCTACCCGGCGCGCCTGATGGGGTGGCCGGGGTTGTGCAAAAGCCGCGGCAGGCTAGACTCGCGGTAACGCCCATAGGGGGTTACGGAGGTGTGAAATGGGCCGTACGGCGATCATCGTGGATCCCTACCACATCCCACACCAGGACGACCGCGGATACGCCAGCGCGTTCCGGGCTCGCGGCGTCGAGCCGATCGCGGTGCTGAGCACGCCCGAGCCGTTGCCGGCGTTCCGCCACCGGTGGTTTCCCGAAGACTTCGCCGCGACGCATTTCCACGACGGGAACATGGAGAAGCTCGCGGCGACCGTGCGGGCCTATGATCCGGTCTGCATCGTGCCCGACCGTGAGGTGGGCGTCGAGCTCGCCGCGGAGCTCACCGAAGCGGTGCTGCCCGGCACTGGGAACGTGCCAGGCTCGGCCACCGCGCAACGGGACAAGGCCGCGATGGTCGAGGCCCTCGAGCGCGCCGGGGTGCCGCATCTGCGGACGATCGCATCGGACGACATGGATGTGATTGCCGGATGGCTGCGGGCCAACGACCTGACCGGCCGCCGGATCGTGCTCAAGCCGCCCAAGTGCGCCGGCGCCGAGGACGTCTGTGTCGTCGAGCCCGGGCAGGACTGGCGTCCCGCGTTCAGCCGGATCCTCGGCACGGTGAACCATCTGCTGCTCGTCAACGACCGGGTCGTCGTCCAGGAGTTCGCGGAGGGCACCGAGTACATCGTCGATCTGTACTCGGTGGACGGACGGCACGGGCTGGTCGATGCCTGCGTCTACCGGATGCGCAGCAGGGACGGGCAGATCGGGATCTATGACCTCGTCGACTTCCTCGATCCCGGGGATCCGGTTGTAGAGCGGCTCGCCGCGTATACCAAGGACGCGGCACAGGCCTGCGGGATCCGCAACGGCTGCACGCACGCCGAGGTGATGATGACCAAGGACGGGCCTCGGCTGATAGAACTCGGCGCCCGCACGTCGGGGAGCTGCATGATGATATCCGGCTCGCTGGCCACCGGGGAAAACCACATCGACAGGACCGTCAAGCATCGTGTGGACGGAGAGTTCACCGATGGATACCAGCTGCTGCGCCAGGTGCGTACGGCATGGCTGGCCGCGGACCGCGGCGGGATCGTGCGCAACGCGGACATCCTCGGCGAGATCTTCGGACTACCTTCGGTGCATTCGGCGAGCGTGCCAGACATCGGTGCGACCGTGCCCATGACCACCGGAGTCGCCACGAGCATCGGCTGGGTGATCTTCGGCGCGCCGGCATGGGATGCCATCGAAGCCGACTACCGTCGCGTCAGGGAGCTCGAGGGCCAGCTCGTGGTAGAGCCGGCGGACCCTGTGACGTCGCCGGCCGCCGAGATGATGGGCTGAGCGGGAGGCCGCAGGATGAGGACAGCATCGGCGCCGGCGCGGCCAGAGGAGGCGGTTGGTATCTTGCAGACGTGGCGCGATGCGCCACTGCCTGCCAAGGCGCTTATTATCGGGACGTTCGTCAACCGTTTCGGCGGATTCCTCCAATTCTTCCTTGTGATCTATATGACCCGGCGTGGTTTTAGCAGTGGCCAAGCTGCTTTCGCGATGGGGATGTACGGCGCGGGATCGATCTTCGGCGTCCTGGTCGGAGGCTGGCTATCAGACCGGATTGGTCCGAGGCGCACCATTGTCCTGACGATGGCGGGAACTGCGGTCCTGACAGTTTCGATTCTCTATCTTAGGAACTACGCTCTCCTTGTCGTCATAGTGGCGGCAGTCGGTGTCTCCTGCCAGGCGTACAGGCCGGCGTCGAGCAGCATGCTCAGCCGGCTCGTCCCGCCGGCTCGTCATATCATGATCTTCTCGATGTACCGTCTCGCTGTAAATGCGGCAACGACCATATCACCGTTGGTTGCCGCGCTAATGATCGAAATTTCATGGACGCTGCTATTCGTGACCGAGGGCATCACGATCCTGGCCTACGCAGTGATCGTAGCACTGGCCTTGCGGAACGTCTCCACGCCGACCAGGAAAACGGCTGGCAATGGCGCCAGGGTCAGTTACCTCGTAATCCTGCGCGACCGGAGCTATCTATTCTACCTGAGCGCTATATTCTTCACCACGCTCATTTACGTGCAGTCCTTGTCGACACTACCGCTTATGGTCGAGAGGATGTACAATACGTTCCACTACAGCATACTGCTGGCACTCAACGGGTTTATGGTGGTGACATGTGGCCTATTCGTCACCAAACAGGTGCAGAAGCTCGCGACTCGCACGCCGATCCTGGCGGGTGTCGCACTCACCGGAATCGGCATGACATTGTTCGGGTTGCCGGCGGGCTACGCCGTACTTGTCGTAGGCACGTTGGTGTGGACCACGGGTGAGCTAATCGCGTATCCGACGCTTCTCCAGAGTTATCCGGCCCAAGCCGGCCCAGATCACCTGCGCGGACGCTACATCGGAGCGGCAAACAGTGTGTATAACGCCGGCATGGCGGTGGGGCCGGTTATTGGTATCACCATCTACAATCACATCGGCTCGAATGTGTGGTTCCTCTCTGGAATCGTTGCTGTGATCGCCACCACACTGGGATGGGTCGCGATGACATCGTCAGCTGGGGAACTCGAGACCACCGGAGGATTGCTGTCCAAGGGCAATAGCTGAGGGAGAGCGCCCGGACTCCGGGCTAAGCTTGTGACCAGACTGGGGAGGGAAGCATGACGGCGGAAGCATTCCGGTTCCGCGGCGGGCGGCTTTGCCTGGATTTCGCGGCCACCCTCGGTGCTCAGTACCGCGATCCGATCGAGCGGCTCGCCACGCCCGCTGACCTGGTCCGGTGGGTTGAACTGGCTATCCCGGGGAGCGACGCCGCGGTCGCGCGCGCATCGGCCATGCCCGACGGCGCGGTGCTGGCCGCCGCCCATGAGCTGCGGGCGGCGATCCGCCGGCTGGTGCATCCAGCGACCGGGGAAAACCCCCAGGCCGCGGACATCGTGATCGTCAATGACTGGGCCGCCCGGCCGGGATTCGCGTCGGTGCTGGGGCCGGATGCCCGGTCCGCGTGGCTGGATGCCGGCAAGCCTGCCGAGGCAGGCCTAGCGGTGGTGGCAGGAGATGCGATCGACCTGCTATCCGGGCCGTGGCGGTCCCGGGTGCGCGAATGCGGGCGGCCCGACTGCTCGCTGCTCTTCCTGGATAAGTCCCGGCAAGGTCAGCGTCGCTGGTGTGACATGGAGAGTTGCGGCAACCTGATGAAGGCCCGGCGGTACCGGCAGGCGCACCGGACCGGCGCGGCCGGCTGAGCCGGACAGATGCGGCCGGCCGCCGGCATCACCTCCGCGCTCTGTACTCCAGCGCAGGATCGGCGTCCAGCATCCGCTGGTGGAGTTGCTGTGCTTCCAGAGATGGGTCGGTGCCGCTCGCTTCCGCGGTGACCCGGCGCAGTTCCTCATAGGCAGTGAATGCCTCGTAATGGCGCCCGACCGCATACAAGGCGGCCATGAGCTGCACCCAGCAGTGCTGGTCCAGCGGATAATGCCGGGTCATCGCCCGGAGCGGTCCAATGAGCTGCTGATGCTTGCCCAGCGCGAGCTGTGCGTCAGCGAGCAGGTTGACGGCCTCACGGTGCTCCTCGGCAAGCTGCAGGAGTACCGGCTCAGTCGGTGGCGTCCGCGGCAGGCACGCGAGGTGCGGTTCACGCCACTGCGACAGTCCATAGAGCAGGCACGATTCGGCATGCCCGGGATCTTCGCCAAGGTATTTGCGGCCATCGTTCAGGGAATTACGGAATGAATCAAGATCGGTAACACATGCTTCGTCGGAGAGGAGATACCCATGTGCCGACGTACGGATGGTCGCCATGAATTCAGGACGTCTCCGCAGCTTGGCTACGATCGCACGGACGGTGCTGGGCGCGAGTGCCGCGCCAGATTGAGAGAGGGCGTCGCATAGATACGACCGAGGTACCGGGCGGCCAATGTGTAGCGCGAGAACCGCAAGCAGATGGCGTGGCGCCGCACTGGCAGGTGCGAGATTGGCGCCGCCTACTACTTGTACCATGAGTGGCCCAAGTATACGGAATTCGACGCGAGCCTCTTGAATCATCATGGCTCCCTGAGGCAGGGCGGTTCGAGACTTTATGACTGTCCAGGGTCATGACGTAGAAACTCACTCCGGGCAGTATTCCGCCGCGCTCGCGGGCGCGGCTTCATGTGGCGCCGCGGACCATGGCTATCAGGCGGTCCAGGACCTTGCCCGAGCTGACGCGGAGGGCGTCGTGCTCGTATTCGCTGGTTATCCAGGGGCGCAGGCCGCTGATGGCACTGGCGGTTGGTAGGGACAGCTCACGCGGGACGTACATGTCGTCGTAGTACACCGCGGCGGCGACCGGGACCTCGTTGGCGGCCAGCCGGGCCGGATCGTACAGCGGCGGCCAGTCGTCGCGTCCGGCGAGGAGGTCAGCGGCCTCCCGTAGCGGACGGAGGACGGGATCGGCGCCGATCATCCAGGGATAGATCATCTCGCCGGTGAACAGCACGGGATCGTCGTCCGCCAGCGCGCGGGCGGCGTCGAATTCGCCGAACTCGGCCCGGATGCGCTGGGCGGACCAGCTGGTCGCCGATCCCTGGGCGTAGCAGGGCTCGTGCAACAGCGCGTACAGCGGCGTGGCGGCGAAACTCAGCAGGGCCTGCAGCTGGTAGCGGAACACGTCAGACAATTCACCGTCGGGCGTGAACGCGGTTTCCAGCAGGTAGTGCAACTGGTGGCTGCCGGTGCTCGTGCCGAGCATGCGGCCGATGGACTGGAGCGCCCGCACCGTCAGCGGCGCCCCGTCCGGCAGCCGCTCGTCATGCCGGGACAGGTGGCCGCCCAGTTCCCGGACCCGTTCCACGTCGTCTGGGTAGCGCTCGTAGTGCGCGGCGGTCCGCGCCGCGACCTTGGGGTAAGTGAGGCGGTACACCTCGTCCGCGGTGGCGGTCAGCCCGGGCAGGCCGCCGGTGATGAACGCCTCACGCAGGCCGTGCGGGGCGAACGACAGGTAGCTCACCGTGCAGAAGCCGCCGAAACTCTGGCCGAGCACGCTCCACGGCTCACCGCCGGTCAGGTTCCGCCTGATCAGCTCGGCGTCCAGCACGATGCTGTCGGCCCGGAAGTGAGCCAGGTACCCGGCCTGCGCCTTGGCCGCGCCGAGCCGGGCCAGCGTCTGGCGGCTGGCGGGGGAGGAGCGACCGGTGCCGCGCTGATCGAGCAGGAGCACCCGGTAGTCGTCGAGAGCCCGGTCGAGCCATGCGTCGCGTCCCAGCGGCCGCTGCGCCGCGGCCCCCGGACCGCCTTGCAGGAAAAGCAGCCACGGCAGGCCGGCGTCACCGGCCTTCTCCGTGGCGACCACCTCGCGGGCGTACACCTCGATCTGGTCGCCATCGGGATGGTCGTGGTCGAGCGGGACGAGGAAATAGTGGTCGGTGAGGACCGTGCCGGGGTGACGGTAAATGCTCACCCGAAGACGTTATCGCGCAGCCGCCGGAAGACCGGTGTGGCGGCGGGGAGTACGTCGTCGACGGGCGTGAGCTGGGCGTCGAGGCGGGCCGCGGCGCCGGGCAGGAACGGGGCCAGCTCAGCGGCCAGCACCGCGCAGGTCGCGTGCAGTGTATGCAGCACCGCATCGAGCTGACGAGCGGAGTCCGGCCGGCGGGCCAGCTCCCAGGGCCGGACCTCGTTGACATAACGGTTGGCCTGGCCGGCGACGGTCCAGACCGCCTCCGTGGCCGCGCGGAAGTCGAAGCCCGCCAGCGCAGCGTCCACCCGGCCGGCGACGTCGCGGTATGACGTCAGCGGCTGCCCGCCGCCGGGCACGCGGCCGTCGCGGTACCGGTGGATCATGGCCACCACGCGGTTCACCAGGTTGCCGATGCCGTTGGCCAGCTCGTCGTCGGCGCGGGCGATCATCCGCTCCACGGTGAAGTCGGCGTCGCCGGCCCTCGGCACCTCACGCAGCAGCCACCAGCGCACCGCGTCGGCGCCGTAGGTGGCGGCCAGTTCCGCGGGGCCGGGGACCGTGGCCCCCGCCGACTTGCTGATCTTGCGGCCGCCGGCGGTCAGGTAGTCGTGCACGAAGATGCCGGTCGGCAGCGGCAGGCCGGCCGACAGCAGCATGGCCGGCCAGTACACGGCGTGAAACCGGAGCACGCCCTTGCCAAGCAGGTGAAGCCGCCGGCCGTCACCGGCCCACCACCGCTGATACTCCGCGGGATCCGAACCGTATCCGAGAGCTGTGATGTAGTTGCCGAGTGCGTCCCACCAGACGTAGATCACCTGACTGGGGTCGCCGGGTACCGGGAGGCCCCAGCCCCGGGCGCGAGCGGCCGGCCGGGAGGCGGAGAAGTCCTCGAGGCCCGCGTCGATCAGCGCCAGGACCTCGTTACGCCGCCCGGCTGGCTCGATCCGCAGCCGCCCGGACGATATCGCCGACCGGAGCTGATCCTCGTAACGGGACAACCGGAAGAACCAGTTCTCCTCGGCGACCCGCTCCGGCTCGGCCAGATGCTCCGGGCAGCGGCCATCGAGGAGCTCCGCGGGGGAGTAGAACTGCTCGCATCCGGTGCAGTAGAGGCCTTCGTACTGCTTGAGATAGAGATCGCCGGAATCGGCGCAGGCGCGCCACAGCTTCTCGACACCCGGGCGGTGACGCGGGTCACTGCTGGTCCTGATGACGTCATCCACGCTGAGCGTGAGGGCTGGTCCCAGTTCGAGGAACGCCAGCCCGTTCGTCGTAACGAATTTCTGAACTTCCTGGCCAGCGGCTTCGGCGGCCAGCACGTTTTTCAGCGAGTTGTCGTCGGTGCCAGCCTGGAAGCGGACCTTGTCGCCGCGGGCGCGCCGGCTGCGGGCCAGGACGTCCGCCTGTACCAGCTCGAGTGCGAACCCGATGTGCGGGCGGGCGTTGACGTAAGGGATCGTGGTGGTGATATAGCTGTGCATCGGAACCTCCATGGGGCTCCGGACAGGCGTCGAGGCCCCGGTAATCAGGGCCTCGGAAGCGGACGTCGTGGCTGGCCCCGTAAGCGGGGCATCATCACCTGGCGTCCGAAGGTATTCACGCTTCCAGTCTAGTTCAATCCGGACCTCGCGCGGGTCTCACCGCAGCGAAATGGTGTCTCCGACGGCGATCCGGCCGGGGCGGATGACCTGGACGTAGACGCCGGCACAAGGCTCCGGGGCGGTCGAGTGCTCGCGGGGGAGGACGCGGTTATGGTCCGCCACCACCCTCAGCGCGGCGGCGCTGCGGGGGATGGTCTCACCGTGGGCGAGCGTCGGCACCGCGCATCGCGGGGTACGGGCCACGACGCGGAGGAGCAGGTCACTGTCACTCACGACCAGATCCCGGCATAGCCATTCGTTTTCCGTGAACCCATCGTGACCGGGCGTGCTCAGCACGATGTTGGGCCGGTAGCGTCGTTCGTCGGCCGTGCCATCCGGGCTCAGCTTCGCGATCTGGTCGAGCGTCGAGGTAGTGACGATGTGCACCGGGGCGAAGTTGAAGAAAGTCCCGGGCGGCGCGCCCGCGCTGATCTGGACGAGGCTGATGTCCGCCGCAGCGGTGACGCCGTCGCGGATCACCTGGTCGGGGTCGGCGTGCTCCATCGCCGCGCCGGGCGGCGGTTCGGCGGTCAGCGTCACATCCTGGCCGAGGAACCGCGACAGTATGTCATCGACATCCGTGTCGGTGCTCCTGACGGTCCGGCCATCCGGGAGCGTGATACTCACCGCGGGGTCCGCGGCCCGGGCCGCCGGGTCCGCGCTCCGCGCGGTGAGGGTGAGCAGCGCACGCCACAGCCTCGGGTTTTTAGCGCTGGCCACCCGGCCTGTCGTGCGGTGGATGAGCGCCAGCCCGCGGTCGCCGGCCAGGCCGCTGGGGGTCACCTCGCTGCTGGCAATCTCCTCGCCGAGCATCGACTTGACCGGGTAACGGCGCAATGTGGTCACGGTGCCTAGCACCCATCCATGATTTCATGTGCGCGCGCCGGGGTCGGTTTTGCTGCCGTGGGGGTCGGTTTTTGTGATAACAGCAAGAAGCGTGGCCGCCCCAGGGGACTCGTGCCGGGACTGCCGCAGGGGAACTGCTACCTGGTGCGGACCAGCAGACGGGAGACTCCGGCCGTGGCGTCGATGTCGTAGCGGGCCGTCGCCGTCGCCCAGTCCGGCGGAGTGATCAGCGTGCCGCCCGCCACGCCGGTCCAGTCGCGGGTATCGACCGTCACCTCACCCGCGCCGCCAACCGCGATCCTCGTGGGTACGCCGCTGGGCACGGTGACCAGGAACTGGCTCGCTCCGCCCGCCAGCCGTAGCGGGACGGCGCGCGCGCCGCTGGCGGGCCTCGGCAGGGCCAGGTCTACGATGTCCGAACCAGCGGTAATCTGGACCGCGCTCACCCGGCCCCCGCGCAGGTCGGCGATGGTCTTGTCAGTGCCGCCGCCTAGGTTCAGATTCCAGACGACTGCCGAGTTGAGCACGACGCTGACGGTGTATGCCGAGTCCTGCTGCTGGTCCGTTCCGCCGGATTGGTCGTGACTGTCAGCTTCGTGGGCGGAGGCTAGCGACAGTTGTACCGCCTGCTTGGCTTCGTTTCCGCGGAGTACAGGGCGGACCGGTGCATCGTCCGGGGTGGTGACCCGCAGCAGCGTGCCGCCGAGGTTGCCGGTCCGGATGGTCAGGACGGGCATCCCGCTGATGACGTCAAGCGTGGCGCTGCCGCGGCCCGACGCTGGCGTTCGCGTTGATGTTGACGTTGACGTTGGCAGCGAGGCGACGTGGGACGGCGCGGGCCGCGAGGACGCCCGGAAGGCGAGATAGGTCACGCCGAAGATGATGAGCGCGATTATGACGAACCCCGCGGCGACTACGCGGGACGATGGCAGCGACCTGGTCATGCGGTTACGCCTTCCCGTGGCGCGCTCGCCTATCCCCGGGTAACGGGCCGCGGCGGGCAATAATGGGCGGCGTGGACAACACCCACTACAGCCTCGTCATCGCGGCGGCCCAGGCCGCGGGCCCCTGCCCGCCTGGTGAAGAGGCTGCCTGGGGTCGCCGGGTGCACAGCCTTACGGTGGACCTGCACCTGATCGCTCAGCAGGCTAGGCAGGATATCGAGCGGCTTGAGTCAGCACGCACCTTCATCGCGTTCCTGGAGAAAGTCGAGATCGAGGAGTCGAGCCGTCGCGGGCAGCTGACACTGCGCCTGCCTTCGGGTGAGAGCGAGTCGATCCGCACCGAACAGAAGGACACCGACCGGGGACGAACGCTGATCGAACGAGCTCACGGCCTGGTGGGGCGGTGGGTGCTTGTCTACCGGTACAACGAGCGGAAGGCCGGGCCCGGGAACCAGTCGGTCCGGATGCTGGCCCATCTGATGGACCTCGGCGCTGACGGGGCCCTTAACAGCACCATGGCGAAGAAGATGGTGCTGCAGGAAGCCGGCGGCGACGTGGCGCGGGCGCAACAGGCGTGGCTGAGCGCGGGATTGCCGGGTGCTGGTCCGGTCAGCATCGATCAGCTGGAACAGGCGCGTATGGCCGCGCGCGAAGCCAGCTGATTTTTGAGAAGCTGAGAAGCGTTCACTCGGGGTTTGTGGTGGATGCTGATAACAGCAAGAAGCGTGAAGCTGACACGGGTTTGTGTGTGACTGCTCGTGGATCACAAGTCCGGGTCGGATCAACTCGAACCGGTTCGGTACAAATCGATCCGACCCGGACCTTCTTTAATCAGCAGCAGGGAGGGGGGCGTTCTGTCGTGACACGTCTTGCTGTTATCAGCACTATGCGGTAGGGTTGCGGCATGCCGGTACTGGAAGCGAGCACGTTGGCGCGGAACGCCATTGACCGGTTCATCCGCCATCTGGCCGACCTTCAGTTCTCTGTCACTACGCGGCGGATCCGCAGGCACTACCTCAACGAGTACCTCCGCCACGTCCAGCAGGCCGTTGACTCGGCGGAGGTCACGGTCGGCGAACTGCTGGAGCCCGTACATGCCGATACATGGCTTGCCGACGCGGCCGCCGGCAAGACGCGCACACGCAATACCCTCCGCGGCCCCGATGCCGCTGCGTACCCCAACTCAATGCGAGTGCGCGTCGATTCCTACAACGCCTTCGCCGAATTCCTCGGCCTGCCGCACCGCCGCGACACCCAGCCACCCGTCCACGGCGACATTCTCACCCCTGACCAGGCCGAGCGACTCCTGCATGATCTGGCCCTGCGCAGACCTATCCACGCGAACGCCGTCACAGTGCTGCGCACCGCCGCCGTCGCCGCGCTCGTCGCCGACACCGGCCGAGGCGTCCCTGAACTGGCCCATCTCAAGGTCAGCGCCCTGCACCTGGACGGCGAGGCACGCGTCGAGCTCGGCGACGGCCCTTGCCCGCTGGAGGCGAGGACCATACAGGTCCTGACCCGGTGGCTTAATGCCCGGGCGGCGATCATCGCCGAACTGGAGGGCAGCGATCCCGGACACCTCTGGATCCCGACCAAGCCCGGTCGGCCCCGCGGTGGCCAGCCTCCCGTCAAGCCCGGCCTCACGCCCGCAGCCGTCCGCACTCTGCACGCCGCCCACCGCACGCTCGTCAGCCAGGTACTCGGCACCCCGCTTCGTCCTGGCGCCCTACGCGAGTCAGGCCAGGCACAATCTGGCGCGAGCTGAGAGTCATGACAGCCGGACGGCGGGGGAGGGACCGTTGCCGCTGGCGCCGTCCAGCTACCGGTGGAGCCGGGTAACGACCCGGGATCTTGAGCGATGTGACCAGCGGAACGATCTACCGCGGCCGTGCTGCCGGCGTCGGACTCCAGCGGCCTGTTCCCAGCAAACCCCGCGGTCAGGCAGAGGGGTGTCGGTAACCTACTACTTTACATAATGTACATTATCGGCGTTTTACCGGTCCGAGTACCAGGCCCAGCGCGCCCTGGCTGAGTAGGTAGCTGAGCTTGAGTAGGTAGCTGACTGTTCCGTTCGAGGGACAAGCCTCTTGTCGCGCCGGAATGCCCCCTCCCGGTCATGTCGCCGGCTTTCGCGCCCAGTAGTCCTGTGATGCCTTCGACTCGGCGAGCGCTTGCGGCGTGCCGAAGCCGGGCGCCATCGAGGCGGCGGTCCCGGGCAGCACCTCGTGGTGCTCGATATCAAGGAGACGCAACCAGCTCTGCTGGCCCATCGTGAGGGCTATGAAGCAGCCGAGCTCGACCAGTTCCGGCTCGGAAAAATGCTGGTGCAGCCGATCCCACAGCTCATCGCCGGGATCAAGCCGCCATGTGATCGCCTCCGCGTAGGCCAGTGCGGCCTTCTCTCGTTCTCCGAGCTTCGCCGAGGCCTCGAAATTGAGCAGGTCGTCGTACTGCGCCTCACTCAGGCCGTTCACCCTGGCCTTTTCCGAGCGCTGGTTTCCGCAGTACTCACACTTCACCGAGCGCGACACGTAAACGCGGCACAGTTCCTTGATGGCGTGATCGCAGACCCCGTTCCGGAATATCGCCTTCCACGATCGCGCGAAAGCCCAGAAGCAGGCGGGAACGTGCGCGCGCACCGCGGAGCTCTCGGGCCGTGGAGTGCCCTCGCGCTGGCAGCGCTCCATCTCGGCCCGCATCTCCTCATCCATCGCCTCAAGCGGCACGTAGCTAATCCGCTGTTTACGGCCCATCGCCCCTCCCTGGAGTTTTCATCGCCGGCCCGCCTCGCCGCCCGGATCGTACCGCTCGCTCCGGATCGCGCCGATCGTCCGGCAAGCCGTGACAGTCAGTTTTACTCTGTCGCCTCCGCCGATCAAGGGGTCCGCTGGTCGGCTGGTTGCTGGTCCGCTGGTTGCTGATGGAAGACCGCCCTTTGATCTTCGCGCCCCGGCCACGCCTTCACACCCGATGGTCCGATGCTGGTAGACCTAAGCCGCTTGGCCAGCTGCTGTTGTCCAGTGCTGCTGTTGTCCAGTGCTGCCGCGATTAGCTAGCGCAGCAGATTACCGACGTATGGCACCTTTTCTTGACTGTGCAGGCATTCCTGGGAATCAATATGCATTTCCGGCCATATCACCCGTGCAGCCTCGGCTGAGATGTACCGCCAGCCTGGGTGAGCTTGCGCATATCATCGCATACTGGGCACGTTGGCCAGGCATCCTGTGGAAGATATGAGCCGCTCGGAAGAAAAGGTGCCGGAAACCGGCGCCCTATATTCCGCGAGGCTCTAATCTTCCAACATCGTCCCACGGCAACCGCCGTACATATACTGAGCGCGAGAAGATAGGGTCCGCCACCCGCAGGGTGCGCGCGGCTAAACTTCGCATCGTGGTCACGGTTTCGATGCCGCTGCCGAATTGCTCCGAATGTCCGGTAAGCCGCGAAACAGGATGAGCATTAAGGCGGAACATCCGTGCTACCTGGAAATTAAATGTACGAATACGGCGGGTAAGTTTCCAAGTAGCACGAAATTTCCGTGCTACTTGGAGGCGAGGGCAACGGTCCGGGCTGGACCCGCGGCCGAGCCGACGGCGCCAGTGGCGCGCGCCCGGCAGGCGCCACTGGCGCGTGGTGACACGATCGATGGCGCCATCGGCGCGCTGAGTACCCCAGATCTTCAAGCTCTGTAGCGGCCAGTCCCGGCAAACCGATGGCTGCCTCTCCCCTGGCGCAGGCGCTGTGGCGGGTCTGGCAACAGCAGCGATGCTGACGCCAGCAAACTGGGCCGTCCGTCCTCCGCTGCAACAAATTGTAATTGAACTATAGCTATAAGTAACTTCTTCTGGCACGCTAGCTTCATGGTCACTCCTCCTATCACTGACACCCTGACCAGTCCGGTGCATACGGACAGCGACGTACTGTTCCGTGTCGAGCAGCTGATCGATGTGACGCACCGCTTCCGGCAGAGCTTGTGGCTATTTTTCCTGGACGGCAACCAGGCACCGCTGCCCGTTATCGTCCCGATCGAGGACGTGCCCGACGACCCAGATCCGGAGCTGGTCGGGAACCTCTGCTGGATCATCGCGGAAGTGCTGGCCAGCAGCCAGCCCGGAGGGTCGGTGGTAATCACACTGACCCGGCCCGGGCCACCGGTACCCGGCCCAGCGGACCGGATCTGGCACGGCCGTCTGCGGGATGCGGCGCTAGCGCAAGATGCCCGCATCCGCATGATTTGCCTGGCCACGCCGGATGGCGTGGTGCCGCTGGCAGGCGGCTGATCTGCTGCTGGCAGCATGGGTAACGTCAACCGGAAACCTGGACGTCAACCCATCAGCGCAGGGAGGCAGCATGTCAGATCAGGCCGACGGCCAGCCGGAACTACCTGAAGATCAGCCTGGCGACCTACCTGACCAGTTCCGTCGTGATCGCCGGGAGCATGGCGGCATGCCCGGCCGCCTGGACGATGATCAGCTCGCCAGGCTGACCGAGGAAGAACGCGTCGAGGCGGGCCTGGACGACTTCGACCCCGACGAGGTTCCCCCGGCCACCGATGATCCGGTGCCACCTGGCGATCTCACCCAGACCGAGCAATACCAGGAAGAACGCGCCGAGATCATCCGAGAGGTCGACGAGGGAGAGCTGCTGAGCATCGACGAGCAGCACCCCTTCCCGCCCAGCCGTTATGAGGGGGATCCGGGGGGACGCGTCCCCCCGGCAAAAGGAGATTCCTGACACGCAGGACACTCAGGACGCGCAGGACGCGCAGGACGCGCAGGACATGAAGGCCACGCAGGTCACGCTGGCCGACCTGGAGGCCGACCCCCATCCGGTGATCGCGCGGCTCCGGGCGGACGGCCCGGTGAGCTGGGTTCCGGCCTTGGGCGCATGGCTGGTAGCCGGATACCCGCAGGCGGTCGGCGTGCTACGCGACGCTCAGACCTTCACAGTCGATGACCCGCGGTTCTCCACGGCCCGGGTGGTCGGTCCCAGCATGCTGTCGCTGGACGGCGCGACGCACGTACGGCACCGCGCGCCGTTCACCGAGCCGTTCCGGGCGGCAGCCGTGCGTGCCCGGCTCGAGGCCTACACCAGGGCCGAGGCGGATCGGCTGGTCCGCGCCATCCAGCCGCGCGGCACGCCAGAACACGGCACGCCAGAACACGGCACG
>JAFARZ010000053.1 GCA_019245115.1 Streptosporangiaceae bacterium | reverse complement strand
GCGGCAATGCCGTCCACTTAAGCCGCTCCGAGGATGATGGCGAGGGCGGGGGCGGGGGTTGATTTGGCTGCTGCCCAATGGGCCCGGTTGGTGAAGTGGTCGAACTTTCTGTAGACGGCCCGAGGGCAGGAGCGAGCCCGTCGAACGAGGGGGCCGCTGGCAATCAGCTGGTTGATGGCCCATTGGCTGAGTTCGACCATGGCTCGCCGGCTTGCTGACCTCACCTGTCGCAGGCTCAAGTGGAGGACATCCATGGCCAGCGTGAAGGAGATCCGGTCGGGGTCGCGCTCAGAGGTGGTTGTGGCCGCGCGATAGACGAGCTGGCGGTTGAGGGTGTGGAGCAGGCAGTGGGCGTAGATCTCCTGGCGCACCCCCTCGGCGGTCTTCGAACGCAACCGGGCCTGGTCGGCCTGGGCGCACTTGAGCTCCCGGCAGGCCAGCTCGATCTCCCAGCGTTGGCTGTAGAGGAGGGCCAGCTCGCGGGCCGGCGCCGCGACCGGGTCGAGCAGGTTGGTGAGCAGCCGGTAGATCTCGGGATGACCTTGGCGCCGGTATTCGATAACCCGGAGCTGGAGGGGCTGGCCCTTGCCGAAGTTGACCAGGTAACTGCCGTCCCCCAACTCGCAGAGGCGACGCCGGGCGAGGTTGCCTTTGACCCGCCAGAGCAGGTCGGCACCGCTGGCGGTGTAGAGCAGCCAGAGCGGTTTGGCCGGAAAGCAGCGGTCGGCGAGCACCAGCATGCCCGGCTCCAGGGCGTTCGCCAGCTGCCGCGCCAAGGAGCCCTCGCCCTGCCGGTAAGAACCCAGTGCGACCGCCAGCAGCGCCCGGGTGCCGCACTCGATCAGGCTCACCAGGCGGGCCTGGGGCACCCCTACCCGGCGCCGGGAACTGTCGTTGGCGATTTGGCCGCTGAACTCGGCCTCCAGCTCCTGGTTGACCGACAGCGGGAAGGTGGTGCCGTCGATCGCCAGCACCCGGCGCCCGCGCCAGAAACACCAGTCGGCGTCCAGATTCTGATTCCCCAAGGGCCTGGCCAGGGCCCTGAAGAGCCCCTCCATCACCTCCGAACCCAGTCGCATGCGGGCCTTCGCAAACGCCGAGCGCCCGGCCGCCGACTGCCAGGGCACGGCTTGGGTAGCCACCTCCCGCATCAGCCGGCCGTACCCCATGCTCCCCGACAGGCACATCAACAGCAGGGCATAGACCACCAGCCGCGGCGGTAGCAGCCGCTTCCGTTCGCCCTCCCTCCCCGCCTCCTTGATGACTCGATCCACCAGCTCGGGTGGGCACAGGGTCTCGAGCAGCCCGAAGCTGAGCCTTCGAAACCCGAGCTTGGGCTCCGCCAGGTCCAGCGCCGGTCGCGGCGCCGGCGGCTTTTCTTGGCGGGCGGGAAGCTCCACCCCCAACATCTGCTGGAACGGCTGCCGCTGGATAGACGATGATGCTGTGACGGGCATAGAGACCTCAGCGATGACGTTGGCTTTGACACCTGACATCATCGCCGGTCTCGTGCCCGCCTTCAGCTCCTCGGGGTCAAGCCTTCGGCCCCCGCTCGAAATCGCTTAAGTGGACGGCATTGCCGCCCGGCGGGGGGAGGAAAGCAAGTCTTTCTAGGGGCGGCCGATTCGCTCCAGGGCGCGCCTGGTGAGGACGCGTGCGAGGTGGCGGCGGTAGTCGGCGCTGGCGGCCACGTCGCTGCTGGGGTCGGCTTCACGGTCGGCGAGCGCCGCCGCCTCGGCGGGTGCTGCGCCCTGGCGCAGCGCGGCCTCGGTGGCCGCCGCCCGAAGCGGCGTGGAACCCATGTTGACCAGGGCCACGTTGACGCCGCCGTTCCGCGCCTGCGCGGCGACGCCGACCGTCGCCCAGTCGGTCGCGCCCCGGTTGAACTTCTCGAAGGCCCAGCCGCGCCCCGCCGCCTTGGGGATCGAGACCTCCGTCAGCACCTCCTCAGGCTCCAGCGCCGCCTCGAAGGCGGAGCGGAAGAAGTCGGCGGCGGGGATGGTCCGCTCGCCGCGCGGCCCGCGGACGGTGAGCGTTCCCTCCACGGCCAGGAGCACCGCGGGCAGGTCGGCGGCCGGGTCGGCGTGGGCCAGGCTGCCGCCGATGGTGCCCCGGTGGCGGACCTGCGGATCGCCGACGCCGGCCGCGGCCTCGGCCAGCAGCGGAGCCTCGCGCCTCACCAGCTCCGAGGTCTCCACATCGCGGTGCCGGGTCATGGCGCCGATCGCCAGCCGGTCCCCCGCGTCGCGGACGTAGCGGAGCTCGGA
>JAFARZ010000362.1 GCA_019245115.1 Streptosporangiaceae bacterium | reverse complement strand
CACCGCCCCCAGCCCCGCCACCAGACCCTGCCGATCGGTCCCGGTCACCACCGCCCGATGCGACAACACCGACCGGGTCACCGCCAGCGACCACCCCACATCGGCTACATCCACCTCCGGCCGCCCCGCCACGAACTCCCCGAGCCGCCCCGCCTGCCCGGCCAGACCCCCCGCCGACCCGCCCGACACTAGCCATGCCCACGCACCCGACACCAGCGGACGTTTCTCGCCCGAGCCCTCGCCAACTTCAGCAGGGGGTTCCTCAAGAATCGCGTGCGCGTTCGTGCCGCTGATGCCGAAAGAGGACACCCCCGCCCGGCGCGGTCGCTCCTGACCGCCGGGCCACGGCACCGGCTCGCCCAGCAGCCGGACCGTCCCGGCCGACCAGTCCACGTGCGGGGACGGCTCGCCGGCGTGCAGCGTGGGCGGCAGCGTGCCGTGCTGGAGCGCCAGCACCATCTTGATCACGCCCGCTATGCCGGCCGCCGCCTGGGTGTGCCCGATGTTCGACTTGACCGAGCCCAGCCACAACGGCCGGTCCGCATCCCGGCCCCGCCCGTACGTCGCGATCAGGGCCTGCGCCTCGATCGGGTCACCCAGCACGGTCCCGGTCCCATGCGCCTCGACCGCGTCCACCTCGGCGGCGGAGACCCGCGCGCTGGCCAGGGCGGCGCGGATCACCCGCTGCTGGGACGGCCCGTTCGGCGCGGTCAGGCCATTGCTCGCCCCGTCCTGGTTCACCGCGCTGCCCGCGACCACCGCCAGCACCCGGTGCCCGTTCCGCCGCGCGTCCGCCAGCCGCTCCAGGACCACCACCCCGGCGCCCTCGGCCCACCCCGTCCCGTCCGCGCCGGCGCCGAACGCCTTACACCGCCCATCCGATGCCAGCCCGCCCTGTGCCGCGAACCCGGCGAACGCCCCGGGCGTCGCCATCACCGTCACCCCGCCAGCCAAGGCCAGATCGCATTCCCCCGCCCGCAGCGCCTGGCACGCCAGGTGCAGCGCCACCAGCGCCGATGAGCACGCCGTGTCCACCGAAACGGCCGGGCCCTCGAGGCCCAGCGTGTACGACACCCGCCCGGAGATGACGCTCGCGGCGCTCCCCGTGATCAGATGCCCTTCGAGCCCCTCCGCGGCAGCCGCCACGAGCTCGGCGTAATCCTGCCCATTGGTCCCGGTGAAGACCCCGGTGCGGGAACCGCGCAGCGATCGCGGGGGGACGCCTGCCCGCTCGACGGCCTCCCAGCACACCTCGAGCAGCAGCCGCTGCTGCGGGTCCATGGCCAGCGCCTCCCGCGGGCTGATCCCGAAGAACCCGGCATCGAACTCCGCCGCCTGCGCCACGAACCCGCCCAGCCGCGCATACGAGCCCTCCGCCGCGCCGGCGTCCCAGCCTCGGTCCGCGGGGAACCCGGAGATCGCATCCCCGGCCGCCGCTACCAGCTCCCACAATCCCTCCGGGCTGCTGACTCCGCCCGGGAACCGGCACCCCATCGCCACGACCGCTATCCGCTCCGCTATCTGCTCCGGGCCGACCGCCGTCCCCACGGGAGCCACTGCCTCCTCCGGGCTTCCCAGCAGCTCCGCCCGCAGATGATCGGCCAGTGCTGCCGGAGTGGGGTGGTCGAACGCCAGCGTGGCCGGCAGCCTCAGCCCAGTCGCCGCGGCCAGCCGGGCGCGCAATTCCACCGCGGTCAGCGAATCGAGGCCGAGCTGGGAGAATGCGCGGTCGGCCTCGATCGCCTCCGGCGCACGGTGACCGAGCACCGTCGCCGCCTCGGCGCGCACCAGATCCAGGATCGCCTGGCGCTGGTCACCCGCGGACGTACCGGCCAGCCGCTCCGCCAGCGCGGTGCGGGTGCTGCCGCCGACCGCCTCGCCGTCCGTAGCGGCCATGGCCTGCCGCACCTCGGGCAAGCCGGCGATCAGCGGACTGGGCCGGCGCAGCGTGAAGGACGGCACGAACCGCGTCCAGTCCACGTCGGCGACGGTCAGCAGCGTCTCCCGGTGATCGAGAGCCTGACCGAGCATGTCGACAGCCAGATCCGGGTCCATCGGCCGCAGACCACGTCGCCGTAGTTGCTCCGCGACCTTCGCACCTCCCATCCCGTCACCGCGCCACGGGCCCCAGGCCACCGCGAGAGCGGAATGTCCCCGGGATCTCCTGTTCTCAGCCAGGCCGTCGAGGTAGGCATTCGCCGCCGCGTAACCAGGCTGGAGCCCGCTGCCCCAGGTCGCGGAGACCGAGGAGAACAGGACGAACGCTTCTATATCCAGGCCTGCGGTGAGCTCGTCCAGGTGGCTGGCGCCCACGACCTTTCCGGCCATCACCCGGGCTAGCTCGCCCAGGCTGGAGTCGCTCAGGGCGGTGGCCTCCCCGGCACCGGCGGTGTGCATCACGGCGGTCAGCGGCGGACCTCCGGCGGCGATCCGGGTCAGCACGGCGGCCAGCCCGGCCCGTTCGGCCAGGTCGCATGCCAGCAGGTTCACCTCGGCACCAGAGCCGGCCAGTTCCGCGGCCAGCGGCGCGGCCCCTGGCGCGACGGGGCCCGAACGGCTGGCCAGTACGATCCGCGGTGCACCCCGCCCGGCCAGCCACCGGGCCACATGCCCGCCGATTGCCCCGGTCCCGCCGGTCACCAGCGCGGTGCCGCGCGGCATCCACGGTTCCCCGCTGGTTTGGGGCAGCGGGGCACGAGCGAGCCGCCGGGCCAAGATGCCGGACGGCCGTATCGCGACTTGGTCCTCTCCGCAACCGGCCAGTACCGCGCACAGCCGTGCCGCGGTCCGCTCGTCCGGTACCGGGGGAACGTCGACCAGCCCGCCCCACCGATCCGGGTACTCCAGGGCCGCCACCCGGCCCAGCCCCCATGCCCCCGCCTGAACCGGGCTGGCAACCGTCTCGCGCGCATCTGCCGCTACCGCTCCGGTGGTCAGCACCCATAGCGGTGCTTCGACGTCGGCGTCGCCCAGCGCCTGTAGCAGAGCCAGCGTCGCCGCCAGTCCTCCGGCCACGTGCGGGAAAGCGGGCGCCGACGTCTCCCGCAGGGCCAGCAGCGACAGCAACCCCGCCGCTGACGCCCCGGCCAGTGCCCGCACGATCTGACCGGTCAGCGCCGCGCGGTCCGCCGCGGCGGGGACCGTGCTGAGGATGACCTCCGCACCGCGGACGGCCATCGCCGCCGCGTACCTGATTCCGGCGACCGCGGCCGACCGCCCTTCCGGGATCAGGATCAGCCACGTCCCAGACAGCAACGGAGGATCGGGTTCTGGAACCCGATCCCACGCGGTCCGGTATCGCCACAGCGCAGTCACCGGCATATCCCGCTCTCGCCGCCGCCACGGCGGCGAATCGGGCCAGTACCGCTGGCGCTGGAAGGCATATGTGGGCAGGTCGACGCGGTGGCCGCCGGTCATGACCGCGGTCCAGTCGACCGTCACGCCCTGGACGTGTGCGGCGGCGAGCGCCGCTGTCACTGCCGCCACGGCAGGCTGGCCTGGGCGCAGCATCGGCACGAACTTCGAGCGGTCTTCACCTAGAGCGGCCGGGCCCAGTGCGGACAGCGTCCCGTCCGGGCCGATCTCGATGAACGTCGAAATGTCCTGGTCGGCCAGCGTCGCGACCGCGTCCGCGAACCGGACTGGGTCCCGCGCCTGCGCCACCCAGTAATGCGGTCCCGGGTCGGTGATCAGCTCCCCGGTCAGCGCGCCCGCCCACGGGATATCCGGCGGCCCATGTGCTATCCCTGCCGCCACCAGGCCGAGTTCGTCCAGCATCGGATCCATCCGGTGCGAGTGAAACGCGTGGCTGACCCGCAGTTGCCGCACCCGGCGGCCCTGGGCCGCGAACCCCTCCGCTACCTGGCCGACGGCGTCCGCGTCACCGGAGATCACCACCGACTCCGGGCCGTTCACCGCAGCGATGCCCGCTCGTCCGGCCAGGTCCGCCAGGGCCGTGGTTGCTTCGGTCTCGGTGGCGGCGATCGCGGTCATCGCCCCGCCGCCCGGCAGTGCCTGCATCAGCCGCGCCCGCGCGGCCACCAGCGCGCACGCGTCCTCGAGCGACAGGACGCCGGCCGCATACGCCGCGGCGATCTCGCCGACCGAGTGGCCAGCGACCGCGTCTGGGGTGATCCCGCACCCGGCGAGCAGCGCCACCAGGCCTACCTGCACGGCGAACAGCCCGGCCTGCGCGAACAATGTCTGATCCGCCCGCTCGTCTTCCGCCCGCGGGTCCCCGAGCACCACCTCGCTTACCGGCACTCCGGTTTCGGCTTCCAGCAGCCTGCACGCCCGGTCGAACGCCGCCGCGAACACCGCGCTGACCGCGTGCAGTTCCGCGCCCATTCCAGCCCGCTGTGAACCCTGCCCGGCGAACACGAACGCCACCCGGCCGGTCGCGCCGGGCCGGACCTCTCCGGTAACCGCTCCCGCCGCCGACCTGCCATCCCGGACCGCGGCCAGCCCCGCCGAAAGCTCTTCCCCGCTCGCGCCAGTCACCACCGCCCGGTGCTCGAACACCGATCGGGTCGCCGCCAGCGACCACCCCACATCGGCCGGGTCCAGCTCTGGATGCCCGGCCAGGTGCGCCACCAGCCGCCGCGCCTGAGCGCGCAGCCCAGCCGCCGTGCGGCCAGATACCGGCCAGGCCAGCACCCCCGCCAGCGCGGGCGCCGCGGGTACAGGCACCGCGGGTACAGGCACCGCGGGCGCCGGTTCGTCGGGGTCGCCGTCATCGCCGGGATCAGGAGGCTCTGCCACGATCGCGTGGGCATTTGTGCCGCTGATCCCGAACGCGGACACTCCGGCCCGGCGCGTCCGCTCCCGGCCGCCGGGCCAGGGCACCGCCTCGGTCAGCAGCCGCACGTCTCCCGCTGACCAGTCCACGTGCGAGGAGGGTTCATCTACGTGCAGTGTCCGCGGCAGCAGTTGATGCCGGAGCGCCAGCACCATCTTTATTACCCCCGCCACCCCAGCCGCGGCCTGTGTATGTCCGATGTTCGACTTCACCGATCCCAGCCACAGCGGCCGGTCCCGCGGCCGGTCCTGCCCGTACGCCGCCAGCAGCGCCTGGGCCTCGATCGGGTCCCCCAGCCGGGTCCCTGTCCCGTGCGCTTCCACGACATCGACATCCGCCGCGGACAGCCCGGCATTGGCCAGCGCCGCGCAGATGACACGTTCCTGCGACGGCCCGTTTGGCGCGGTGAGACCATTGCTCGCGCCGTCCTGGTTAACCGCGCTGCCTGACACCACGGCCAGCACCTGGTGTCCGTTGCGCCGCGCGGCGGACAGCCGCTCCAGCACCAGAATCCCCGCGCCTTCACCCCATCCGGTCCCATCGGCGGCCGCCGCGAACGACTTGCACCGCCCATCGGCGGCCAATCCTCGCTGCCGCGAAAACTCGGTGAAGACCTCCGGAGTGGACATGATCGTCACGCCGCCGGCCAGCGCCAGAGCGCACTCGCCCGAACGCAGCGCCTGGCAGGCCAGGTGCAGCGCCACCAGCGACGACGAGCAGACGGTATCTACCGTCATCGCGGGCCCTTCCAGCCCGAGGGCGTACGCGACCCGGCCGGAAATCACGCTCGTCGCCCTGCCGGTGAGCAGGTAGCCTTCCATGGCTTCTGGCAGGTCCGCCGCGTAACCAGAGGAGAAGGCGCCGACGAACACCCCCGCCTGCGTGCCGCGCAGCGACAGCGGATCTATGCCCGCCCGCTCCAGCGCCTCCCAGGACACCTCGAGCAGCAATCGCTGCTGAGGATCCATGGCCAGCGCCTCCCGCGGGCTGATCCCGAAAAACCCCGCGTCGAACTCGGCCGCGCCGTAGACAAAGCCGCCCTCGTACACATGCGAGGTGCCGTCACGGCCGAGTGCGGGGTCATATATATCCTCCGCATCCCAGCAGCGGTCGCCGGGGAACCCTGCGATGGTGTCCTTTCCCTCCGCCACCAGCCGCCACAAATCTTCTGGATCTTCCACCCCGCCAGGAAAGCGGCACGCCATCGCTACGATCGCTATTGGCTCTTGGTCGCGTTCTTCTAGCTCACGGACACGTTGGTTAGCCTGACGCAAGTTAGCGATGACCATTTTGAGATAATCGCGAAGCTTTTCTTCGTTCGCCATCTAGCGTCTGCCATTCCTGCTATCCAGAATATGAGGTGGCCTAGGCTCGGAAGGCCTGCGCTATCGGACAAGCTCAATGGACACGTTTGTCATGCGGCAAACGTACGGTCAGTCGGCCTCGGCGGAAACCTCGACCTTCTTCCTGGTGCTCGCCCTCCGGGTGGTCTTCTTGACCGTCGCCTTCCCAGCTGGCTCTTCCGCTACCACCTCGGCGGCGACCTCTTCGATCATCTCACCGGCCACTACCTTGGACTCCTCGGCCACCGGGCCGGCCGGCTGAGCCGGAACGGTGAGGCCAGGAACGCTGAGGTCCGGCACGCTCTTAACGGCTTCAAGAGCTGACTCAATCGCCTCGGCAAGCGTTGGCGAAATGGTGTCATCGAAATCCATCTTAGTGACGGTCGTGTCAGCGTTGGTCGGAAGCGAATCGATTCCGAAAACCGCAGTTGAGCAACCAGCCTCTTTCAGGATGATCGATTCGCCGTCAGTAATCTCCCGGCTAAGCACCAACGAGAACTTGTAACCCACCGCTTCCCCTCTCCAGGTCGTCATATCATTTCGGGAACCGGATTCCCTAACCGACAGAAGAGTAACCAAGCCCTGGCCAGACGAGCAAACATACCTCGTTCAACTGCATCACCGCCGCAGTTGATCGCATGGCGGGCCGACTGCCAGCCTAACACGGTTCAACCATTCTCAATAGGCGAGATTGAAGCCGCTCCCTGCTCCGTTATGCGGCCGCCGCGTGCACGCGACGACGCGGAAGAAAAAAGCCTCACGGAAGAAATGGCGCCGGTTTCCGGCACCTTTTCCTCCACGAGGCCCCTATCTTCCGCAAAACGACGGCCCCCGTGCCCGTTATGCGGCGATACGCGTAGCTCACCAGTTCACCACGCTGGCCGGCGCGCATTCCAGTTTTGCCAGTGCCGCGACCGGTTATGTTTGCCCCGGTTTGCCTCGTAGATCCGGCGCGGACTCAGCCGGAGACGTGCTGTCTCTTTGAAGCCAGTTTCCTGAGCTGAAAATATTTTCGGCTCAGGAAATCGTAGTCATCGGGAGGGCACAGGGCCGGGCTCCGCCGGGCCAGCGCCACCGCCGGGCCGGCCGCCACCGCCGGGCCGGCCGCCACCGCCGGGCCG
>JAFARZ010000360.1 GCA_019245115.1 Streptosporangiaceae bacterium | reverse complement strand
CGCGGACCGCGGCCGGGCGGGCCGGGGAACGGGCCGCCAGGCGGCTCGTGTACCTGCGGCAACGGGCCCGGCGGCGGCCCGGGTGGCGGTATCGCCGCCCGGATCCACCTGACCGCGCCGGTGGCCACGCTGACCGGCATGGCCGGGCGGCCCGGCATCCTGCGCGGCACCGGCCCGATCGACCCCGACCTGGTCAGAGACCTGGCCGGCGAAGCCGCCCGGAACACCGCGACCGCCTACGACTTCACCCTCACCGACGCCGACGGACGGCCCGCCGCCCACGCCTGCGGCAGACCGGCCTCACACGTCCGCACCCGGCAACCTGAACCCGGCGGACACCCACCAGGCACCGGGCCGCCCCGGCTCACGCTGGACCACCGCGGACCGCCGGGCAGTCCCGGCACCTGGCGGTACACCCACCACGGCCGGGAGATCATCTTCGAATTCGAGGACCTCACCGGACCGTGTGACCACCGCCACCAGGCCGCCGGGCACGACCCCGGCAAGCACCTCAAGCACCTGACCGCGGTACTCAACCAGACCTGCACCCATCCCGCCTGCCGACGGCCCGGATTCCAATGCGACTACGAGCACTCCCAACCCTACGACCAGGACGGGATCACATGTTTGTGCAAGTGCGACACGAGGTCGCACATGTTGCGAGTGAACTCGCAGATTGGAGGACCGGTATGAGGTAGAGCCGGTGGCGTTGTTCCAGGCTTGTGCTCTGAGCCTGTCCCTGCCCTGGCGTGCGTGCGCGGGTCCTGCTCGCGTGGGTGCGGAGCCCAGGGGTAAAGCCTAAGGGTGCCCGAGTCATCCGGGGGCTACGGGTGAGGGGAAGGCCGGGCGGGTGAATGATGTGAACCCTTGATCGATGTCTCGTGAGGCAGCAGCCCCGGATAGATGATGGTTCCGGTGCCGGGGCACAGGACCGTTGCCGTTGTGAGGCGGCAGGCGGCGGCCGGGGATTGCACCCGTCCGTGTGGAGCACCGCTGGTCCCGGGGTAGAGAGGGCGCCCAATCCGGTCGTTACTCGCGTGTGCGGAACGTGGAAACCCCGTCATGGTCCGGTACCTGGTGCCGGTAGGCCGATCGTAAGAGGGGCGGAATCCCAGGCGGGACAGGATGGCCGGGAAGCGAATGCCGGCGGCTGAAAGGCAGCGGGAAACCATGGCAGCGGGCCGTTCCCCCTCCAGGGGCGGGGTCGTGGATAACCGGCCGGATACCGGCGATGCCGGGCCCGAAAGGGAGCTGACGCGAGCCAGGTGAGCCTGTGAGGGCTCGGTGCCAGGGCAGTGAACCGAACCGAAGGGCAAGTTAGGCGCCAGCGATGGTGAACGGACCGGAGGACGGGCTGGAATGGGACGCCATCAGCTGGCGGGTCCATGAGGGCAACGTAGCGCAGCTGCGGCACAGGATCTTCACGGCGGCGCGGGACGGTGACTGGCCTAAAGTCAGGAACTTGCAGAAGATGATGCTGCGGTCATGGTCGAACACGCTGGTCAGCGTGCGGCAGGTGACCCAGCGCAATGCTGGCCGCGCGACGGCCGGGGTTGACGGGCTGGTCGCGTTGGATGGCCCGGCCCGGATGACGGTGGCGGTGCGGGTGCACCAGTCCATCGCCACCTGGCAGCCCCTGCCGGTGCGGCGGGTGTATATCCCCAAGGCCAATGGTAAGCAGCGGCCGCTCGGCATACCGGTGATCATGGACCGCGTCCATCAGGCGCGGGTCAAGAACGCGCTGGAGCCGGAGTGGGAAGCCCGGTTCGAGCCCAGATCGTACGGGTTCCGGCCGGGACGGTCGTGCCAGGACGCGGTCAGCTCGCTGTATGGAGTGCTGAAAGGCAAGGCCAAGCGGGTGTGGATCGTGGACGCGGATCTGACTGCCGCATTCGACAAGATCGATCATTCCTTTCTTCTCGCCCAGCTCGGGTCGTTCCCCGCCAGGGACATGATCGCGGGCTGGCTGGCGGCGGGCGTGTTCGAGGCAGGCAAGGGGTTCGCTCCTACCACGGAGGGGACCCCCCAGGGCGGGATCATCAGTCCCGTCTTGCTGAATGTCGCGCTGCATGGTCTTGAGGAGGCCGCCGGAGTCCGCTACCGCGGCGGCGTTCACGCCGATCACGTGCGGGATGACTCCCCGGTCCTGGTCAGGTACGCCGATGATTTCGTGGTCTGCTGCTTCACCCGGCAGCAGGCAGAGAGCGTACGGGAACGGCTCAAAGGCTGGCTCGCCGGGCGGGGCCTGTCCCTGAACGAGGGCAAGACACACATCGTGGACCTCACCCAGGGATTTGACTTCCTCGGCTTCAGCCTGCGCCGCTACCCCAGCCGCAAGCTGCTGATCAAGCCATCCAAGGCGGCCATCAGGAAACACCGGGAACGGCTCGCGGGCGAGATGCGCAGGCTGCGCGGCTCCAACGCGAGGGCGGTCACCGCCACGCTCAACCCCATCATCCGGGGCTGGACGGCCTACTACCGGGGTGTGGTCTCAGCTGAGGTGTTCTCCAAGCTAAGCCACTACACATGGCAGCTCACCTTCAAGTGGGCGCGCAACGCCCACCACCGGAACAAGCCGGCGACCTGGATCGTCAGGAAGTACTACGGCAAGTTCTGCCCGTCCAGGAACGACCGCTGGGTCTTCGGCGACAAAGACACCGGGACCTACCTGGTCAAGCACGCCTGGACGGGAATCGTCCGGCATGTCATGGTCGCGGGCAGGGCCTCCCCTGACGACCCCGGCCTGGCAGGCTACTGGAGATACCGGCGGGACAAGCACGGCACACCGCTGGACAGCGCAACCCAGGACCTGCTCCGCAGGCAAGGCTACCGCTGCCCGCTATGCGGCGACCGGCTCCTCGAACCCGGCCACCTGCCCGGTTCCCCCCAGGAATGGGAAAACTGGTGGCTCGGCGTCACCCGCCGCCGCCTCCCGCGCGCAGCCAGCACGCCCGGCACCCAGCAGCCCACCGGACCAGGCACCACTGCCATCAACCTGATACACGCCTCCTGCAACCTGCGGGCTCACGCCCGCCAGCGCAGGAACACAGCACTTCAGCCCGCAACGCCCTAGCGGCTTGCTTGAGCCGGATGCCGGGAAACTGGCACGTCCGGTTCTGAGGGGGCCGGGACGCGGTAACGCGTCCCGGCTACCCGACCGGCGCACCGGTATGCCGCCGCGACCACAAGGACAAGCAGCGACCCGGCTGGACAGTCGAGGGAACCGGAACACCAGGCTGGTTCCGCTGGACCACGCCAAGCGGCCGCACCTACACGAAGGGGCCCAGCATCTACCCCACGTAAGGAAGTCGACTTCATAGCTGCCGATAGCCCGTGAGCAAGCCGGAGGGTGGTGCGCACTGCCGCACCGCGAGGCCAGCTGTCGGCTGCTCATCTGCGCGGGCAAGTTAAGGCCACAGTGGAGTTGCCTAGTTCACTCCGGAACGCGTCCCACGCCTACGAACGCCCGGCCCGGGGCATCCCCCGGCTCCGCCGCGTCCTGCCAGCCGGTAGTCGTAGACGCGAGCGACATTTGGGGCGGACGGGTCGAGTGATGACATGACAAAATATTATCGGCGACGGTGGATCACCAGAGATCGTGCTACGCCAGATCCGCCGGATACGTGACGTCGATCTCGGTGATCGTCCGGGGGAAGTCGCGTGCGTTGTTTGTGATGAATCGCTGTGCGCCCATCGCGATACCGGTGGCGAGATGAACGGCATCTGCCGCGCGAAGCTGATAACGGGCCGCAACCACCGTGGCCAGAGTGGCGGTAGCCCGGTCGACTGGCCGCAGGTCCAGCCGCGCCAGCAGCGCCGCTAGTTCCCGCACGGCACCGGGATTGCCGTCGCGCAGTGGCTTGCCCAGCACTTCGGGAAGCAGCAGCGCGGAACCGATCCCAGCGCGCTCGCCCGGCGCCTTGGGGAACAGCGCCGCCACCCGGCGGCCGAGCTCGTGGCCAGGGACCGCGGCATAGATCAGCACGTCGGCGTCGAAGGCATCCATGCTCACCGCCCCTCACGGTCGGCGCGGATCGCGGCGACGAGTTCCTCGGCGTACTGCTCGGTGATGTGCCCTGCCTCCGGCGGGTCGTTGCGCGCCGCCGCGGTCAGCAGGTCGCCCAGCCGCGCGGACTCGCTCAGCACGACCTCCGCCCGTGACCGGCTCCACATGATGTCGGGGCGGACCACCACGGCCACCGGGCGCCCGTGCCGGGTGATCGTAATCTCCTCGCCATCGGCCACGCGGTTCAGAACCTCGGGCAGCGCCGCCCGCGCCTCGCTCATCGTCATCACCGCCATGCCGAGAAGTGTACAACGATGTACTTCGATGTACAACCCGGCGCGGGCCTTACGCCTTGACGGCCTCGGCGAGTACGCGACGGAACTCGACCGAGACGCGATCGGCGCGGGTGTGCAACTCGGCCAAGGTCCAGCGGGAACTCCAGCCCGGACAGCGCCTCGCGCTGGAGGTCCAGGTCCTCGGCGAAAATAGACATCTCGTACTCGACCGCGCTGCTCGCCTGTCGCGGGTCGGCCATCCCCGGACCGGTCAGCGTCTGGAACACCCGGCAGGCCTGCTCATCCTCGGGAAGCACGGTGAAGGTCAGGAACTGCCATCCACCGCCGTCGAGGTATTCCAGCAGCAGCGAAGCGTGCAGCGGCGCCTCATACCCGTAGGTCATCCGCCGGCGCTGCACCGCGGGCCGCGTTCCGTCCAGCACGCCCGGATCGGTGCGGTTGGTGAACGTATGCTCGCGAACCGCGGAAAATGCCAGCCCCTGCCGCTCCACATCCGCTCGCTCGATAGGCTCAGGTCCCGCGCCGCCGATCGTCGCTTTATGCACGAACGGCAGGTGTGCTTCGTCCAGGAAGTTGTCTACGAGGATCGCGGCGTTGGCCGCCACCCGCAGGGCCGGCATGATCACCGTCGCCACGTCCGTCCCCGGAAGACCGGGCGGCGGAGCCAGCACCGGGCGGGGTGCTCGCGGCGGGCGCGGCGCCAGCCACACCAGTCCGTCCGCCTCGGCGACGGCCGCCGGGCGGCTCAGCGTAGCCCGCGCCGGGATAGACGCGCCCGCACCCAGCGCCGGAATGTCGACGCAGGCACCGTCGAAGGCATACCGCCACCCGTGGTACCTGCATTGCAGGGTTCCATCTACTATCCGGCCAGCGGACAGCCGTGCCCGCCGGTGCGGACAGGCATCCGGGAACGCCGCCGCCTCACCCTCGATACGGACCAACACCCAGCCCTGCCCCGCCAGTCGCACGCCGACCGGGTCTTCCGCTACCTCCGACGACAGCGCAACCGGATGCCAGAAGTCCGCCAGTGCCGGATGCGCATTGGTAAATTCCGCGTCATCACCCACCCCACCAGGATTCCAGCGGACTGCGGGCGGCCGGCTCAGAGGTCGGCGATAGCTAGTGCCGGATCTGCTTCCGGCGGGCCGCTCGGCTCCCAGCCATCGGCTGAGCGCGTGTACGGGTACCAGCGGAAATCGCGGCCCAGCCGCAGCTGCAAGCGGCCCGAGGTAACCCAGTTACCCTGGACGGTCTCCGCGTCAGCACCGACCTTGGCGCGCAATGCGCCGCCCGCTTCCGCCAGCAGCCCGGCCGTGTCCTGATCCTCGGCGACCGGGTCCCATCCGGTCTCCAGCAGCTCGAAGCCCTCGAAACCACCGTGCCGCCAGGCCAGCGCCCGCCGGGCCAGATCCCGCTCGGCGACATCGCACCGTCGGGCCAGCACACCAAAGGCCGGCGTGCCAAGCGCCCTGGCAGCGCGCCGCGCCAGGTCGGCCTCGGGATCCAGGCTGAGGCCGCCATCAGGGGAATAGCCCATTGCCATTTCCCAGGCACGAACCGCCGCGTCCGCCGCCAGTTCCACCAGATCCTCGCGCAGGCCGGTCCGCCACGGCGGCGGATCCACCGGCAACGCCGCGGGCGCCCCCGGCCGCGCGGATGGCAACGGCGGTACCGGCACGGGTCCGTCCGGCGCCCGGCCGGCGAACGCGGCTCGTGCGTCAGCACCCTCATCATGAAGCGGCGCGCTGACCTCGCGCGAACCCGACGCCCCCGGAGATCCCGAGGGCCCCGAAGGCACAACACCTCGCCGTCGCGCCCGGACCCCGGCGAGTACCTGCTCACGGGTCCGGCCACGCAGCAGGAAGAGGGCGAACGGGTCGGCGTCCAACGCGTCGCCGATCAGATAGCAGGCCGCCGCCGAGTGCTTGCAAGGGTCCGCCTCATCGGGGCAGCTGCAGCGGGGGCCGATCTCTCCGCCGCCCGGCAGCAGGTCCAGCCCGGCGCTGGCCGCCGCGCCGGCGATTTCGGGCGGCAGTTCGCCGTCCAGCAGCGCGGCGGCGTGGCCGAGCTGGACGGAAATGGCCTCAAGCACCTGGTCCCATTCGTCGTCGGTGAACCGGCGCACCCTGATCCGTACTTCGTAGGGTTCCGTCTTCCTGCCCCGCACGCGTGCCCGCGCCTCACCCGGCACCAGCGTCAGGTCGCCGACGGCGCCGCCGCGCGCGTAATCACGGCCGCGCGGCAGCCGGTCGGGGTCGAGTCGCGCCCGCTGCTCGAGGGCCTCCAGCCACGCGTGGCCCCACCAGGTCCGGCCGAATTCTTCCGCACCGGATACGGAGCCGCCTGCAACCTCACTCATATGGCACCTCGCAGGCTTACCAGGTCGGCCAGCTCGCCATCCGATAGTTCTGCTATCCAACCCTCACCGGAGCCGATAACCGCGTCGGCGAGCTCGCGTTTGGTCTCGAGCAACTCGGCGATCCGGTCTTCCAGCGTCCCTTCGGCGATGAGCCGGTGCACCTGCACGGGACGGTCCTGGCCGATCCGGTACGCGCGGTCGGTGGCCTGATCCTCGACCGCCGGGTTCCACCAGCGGTCGTAGTGCAGCACATGAGTGGCGCGGGTCAGCGTCAGCCCGGTACCGCCCGCCTTCAGCGACAGCAGGAACACCGGTACTTCCCCGGACTGGAACCGTGTCACCATCTCCTCCCGGCGCCGCACGGGCACCGCGCCGTGCAGGAACAGCGAGCGGACTCCACGCGCGTCGAGATGCTGCTGGAGCAGCGTCGCCATCTGCGTGTACTGGGAGAAGACGAGCATCGACTCGCCGCTGGCCAAGATTACGTCGGTGAGTTCGTCGAACGCGGCCAGCTTCCCAGAACGCCCGGTCAGCGGCGAGGACTGCTTGAGGTACTGCGCCGGATGGTTGCAGATCTGCTTGAGCGCGGTGAGCAGCTTGAAGACAAGGCCAGCACGCTGGATGCCCTCGGTGTTCTCGATGAGCGCCATCGTCTCCCGGACGACCGCCTCGTACAGGGTGACCTGCTCGGCGGTCAGCGGCACGATCTGGTCCGTCTCGGTCTTCGGCGGCAATTCGGGCGCGATGCCGGGATCGGTCTTCTTCCGCCGCAGCAGAAACGGACGCACGAGTGACGCGAATCTCGTGGTGGCCTCAGAGTCGCGGTACCGCTCCACCGGCACGGCCACCCGGCGGGTAAACGCCTCCAGGTGCCCGAGCAGGCCGGGCGTCGTCCAGTCCAGGATCGCCCACAGTTCGGACAGCCGGTTCTCCACCGGCGTACCGGTCAGCGCGATCCGGGCCGGCGCCGGGATCGCGCGCAGCTCACGTGCGGTGCGCGACAGCGGGTTTTTCGCATGCTGTGCCTCGTCCGCGACCACCACCCCCCAGCTCACCCCGGCGAGCGTCGCGGCATCGCGCAGCACGACTCCGTAGGTGACAAGGACGATCTCGTCGACGGCCAGTTCTTGCAGATGCCGCCCGCCGCCGTGATACCGGCGGACCGGGACTTCCGGGGCGAAACGGCGTATCTCGCGCTCCCAGGTGCCGAGCAGCGACGCCGGGCACACCACCAGCGTGGGGCCCGCCTTCGCGTCCCGCCGGTGCAGGTGCAGCGCGATCACCTGAATTGTCTTGCCCAGCCCCATGTCATCCGCGAGACACCCACCGAGGCCCCAGTCGCACATACTGGCCAGCCACGCCAGTCCGTTCTGCTGATATGGGCGCAAGGTGGCGCGTAGGCCGGGCGGCGGCTCGAGCAGTCGCGGCGCGACGGCGGCCCTACGCACCACTTCGGCGAGGTCGGCGAGCGGGCCCTCGGCCACCACGGCCACGGTTTCACCGTCGATCTCCGCCTCGCCGGCCAGCACCGCGCCGAGCGCCTCCGTCGCGCGCATCCGTGTCCGGGGCGGACGGCGCAGCCGGGCCAGCAGGGCAGGGTCGAGAATCACCCAGCGGTCCCGCAGCCTGATCAGAGGTCGCTTCGCCTCCGCCAGCGCGGCTATCTCGTCGGCGTCGAGCACCGCGCCGTCGAGCGTGAGCTGCCAACGGAAGTCCAGCAGCGCCGCGAGCCCGAACCCCGCCTCGGTCAGCTTCTCCGGCGCCGGCGTGGGCACCGCCCGCAGCTTCAGGCCGTCGTCCAGCATGCTTGACGGCCACAGCACCTCGATGCCGGTCCCGGCCAGTTGCTCGGCGGCCGGACCGAGCAGGCTGCTGAGCACTTCGTCGTCGAGGTCGATCGCGGTGGGGCTGGCCTGCTGTAGCACCTCGGCCAGCGGCGGCCATATCGGCGCGCCGCGACGCAACGCCAGCAATAGGTCCGTTTCGGCCTGCGGCCCGAACCTCATGAGCACCGTTTCCGGCTGATTCCACAGGACGGCCGCGTCCACGATGAGGCTCGGGTCGGCGGAGCTGCGCAACTGCAGGACCAGCCGGAACGTCGGCTCGGCGCTGGTCGCCGCCGCGCCCGTAAGATCCTCGTCGTCGAAGTCCTCGTCGTCGAAGTCCTCGTCGTCGGCAGCGAGCCGCGGCGTCGGCACCGCTTCGATCCGCAGGCCCAGCCGCGCCCCGGCGGCCAGGCCGTCGGTGGTATCGGCCAGCCACTCCGTGAGGTCGCCCACCTGAGTGGGGTCGGCGGCGGCGAAGGCCGGCGAGGCCGTGGTCCGTGGCGCGGCGGGCGAGCGCGCGACCAGGTCGGCGATCGCGTCCCACAAATCGCGGACCAGCGCCTCCGGAGATCGCAGGCGCATCGGCCGCGTGCCGGGAATGGCCAAGGCGTGCGCGGCCGGCGGGAAGGCGGCGGCAAGCTCCCGGAGCCAGCTCAGATCGGCCGGGTCGAGGGGCCCGGCTCGCCAGACATCGGTATTGCCGGCACCGACCGTTGGCAGCAGTCTGCCCCGGGCCACCAGGCCCACACCCGCGGCGGCCGCCGCGGCCCAGACCCGGATGCTGCGCCGCGGTCGCCCATCGCACGGGTCGACCGCGAGCAATGCCGGAAGAGCCTGCGTCAGCGGGATGAACTGAGCCGGCACCAGGCGTTTTCGTATGCCGTAGGTGCCGCCCGGGAAGACCAGCTCCAGCTTGTCGTCTCCCGAGCCGGTGCCCCACAGCGCGAACATGCCTCGCCGTGGGATCTCGCCGGGTACGAAGATCAGTTCACCGTCCAGCACAAGACCGTACGCTACCGGTCCTTCAGTGATGTCCGCTCCCGAAATCCCCAAGCGGCACGCCGGCCGAGGTTCATGTTTTGTGACCTCATCTGAGGTATCGTTTCATGAAGTGAAGCTGGAGAGGAACGACATGTCCGCAATGGTGCTGGTAGAGAACAAGGCGGTGGAGCGCCTCCATGAGCTCGGCCTCAGTGTGGACATAGTCGAGCGGGTTGTCCGGCGAGCCGACGCGGAGGCGAGCACTTTCACCGCGCTGGACCCGCCGATCATGGAGGGGCTGACCCGGTGGGGGAGGACCAGCCGGTTCCTGCGCGAGGAACTCGTCCCCCGCGGCTGGACCTACGACAACCCGCGGAACTGGGCCCGGACCATTCACCCGAGCGGCGAGTTCGCGATCGTCGCGGCCACCGGTGACGAGCTCACCGGAATGGCCGGTCCCGGTGTCCTGCCCACCACCAAGTACCGCAAGGGCGACGCCACGATCAAAGCCGTTGCGGCCAACGAGCAGCTCGCCTTCGACTTCGGCGACCTCGACCTGTTCCGGCCGGCTGCCGAACGAACCCCAGGTGTGCTGCTGACCTGGGTTCTGCTGTTCTACTCCGACGACCATGAGTTCCGGGTCGAGCTTTCACTGCCCGACGGTATCGAAGATGGCAGAATCAGCAGCTGGGCCGAGCGGATCATCCTGCCGCCGTTCCAGCGTGACGAGCTGGTCACCGACGACGATAACGACGACGCGGACCACGTCGTCGTCGAGATCTTCCGCCGGTAATCCGCCCACAGCACACAGCACACAGCACACAGCACACCGCGACAAGAGACCAATGATGCTGACCCCTTCGCGGCTCATCGTTGCCCGCAAACGCCGCGGGCTGACGCTGACGCGCCTCGCGGAGCTCACGGGCATCAGCACGCACAGTTTGTCCGTGTATGAAAACGGGCATCAGACGCCCACGGACGAGACGCTGGACCAGCTCGCCACCACTCTTGACATCCCCAGGCAGTTCCTCGAAGCGCCGGACGTGGACGAGATCCCCGAAGCCGCGGTCAGCTTCCGCGCGCTCAGCAAGATGACCGCCCGGCAGCGCGACCGTGCGCTGGCCGCGGGCCGGATCGCGATAATGATCAACGACTGGATCGAGGCGAGGTTCCGCCTGCCGACGGCGGATATACCGACGCTGACCGGCCACGATCCGGAGTCTGCCGCCGAGATCGTCCGTGCCGGCTGGGGACTCGGCGAACGTCCGGTAACCAACATGCTGCATCTCCTGGAGGCCCATGGCACCAGGATCTACTCGCTGACCGCGGAAAATGACGAGCTGGATGCGTATTCCCTGTACTGGTACGGCCGGCCGTTCGTTTTCCTGAGCACTGGTAAGACCGGCGAACGCGGGCGTTTCGATGCCGCACATGAGCTGGGACATCTTGTTCTCCATGGCGAGCATCAGGTGCCGAGCGAGCGCCCGGCGGCCGAGGTCGAGGCGAACCGGTTCGCGGCCGCGTTCCTCATGCCGCGCGCGAGCGTCCTGGCCCACGGCCTCGCGAACGCTACGCCGGACCAGATCGTCCAGGCCAAGCGGGTCTGGAACGTCGCGGCGATGGCGCTCACGCACCGGCTGCACGAGCTGGAGCTGCTCACTGACTGGGGGTACCGCAGCGCGTGTGTCCAGCTTTCCCGCATGGGTTACCGCCGCGCCGAGCCCGAGGGCATCCAGCGGGAATCGTCCCAGCTCCTGGGCAAGGTCTTCCGCTCGGTCCGCGCTGACGGTATGACCCCGGCCCGGATCGCCGCCGAGCTCGGCATCAGCCCGGCGGAGCTGCTAGGCCATGTCTTCGGCCTCACGCTGACCCCGGTGAAATGCGGCGCCCCGCCCTGAGGGCAGCCGGGCGGAGCTGCTAGGGAATGTCTTCGGCCTCACGCTGACCCCGGTGACCCCCCGGCCCGCCCCTGACGGCAGCCGCGGAGCTGCTAGGCCGTGTCCTCGGCTGCACGCTGACCCCGGTGAACGCGGTGCCCCGCCCCTGACGGCAGCCGGGCGGAGCTGCTAGGCCGTGTCCTCGGCTGCTCGCCGACCCCGGTGACCCGCCCGGCCCGTCCCTGACGCCCCCGGCAAGCTTTTCTCCCGCCCCGGCCCGGACCTACGCGCGTTCCGGCACCCGACATTTCGGCGTATGCCCCATTCGTCCAGCGGATTGGGGTGGATGCCGTGGAAGTTTAGAGCCCAATGGAACAAAGGGCGCCGGAAAGCGGCGCCTTTTGTTCCGAGGGGCTTCAATCTTCCATGAAAACTGAGACTCCCGGGCGGAGCGCCGCCCGAGATGTCGCAAAGGCGGTGATATGGGAGTACCGATCACCGTGGCCGGGAGGTGATAACAGCAAGAAGCGTTCGCAAACAGTTCAACGAAAACTCGCGCTTTACGATAACAGCAAGAAGCGGTCGCGCAGTTGTGTCGCCACGGTGGTCGCGCGGTTGTGTTGCCACGGTGGTCGCGCGGTTGTGTCGCCACGGTGGTCGCGCGGTTGGGTCGCCCACGGTGGTAGCGCGGTTGTGTCGCCGCGGTGGTCGTGTGCTTGGGTTGCCACGGTCCGTTGCTAGCGGTGCGTTGCGGCGCCGGGTGGCGTGACCCGAACCTGGACGCTGGGCACCGGCCGGGATGGCGGGTTTTCCGTCGTTCGCCTGTCGCGGGCGCCTACTGATCTAGCGACTGATTGTGAGTTAATAGGTAGAACACGTTCCTACTGAAGGGCGCGGATCATGCCCGCCACCGAATCCTCCCCGCTGACCGTTGACTGGCTCGATCTGTCGGAGAATGCCTTCTGGGCCCTTCCGCTGGCCGACCGCGCGGCCGCCTTCACCCGGTTGCGGACGCTGGACCGGCCGGTGTTCTTCCCCGAACCGGAGACGCCGTTCAGCGCCAAAGGCTCGGGCTTCTATGCGCTGGTCCGGCACGCGGATGTGGTGGAGGCGAGCCGGAACACGGAGGTGTTCAGCTCCAGCAAGGGCGCGACCAGCATCCCGGACGTGCCGGTCGAGTTCAACGAGTACTTCGGGTCCATGATCAACATGGACGATCCCCGGCATGCCCGGCTGCGGCGGATCGTCTCCCGCGCGTTCACCCCGAGGATGATCGCCAAATTCGAGGACGATGTACGGCGCGCGGCGAGCGCCATCGTCGACGATCTGCTGGAGACGGGCCCGTGCGATTTCGTGCGGCACGTCGCGGCCAGGCTGCCGCTGAAGATCATCTGCGACATGATGGGCATCCCGGACGACAAGTTCGACATGGTGCTGGCCAACAGCAACACGATCTTGTCGGGGGCCGACCCTGAGCTGATCAGTGAGGACCTCAACGAGGCGGTCACCCAGTTGCTGGCCGCCGGGCAGGCGCTGGCCGAGCTGATGACCGGACTGGCGGAACAGGCGCAAGCGCGCGCCGGGGCACCCGCGGAGAACGTGCTGTCCGCCCTGGTGACCGCGAACATCGATGGCGAGCAACTGACCAGCGCCGAGCTGGCATCGTTCTTCATCCTGCTGGTGGTGGCCGGGAACGAGACGACCCGCAACGCGATCTCGCACGCGCTCATGCTGCTCACCCAGTACCCGCAGCAGCGCGAGCTGCTGGTGGGGGACTTCGAGAACCGGATCGAGGGGGCGGTGGAGGAGATCGTCCGCTACGCCTGCCCGGTCATCTACATGCGGCGCACGCTGACCAGCGACTTCACCATGAACGGCCAGGACTACCGCGAGGGCGACAAGGTCGTGCTGTTCTACAACTCGGCCAACCGCGACGAGGCGGTGTTCGCCGACCCGGAGCGGTTCGACGTCACCCGTTCGCCGAATCCGCATGTCGGGTTCGGCGCGGCGGGACCGCATTTCTGCCTGGGCGCCCACCTGGCCCGCCGGGAGATCACCGTGATGCTGCGGGAACTGCTGAGCCGGGTGCCCGGTATCGTCGCCGCGGACGAGCCGGACCGGCTGCTGTCCAGCTTCGTCAACGGCATCAAGCACCTGCCGTGTGAGTTCTGAGTAGCCGCTACGGCCGCATCGCGCCGGGGAGGACGCCGCGGTAGAACAGGGCGATGAGGATCAGGTAGGCCACCAGGACCAGGGTCCACGGCAGGTTGTACCTGATCACCTGGCCTTCGCGGCGGACGTACGTGCTGGTGGCCACGCCCACGCTGGCCGTCTGCGGGGCGACCGGCTTGCCGATTTCGGCGCCGACCGAGTTCAGGGACGGCAACAGCAGCGGTGGCATGTGCAGCAGACCGCCCACCGAGTACTGGAACCCGCCGAACAGCGCGTTGGTCGAGGTGTTGCTGCCGGACAGCGCGACGCCGATCCAGCCGACGATGGGCGCGAGGATCAGGAATGTGGGGCCGATGCGGGAGAAGCCGTGCGCCATGGTGTTGGCCATGCCCGAGTAGTTGAACACGTCGGCCAGTCCGAAGATGATCGGCGCCACCAGCAGCGCTCCCCACATCTGCCGGAAGGTCGTCCGGAACACGTCGGCCAGCTGCCCCGGAGTCGCCCGCAGCACGACGACGATGACCAGCCAGGACACCAGGATCCAGGTGCCGGCTATCGCGGGAGCGAAGGCCCACGACACATCGGTGGCCTTGTTTGACAACGAGCTCACGGTGCTGACCGCGGGTTTGACGAAGTTGTAGTTACCCAGATGCGACCACGGGCCGGTGGCGGCCACGACCACCGCGATGAGGATGAAGAACGGGACCAGCCCTCGCACCGCCTCGCGGGTGCCGGCCGCGGCGCCGGGCTGCACCGCTACCAGGGAACCCCGGGGGCCGGCGGGCTCCCGGGGGGTGCCGCGGGCCCCGGGTGAGGAACCACCGTTCGTTCGTGTCAGCTGGTCTTGATCTACCGGGACTCCGCCGAAACCCAGCACCTCTTTCGGCCGCCAGAAGCGGAGCAGGAGCAGGATCGCGCCGAAAGCGGCGACTGCGCCAATGATGTCGGGCAGATAGGGGCCGAGATACTGCGAGGTGGGGAGCTGGCCAGCGATAAAAGCCAGCGACGCGGTGACGGCCAGCGGCCAGGCGCCGCGCAGGCCGCGCCGGCCGGTGACGAGCACGATCAGGATCCACGGCGGGAGCAGCGCGAGGATGGCCACGATCCGGCCGATCGAAGCGGACAGCGTGTCCAGCGGCAGCTTGGTCACGGCGGCCAGGGCGATGATCGGGGCACCCAGTGCGCCGAACGATACCGGGGCGTTGTTGGCCAGCGCCGCGACCCGGATCGCGTCGAGTTCGATCACGCCGAGGCCCACCAGGATCGGCGCGACGACCGCCCATGGGTAGCCGAATCCGACCAGGCCCTCGAGCAGCGCGCCCAGCGCCCAGGCCAGCAGCATCGTCTGCACCCGGACGTCGGCCGTGGCCTGCTGGATCAGCCAGCGCTTGAAGTCCTCGAAGGCGCCGGTGCGGACGAGCGTGTTGTAGATGACCACGCCCCAGAACGTGATCCAGTTGATCGACCAGAAGCCGGTTCCCGCGCCGATGCCCCACGCGCCGAAGGCGCTGCCGGCCGGCGTCTTCCACACCGTGATGGCCAGGATGATCGTCACGATGGCGCCGATCGTTACTGCCTGCCAGGCGGACATGCGGAGCACGGGCAGCAGGATCAGCAGTAGCACGATGGGGATCAGGGCGACGAGCGTGCTTCCCAGAGTCGAGTGAGCTGGATTAAGTGATTGGTGGAACGCGGGTCCCGCCGCCAACGCCCCGCTGCCCACGATGGACTTGAGCATGTTAACCTCGCCTCCGAGTGCGCAGCGTGGTCCAATCGCGACACGATTGTCCACCTTAAGTGATTGCGACGCAATAGCGATGTGGGGCGTTCGTGATAAGCGGCGATGGGGTGAACGGGTCACAGTAGGCTCAGGTGTATGGCGCAGAATGGCTTGCGGAGCCGCGTCGTGGCGGCCGCCGAGGAAGCGCTCGAACGGCAGAAGTTCGTCTCCCCGGTCGACGTGTGCATCGGCCTCGGCTGGCTGCACAGCCGTCATCTGGACAACTGGCGGCAGGGGCGGGCGGACACCCTGGAGTCTTTCCTGCCGGTGCAGTCCGACCGGGTCGCCGAGATCACCGAGCACCTGGAGCGCTGGGCGCGGGGCAAGGGCCTGACGCCGAGCGAGGCGGAATACATCTCGGCCACCCGCGATCGCCGTCAGCTACGCTTCACCCGGCGCGCCCGGCCCGCGGACGAGCAGGCCTGGCGGACGCGGTGGACGTCTCCGGATCTGCCGGCCAAGCAGCAGGAGCGCATCGCGCAACGGCAGGCGACGCCACCGGATCTGGTGGTGGTCATTCCTCTCAAGGGGTTCACCTGCGCCGAATGCCATACGGCCGACGGTGACCTGCTGATCATGGACGACAAAGGGCCACTGTGCATGACCTGCGCCGACATGGACCACCTGGTGTTCCTGCCGTCCGGCGACGCGGCCCTCACCCGCCGTTCCAAGAAGGCCAGCCGGCTCTCGGCTGTGGTCGTCCGGTGGAGCCGGACGCGGAAGCGATATGAACGCCAGGGCCTGCTGGTCGAGGAGGCGGCGCTCGCGGCGGCCGAGCAGCAGTGTCTCGAGGACGAGGAAGCCCGGACGCGGCGCCGGGAGCGGGACCGGGAGCGGCGGGCCCATCAGGATCTGGGGTTCCAGGCGAGTTTCGCCAAGGAGATCCTGCGCATGTATCCGCGCTGCCCGGAGCATCGAGCCGAGGCGATCGCGGCGCACGCCGCGCTGCGGGGGAGCGGGCGCGTCGGGCGGTCCGCGGCCGGGCGGAGCCTGGACGAGACGGCGATCACGCTCGCGGTGGTCGCGTCGGTGCGGCACGAGGACACCAGCTACGACGAACTGCTGATGTCAGGCGTCTCGCGCAACGAGGCGCGGGACTCCATCAGGGACGATATCGACCGGATCCTCGCGAGCTGGACCTAGTCCGCGCGGGAGCGGTTGGCTCGTTCGGTGGCGACGAGCATGGCTAGGGCGAGGAAGCCGATCCACAGCCACGGCACGGTCATATGGACCACGGTTTCCGCGGCTGCCGCCGTGATGACCACGATGAGGGCGAAGGCCATCAGCCGGTTGCCGAACCCACGCTGCCGGCCGTGCTGTGGCGTCATCTCCCCAGGCCCCCCGTCACCCGGTGGCGCCACGCCCGGTGGCGCCACGCCCGGTGGCGCCACGCCCGGTGGCGCCACGCCCGGCATGCCGGGCTCGGGCAGGTCGTCGAACAGGCCGCGCAGGTCACCCCGGGTCTTCGCGCTCATCGCCTGCCCGACGCGCTCGTCGAACTCGGCCTGGTCGAGCCGGCCGTCGCTGAAGTGCTCGGCCAGGCGGTCCGCGACCGCGCGGCGCTCGGCGTCGGAGACCCGCAGGTGCTGATCAGAGTTTCCGACGCCGACCCCCCGCAGCAATGGCGCGAGGCCGCGCGGCCGGGGCGGATTGGACTGCGTTGGCATTGCTGCGCGAACCTTTCTCATACCGGGGCTTACCGGGACTTACCGGGACTTACCGGGGCTTACCGTGATCGGGACTGCAGTGACTCAAGCAGCGAACTGGCGATGGACTGGTCGCTGCCTTCGTCGGGGATGAGCAGCAGGCCTGCCACATAGAGCGGTATGCCAGCCCCGCCGATGACGGCCAGGACGCAGAAGGCGACGCGGACAATGGTGACATCGATGTCCAGGTAGCCGGCCACCCCGGCGGCGACGCCGGTGAGGATACGGCCGCTGAACGGCCGCCGCAGCGGAGGCCGCTGCGAGGACTGCCGGGACCCTCGCGGGGGAGCGTCTGAGGCAGACGCCGCGATCGGGTCAGGCTCGGTCGGCTCGAAGTCGTCCGGGATGGGGTCTTCGGTGGCCGGGACAGGCTCTTCGGTAACGGTGTTCGTGTCCATGCCTCAAGCGTGCCGCCAGCGGCCGCTCCGGCACATCGGGAAGAACCCTGATCCCACCCGGAGTCTCTAAGTCCATGATCTGCATCCACGCAAAGGTGCTGGTCTCCTTGACGTTCACCTGGACGCGGACATAGCCCGTCGGGCCGGTGAAACCGTTGGCGTCCCGGACCGCGGTGCCGTAGACGAACTCCGAGGCGATGACGCCCAGATCAGCATCGCGGCTTCTGATCGCCGCCTTCAGCTCATCCGCATCCACCAGCCGCGACGCCCGGATGATCGAATCGCTGGATATACCCGCGGCGTCGCTGACCACCGGGCCGACGTCGATCGCGAGCCGCAGCTGGATCCTGGCGGCATCGGCGTACATATGGTTGTGCCGCTTCAGTTCGGGAGGAAGACCGGTAAGCAGGCTTTCCAGGACCGTGAGGGTCGGGATATCAGGCCGGACCACGATCAGCAAGCCGTCGCCGCGGTCCTCCCAGGAGTAAGACCCAGCGATGCCCTGGAGGGACATCAGGGTCATGCGCAGGTTTGCCTGGCGGATGAGCCGGCGATGCTCGGCGCTGCGGATAAGACCGCCGAATTCCGTCACGTCCGTCCGGACAATGGTGCAGTTCTGGCCACTCAGCAACGGAAGACGCCACTGCTGCCCTTCATCGAGCCGCTCGTACACCTGGCCCGCCGCGATGCCGCGGGCCATCGGGTGATCGGCTATGAAGGCCTCGAAGTCTTCTATCGTGACGACGAGCGCGTGAACTTCCTCCATCGCGATCACCGTCGCGGATCGCGTGCTGACACTCAGCGCCGCGCTTTCGCCGATCAGCTGGCCCGGGCCACGCTCGGCTATGGTCCGGTCCGCACCATCCTGCCACGTGCTGATCCTCACCCGGCCCTTGATGATCACTATCACGTGGTCGGCCGGGGAACCCTCCTGCATAAGCCTGAAGCCGGGAGGGAACGCGCATTTCCGTGCCATTGATTCAAAGGCCTGCTGCTCAGCTGGAGTAATGGCTCCCCAGAAGCTGACTGAGGCTGAGTGCCGCCTGCGTGACGACGGTGGTGCGGACATATATGGACGGTCACCGGGTGCCCGTTGCCCCTCGGAGGGGTTTTGTCCGGCGTCTGTCAGGTACCCCGGGCCGGCCGCCTGGTGCCCCAGCGCGGCCGCCGCTTTGATAATGTGCCGTGCGAGCGTGATCATGCCGCGATCCCTCCGGGTATTTGCACAGCTCGACCGGTGTAATGCCTGGTCGTGACCTGATGGGTCTGCGCAGTGCTAATCACCGTGGAAGTTATTTCGCGGTTTACCGTGCCGGTCAATTCGATCAGCCGGGCCTTGGACATCGGATTCGCCGGGGGCGTACACTGGGTGGGCTGCAAAGGACGGCTCGCCTGAACTGCACGAAGGCGGTAGCGTTGTGTCCGGTTTGCTCTGGTTGGCGTTGCCAATGCTTGTGGTGTGTGCCGATAACGCGGTGTCATGCTAACAGCTCTTCTCATGACGAGTCCGTCTGAGTGGTCTGGGTAGGGTCGCCCCGCTTGACTTGATCTCTTGGCTTCCATCCGTTGACCAAGCAAGAGGGGCGGCCCTCTTCTTCTGGACCTATCAGGACTGTGATCTCTGTACGGCTGCCTCCGTAGCGGTTTAGCGCCCGAGCGTCCTCGAAAGTACTTTCCCTTGCTGGCGAGCGGTCCCCCTGGCTCTACCGTACCGCTCGAACGACCTGGCCTTCCGTACGCACTGTTACGAGACGATGAACACAGTATCACGTCGTTTCGCAACGTTCCATGACGTGAGAATGATATTTGTGGTATGGCGTCTTGCTACCTGTCATATCGCTACTAGCGTTCACCGATGCTTCCAGGTAGAATGCAGGAATGGAGGCGCATGATCACTATGAAGTCATGCACATGCTGATCTGCTGTCCGCTATGCTGAGGCGTTCTGGATTAGAACCTAGCAGAGCGGAAGGTTTCGCCTGCCTGTTGTCGACTACGGAGGGTGACCATCAGCCATGGCGGGTGATCAGGGGCCAGTAGTTCAGAGCGCGCTGCTTCGCAGCGAGCTAATCCGGCTACGCAAAGAGAGAGGCCTGACCCAGGAGCAGGTCGCGCACGCCCTTGAATGGTCGCCGAGCAAGCTGATCCGAGTGGAGGGCGGCCACAGTTCGATCACCAAGGTGGATCTGGAGGCTCTCCTCGGTGAATACGGCGTCACCTCGGAGAGCCAGCGCGAGCGTCTCCTTGGCTTCAACCGCGGCGCACGCGAGCGAGCGTGGTGGGACGCCTACCGCGACGACATCAACCCGACTTACCTCACCTATGTGGGTTATGAGGCGGGCACCGCTTTCATCCGGCAATATCCGGGTCTGGTGGTACCAGGCCTGCTTCAGACGCCCGAGTACGCCGAGGTACTCACCGAGATGTCGGAGGACGCGGTCCGGGTGGCCCCCGTGGTCAAGCTCAGGATGCAGCGGCAGTCGGAGCTGGCCAAGAGGTCGAGCCCGCCTCGCCAGTACTACGTTCTCGACGAATCGGTAATCCGTCGTCACGTCGGGATCCAGAAGGATCCGGCGATCATGCCGAATCAGCTTCGCCATATCGCGGACACGGCCGAGAACGACGAACTGGTAACTGTGCGCGTGATCCCGTTCAACAAGGGCGCCCACATGGGCCTGTTCGGCCCGTTCATCCTGCTTGAGTTCGAGGGCGGCGTTCAGGACATCCTGTACCTTGACGCGGGCAAGCACCGTCTAATCGATTTTGTCCCCGGCGATGACCCGCGGGTGACGGAGTACCGGGACAACTTCGAGGCGCTACTGGAGTCTGCGCTTCCGGCCAATGAGTCAATTGAGTTGATCCGGAGCGCGGCAGAGGACATGTCCTGACCGACGCCGTTCTTTCTCGTCACAGGGCTCGATCTCAGCCGATTGGGAGCCATTCAGTACCAGCAGCCAAATAAACCGTTTTACATAACAGTCGCGTATTTGTGGATAGGCGGCCAACGCCTTACCGTTTACACTCGTTAACGAGAATGTCCGCAAGCTGGTAGGCGGGTGTGCCTGCTGATTCCTGCCAGTTCGGCGTCGTCGCACGAGTTGCCAAGGATCTTAAGGTGCCCCGCGAATGAAGGGGCGTTTGATGGCCGCTCAGCGAGACAAGTACACCGCAGTTATATGGCGCAAAAGCAGCGTGAGCGCAGATGCGGGTCAGTGCGTTGAGGTGGCTCAGTGGAGATCGTCCATTCTGATCAGGGATTCGCGGCATAGATCCGGCGCGGTGCTCGAGGTCACGCGAGAGGCATGGCGAGGACTGTTGAGCCGCGTCAGGACTTCGGACGGCTCTGCCCCTGACGGCCGGTAGGAACCAACGCAGAACGTACGGTGGCGCCCGCGCCCGCTGGGGAAGCATGGGCTCAGTAGGGGCACCACCGTACGTTCGTGGGAAGATATCTCCTTGTGCCAGCCGGGAGATACTTTTGTGCCAGCCGGGTGGGGTGGGAGCTAGTGGCCGTGGCCCGCGCGGCGATGGCCGAGGCGGCCCGTGGCGGCCAGCGCGATCACGACGGCAAACGCGAGCCATAGGAAGGGCACGACGGCCCACACCACGGCGTGCACCGCGGCCAGGGCGACAAACCCGACGAGGACAAGGGCGAGCACCTTGCGGGCTTGCCCAGGCCCATGCCGGCGCCGGCGCCGGCGGGGAGCATCGGCGGACGGGCCCGAGGCTCCCGCCGTGACTCCGGGCGCCCCCGTGGGCCCGGGTTCCGGCAGGTCGTCGAACAGGCCGTCAAAGTCGGCGTGGGTCTTCGCGCCCATCGCCCGCGATACGCGCTCGTCGAACTCGGCCTGGTCGAGCCGCCCCTGGCTGTAGTGTTCGCCGAGGCGGTCGGCGACTGCCTGGCGTTCCGCGTCAGACACCCGCATCTGCTGAAAAGAACTTCGATTCATGGACACAGCGTGCCGTCGGCGGCCGCCCCGGCGCATCAGGAAGACCCCCGATCCGACCCGGACCAGCCCCTGACCGCCTGAAGTCCCGCCTCAGGGTCGTATGGGGGAGTGCCCGGATGGCAGGTCAGCGGCATTTCGCGTAATTATTAACAGGTGGAGCCCGAGATAGACCAGGACCAGCACGAGCCGTGGCTTAATCACGACCAGCACGAGCCGCGGTTCCATCGCGCCCGGCACGGGCCGCGCCTCATGCGGGACATCAGGCGTCGTGAGCCGTTCCGGGTGAGGCACATGGCCGTCGGCCCGCTGCGCCGTGATCCCGGCGACCGCCTCGGCGGGGGTGTGGCGTCCGGGGTGGCGGCCTGGCGGGGTTTCAACGTCACCAGCGTGCGGATCGCGTTTGTCCTGATAACCGTCATAACTTCCGGTATTGGCGTCGCGCTGTACATAGCCGGATGGCTGCTGATCCCGGCCAGGGACAATGACACGAGCATCGCCGCCAAGGCCCGCGGCGACGCCAAGGGCATCGCGCTCGCGATCGGCCTCGGGACGCTGCTCATCTTCGTCCTCCTGATCGCCGGCCTGTTCAACGACGGCTGGATCGACGGCTGGGCCTGGCCGCAGGTGTTCAGCGCGGCGGGCCTGATCCTGATCTGGCGCAACGCGCCCGCCGAGGAGCAGGCCAGCCTGAGACACCTGATCGAGCCGATCAGCGCGGCGGCCACCGCCACCGCCACCCAGGCCAGGTTCACGGTGATCCGCCTGGTCATCGCCGGCGTGCTCCTCATCGCCGGCGTCTCCGTGCTGGCCACGGCCCACGAAAGCCTGGCGTTGCTGCGCCCGCTCAGCGCGGTGGCCCTGGTGGTCGCCGCGATCGTGCTGTTCCTCGGTCCGTGGTGGCTTCGCATCGCGCGTGACCTGGTGGTGGAGCGGCAGGCCCGGATCCGGGCCGAGGAGCGGGCCGACATCGCCGCGCGGGTCCACGACTCGGTGCTGCAGACCCTGGCCCTGATCCAGCGTCGCGCCGACGATCCGAGCAAGGTGGTCCAGCTCGCCCGCCTCCAGGAACGCGAGCTCCGCAGCTGGCTGTTCGAAGGCAAGGCGCCCGGCGAGGACGGTGACGCGACCACGTTCGCCGCCGCGGTCCGCCAGATCCAGGAAGACGTCGAGTCCAGGTACGGTGTCCCGGTGGAGGCGGTGACCGTGGGAGACTGCCACCTGGACGACAACCTCAACGCCCTGCTCGCCGCGGCCCGGGAGGCCACGGTCAACGCCGCGAAGTGGTCCGGCGCCAGCGTCATCTCACTGTTCGCCGAGGTCGAGCCGGGCAGCATACAGCTGGTGGTCCGGGATCGCGGGCAAGGCTTCGACCCGGCCGAGGTCCCGCCGGACCGCAAGGGCCTGGCCGAGTCGATCCACGGCCGGATGACGCGTCGCGGCGGCAGCGCCACCGTGACCAGCGTGAAAGGCGGAGGCACCAAGGTCGCGCTCACCATGCCCCGCACGCCGGCGAAGACCCAGCCGAGCACCCGGAGCTCCGCGTGAGCGCCAGCCAGCCAACTGTCGTGCTGGTGGACGATCATGGCCTGTTCCGGTCCGGTGTCCGCAACGAGCTTGGCCGCCGGGTCGAGGTGGTGGGCGAGGCCGACGATGTCCAGCCGGCGATCGCGGTGATCGAGCAGACCACTCCCGACGTCGTCCTCCTCGATGTTCATCTCCCCGGTGGCGGCGGCCAGATGGTCATCCAGGCCATCAAGCCGGCGCATCCCGGGGTGCGCTTCCTCGCGCTGTCCGCCTCGGACGCCCCGGAGGATGTCATCGCGGTGATCCGGGCCGGCGCCCGCGGCTATGTGACGAAGACCATCAGCACCGACGAACTAGCCGACGCCATCGCCCGCGTGGCGTCCGGGGACGCGGTGTTCTCCCACCGGCTGGCCGGTTTCGTCCTCGATGCCTTCGCCGCGCTGCCCGAGGCCGGTCCGAGCGCGGCGGGCGGCCAGGTCAGACCGAGCTTCGATCCCGAGCTGGACCAGCTCACCACCCGCGAGCGCGAGGTGCTCCGGCTGATCGCTCAGGGCTACACCTACAAGGAAATCGCCAAGGAGCTGTTCATCTCGGTCAAGACGGTGGAAACCCATGTTTCCTCGGTGCTGCGCAAGCTCCAGCTTTCCACCCGCCATCAGCTCACCAGGTGGGCTGCCGAACGCCGCCTGGCCTGAAACCCTCATTTAGCAGAACGGCTGTTGTATTTCCGCTGTGAAACTTTCACCGCCGCGAAACGCCACCTAGCTGGTGTTTTACCGTCCGACATGCGGCTGCGCCGCAATCCGAAACTATCGGGAATTTCGATAATGCACGTTTCTTGTTTGTTTCGGGCTGGATATTTACGGTGACCCACATGCCCGTCAGACTTCGTCTTACCGCCGCGGCCGTAGGCCCAGGCCGATTCAGCACCGCCGCGGCCGGAGTGGCCGTGCTTGCCGCCGCTACGCTGGCCGTTGCCGTCCCGGCCAGCCCGGCACTGGCCGCCTCCACCGCCACCATCAACGGCGCCACGACGTTCCAGACCATAACTGGCTTCGGCGCCTCGGAGGGGTTCGGCGAGGCGGCGACGGTCATGAACGCCGCGCCGACCGTGCAGACCCAGGCGCTGAACCTGCTGTACGGCACGTCGGGCGGAGCCGGCCTGACGATCTTGCGCAATGAGATCGGCGCGGATTCCGGCACGACGATCGAACCGAGCTCGCCAGGTTCCCCGTCCGCGGCGCCGGCCTACATTCCGCTGTCGCAGACCAACTCCGACCAGGGCCAGCTATGGTTCGCGCAGCAGATCAAGGCGCGCTTCGGGGTGACGAACGTGTTCGCCGACGCGTGGTCCGCGCCCTCGTTCATGAAGACCAACAACTCGGCGGTCAACGGCGGCGCGGTGTGCGGCCTGCCCGGCGCCACCTGCGCCAGCGGAGACTGGCGGCAGGCCTACGCCAACTACCTGAAGCAGTACGCGGCGGACTACGCGGCGGCCGGTGATCCGCTCACCTATATCGGTCCGGAGAACGAGGCCAACCTGTCGGTCAGCTACGACAGCATGCAGCTCTCCCCGTCGCAGACGGCCAGCCTGCTCGACGTGCTCGGCCCGACGATGGCCGGCAACACCACGAAGGTCGAGTGCTGCGCGACCGAGGGCTGGGACTTCGCCCAGCAGTACGCCGCCGCCATCGAGGCGGACCCGACCGCGCTGGCCGACACCTCGGTCTTCACGTCGCACGGGTACACGGCCGCGCCGACGTCGCCGCTGTCCGGCTGGTCCAAGCCGGCCTGGGAAACCGAGTGGTCCACGTTCGAGTCCTGGGATCCCGCCTGGGATGACGGCACCGACGCCTCCGGGCTGACCTGGGCGCAGCACGTCTTCGCCGGGCTGGATTCCGCGAACCTGAACGCGTTCCTGTACTGGTGGGGCTCGACGACCCCGTCGGAGAACGGCGACAACGAGGGCCTGATCCTGATCAACGGCTCCACGGTGACGGCGGCCGGCCGGCTATGGGCACTCGGTCAGTTCAGCCGGTTCGTCCGCCCCGGCGCGGTGCGGATCGGCGCGTCGACGTCGGACGGGAACCTCACCCTGGACGCGTTCAAGAACACCGACGGGACGACCTCCATCGTCGTGCTCAACACCGGTTCCAGCTCCGACGCGGTCAGCTATTCGCTGTCCGGCACGGGCACGGCCAACGGCGCGACGGTGACCCCGTACCTGACCAACAGCTCGAACAACATCGCCGCGCAAGCGACCACCACGGTCAGCGGGGGCTCGTTCAGCGGGACCATCCCCGCCCGCTCGCTGGAAACCTATGTGGTCGGCGGCAGCGGCAGCACCGGAGGCGGCAACACCGTAACGGTCAGCAACCCGGGCAACCAGACCACGACGGTCGGGACCGCGGTGTCGCTGCCTATCCAGGCGTCGGACTCGGCCGCCGGGCAGACGCTGACCTACAGCGCCACCGGGCTGCCGGCCGGGCTGTCGATCAGCGCGTCGACCGGAACGATCTCCGGCACGCCGACCGCGCCCGGCGCCTTCTCGGTGACGGTGACCGCCACCGACGGCACCGGGGCGTCCGGATCGGCGACGTTCAACTGGACGGTGACCGCGGTCATCACGGGCGGCGGCTGTCACGTGACATACAGCACGCAGAGTCAGTGGGCCGGCGGGATGGTCGCTCAGGTCACGATCGCCAACAACGGCACGTCGGCGATCAACGGCTGGACGCTCGGGTTCACTTTCCCCGGTGACCAGAAGATCACCAACGCGTGGAACGACGGCTCGTTCACCCAGTCGGGCGAGAACGTGACGATCACCAACGCCAGCTACAACGCCACGATCGCGGCTGGCGGCAACACGTCGCTCGGATTCCAGGGCACCTGGACCACCAGCGACGCCGCCCCCACCTCCTTTACGGTCAACGGCACCCCCTGTACCTGACGGCGACATCGGCCGCCGCGGCGAGCGCAAGCGAGCGCCGCGGCGGGAATTGCCGTCCCTCCGGGGCGGCAATTCCCGCCGTGGCCCCAAGCCGGCCGAGCGCAGCGAGGCCTTGGCGCGGCAGGGAAACACGTGGCCCCAAGCCGGCCGAGCGCAGCGAGGCCTTGGCGCGGAGGGTAACACTGTCACCGGTAGCCATACTCGGAATCTAGTGTCGCCGGGGACGGACTCGACGGTCAGGTCGCCGTGGTGCTTCTTCACCACGATGCGCCAGGATATGTCGAGCCCGAGCCCGGTTCCCTCGCCAACCGGCTTGGTGGTGAAGAACGGCTCGAAGATCCGTTCGCGAATCTCCGGCGGCACGCCCGATCCGGTGTCCGCGAACTCCACGAACACCTGGTCCCGGTCCAATCCGGTGCGGATGGTCAGCGTCCCCTGTCCGTTCATCGCCGACACGGCATTGTCGATCAGGTTCGTCCATACCTGGTTCAGCTCGGCGGCGTACGCCGGGATACGCGGCAGGCTGCGGTCGAATTCCTTCACGACCCTGATGCCCGCCGGGATCTTGGCGGCCAGCATCAGCAGCGTGCTCTCCAGTAGCACGTGCACGTCAATGACCTGGAACGGGGCGCGGTCGAGCTGCGAGTACTGACGCGCCGCGCCGACCAGGGTTGAGACCCGCGTGGTGGCGTCCTCGATCTCGTTCATGAGCTGCTCGGTCTCGACCGTGTAGTTCAGCCACCGCAGCGCCGGCTCCAGGGTCTGCTCATCGACGCTCGCCGCGACGTGCTCGAGAAAATCAAGGTCAATGTTCGACTGAACGAACGTCGGCGCGAGCTGCCAGCCATCTCGCACGCCACGGTCGTCGAGCCAGTCCGAGATGGCGTCCTCCCGGTCCGAGGTCTCCAGCGGGGTGAGCGCCACCGCCTTCGGCACCCGGTCGGCCGCCTCCTCCTGGAGCCGTACGAGGGTCTCCAGCGTGGTCCGGTCGAACGGGCCGGCCGCGATCATGCCGAGCTTGTGCCTCATCCCGGCCACCCGCTCGCGCAGCGCCGCGGTCGCGCTGACCGCCGCGGCGGCCGGATTGTTCAGCTCATGGGTGAGGCCCGCGGACAGCGTGCCGAGAGCCAGCAGCCGTTCCCGCTGCCCGATCATCTCCTGGGTGCGCCGGCCGCCGAAGAACAGCCCCTCCAGCAGGTGCACGGCCATCGGGAACCACTCGTGCATCAGTTCGCTGAACACGTCCGCGTCCATGACGAAGAACCTGGACGGCTCCGTCACCCGCATCGACGCGCCGTACAACTGCGGGACGCGGTCCCCGAGATAGGCGGTGAACGCTCCGGCATAGACCCCGCGCTGGGAGGTGCGGGTGACCTCCACGTCGTCCCCGCCGACCTTGCGGGAGAGCACGAGCGTGCCGTCGAGCAGGATGTAGATGCACGTCGCCGGGTCGCCCTCGGCGAACACCGGTCCCGGCTCGATGAGCTCCACGTGCCCACGCTCGCACAGCCACTGCAGTTGTTCGCCGGTGAGCTTCTCGAACAGGAACAGCGTGCGCAGCTCGTCCGGGTCGCAGTTCTGCGGTTGCGTTGATTCTGCGGTCATGTCTTCTCCAGGTACCGGTGCACCAGCATTACGGCCATGGCGCCTTCGCCGACGGCGGAAGCCACCCGCTTGGCGGATTCGGATCGCACGTCGCCGGCCACGAACACGCCGGGGACGCTGGTCTCCAGATGGTAGGGCTGCCGGTCCAGCTCCCAGCCGGGCGGTCGCATGCCGTTGGCCGACAGGTCGGGTCCGGCGACGACGAACCCGCGCTCGTCGCGGTGGACCACGCCGTCCAGCCATTCCGTGCATGGTTCCGCGCCTATGAACAGGAACAGCATCTGCGTGCCGACGATTTCCGTATCGCCGTTCTCGGTATTCCGCAGGGTTAGGCTTTCCAGGTGGTCGCTGCCCTCGGCCCCGATCACCTGGGTGCAGGTACGGATGGTGATCGTCGGGATGTTCCCGAGCTGTTTGATCAGGTAGTACGACATCGATCGTTCCAGCGACGACCCGCGGACCAGCAGCGTCACCGATTTGGCGTGCCGTGACAGGTAGACCGCCGCCTGGCCGGCCGAGTTCGCGCCGCCGACGATGTAGATGTCCTGTCCGGCGCAGGCGGCCGCCTCGGTCAGCGCGGACCCGTAGTAGACGCCCCGGCCGGTGAACTCTCGCAATCCGGGGGCGTTGAGCTCCCGGTAGGCCACGCCGGTGGCGAGGATCACCGCCTGCGCGTCGATGGAGCCGCCGTCCGCGAAGCTCACGCTGCGCGCCGAACCCTTGACCTCGAGCCTGGTCACGTCGCGGGTGGTCAGTACCTCGGCGCCGAACTTCGCTGCCTGGCGGCGCGCCCGGTCGGTGAGCTGCGCGCCGGACACCCCGTCCGGGAAGCCGAGGTAGTTCTCGATCCGCGAGCTCTGCCCAGCCTGTCCGCCGGTTGCCGTCCGCTCGACCAGCACGGTGCGCAGTCCTTCAGAGGCGCCGTAAACAGCGGCGCCAAGGCCCGCCGGCCCGCCGCCGATGACGACCAGGTCGTAGAAGTCCTTCGCCGGCGTGGTGGCCAGGCCCACCTTGGCGGCCAGTTCGGCGTCCGCCGGCTCGATCAGCGGATCCCCGTCCGGGCAGATGACGAGCGGCAGGTTGAACCCATCCGCCTGGGCCGCCTCGAGCAGCCGCTGGCCTTCCGGCTCATCCGCCGCGTACCACCGGTACGGAACCTGGTTGCGCGCGAGGAACTCGCGGACCTCGGCGGACCGGGCCGACCAACGGTGTCCGACCACCTTGGTCTCCGGGACCGGCCGGTGGTCGGAAGCCAGCCAGGTCTCGAGCAGCGCGTCGACCACCGGGTAGAGCTTCTCTTCCGGCGGATCCCACGGCTTGAGCAAGTAGTGATCAAGGTCGACAACATTGATCGCGTCGATCGCGGCGCCGGTGTCGGCGTAGGCGGTGAGCAGGATCCGCCGTGCCCCCGGGTAGATGTCCATCGCCTGCTCGAGGAATTCGATGCCGTTCATCTCCGGCATCCGGTAGTCAGCGAGGATCAGCGCGACCACGTCGCCGCGCAGCTTCATCTGCCGCAGCGCGTCCAGTGCCGTGCCGCCAGACTCGGCGCGGACGATCCGGTGCCGGTCACCGTAGCGACGCCGCAGGTCGCGGGCCACGGCCCGGGACACGCCCGGATCGTCGTCAACGGTGATGATCGCCGTGCGGGGCGCATCCTCAGGCACGGCTACCTGCCCCCATGATTTCCCAACTGCATGCTGTCCATCCTAAATTGTGCTTTCACCGTCGGCCCATGCTGATCCCGCCGGGCGTGGAGGGCGGGGGCTAGGGGTGAGTGTCTTGCCGGCCCTTCGGCCGCCTCACAGCCCGAGACGGCCGAAGGCCGGCCGCGACACCACCCCAGCCCCCGCCTCCCGGACCCGCGCAACCCGCACCCTCGCTCCGCTCGGCCTCACGCCCGCGGACAGCCCCCGCACCCCTCGCTCCGCTCGGCCTCACGCCCGCGGACAGCCCCCACGCCCCTCGCTCCGCTCGGCGCCATCTCACATGAGTGCACGCTCCCTCCCCGTGGCACAAATCGGATATATCCGTATTTGTCCCGCGCGGACTTCGGGTCTGGGAGGCTTTGGGAGATCGGATGTATTGCGGACCGGTTATCTCCGCGGGTTGCGGGCGGTCCGGGAACGGTGCAATTACGGGATGTCGGATATAGCGGTTTCGGGGGAAGGTGCTGGCCGGGCCGGTGAATTACGCTTATCGCCGCATAGCGGGCGCGGAGCCGGTCGTCTTGTGGAGGATAGGAGCCTTCTGGAAAGAAAGGCGCCGGAAACCGGTGCCCTTCTTTCCGTGGGGCTCTTTTCTTCCGCGTCATCAGGCCGGGTGCGGTCCGCATAACTGGCCATATCCGGCAAAACGGCCGCTGCTCGCCGCTGCTGGCCGCGGCGACGCGGCGCGATGCGGCGACGCGGACCGGTTTGACCGCGCCCTAGGCGAGCTTCGCGGTGAGGGTGATGGTGGTGCCGGCCAGCGCCTTGCTGACCGGGCAGTTGGCCTTGGCGTCCGCGGCGGCGTTCTCGAACCCCTCGGCGTCGAGTCCGGGGACGTCCCCGGTCACGGTGAGGTGGATGCCGGTGATCCCGGTGCCCGGCTGGAACGTGACGTCCGCCTGGGTGTCCAGGGTGCGCGGCGGGGTTCCGGCCTGGGTCAGGCCGTGGGCCAGCGCCATCGAGAAGCACGCCGAGTGCGCGCCGGCGATCAGCTCTTCCGGGCTGGTGAGGCCGTTGGGCTCCTCGGAGCGAGCGGGCCAGGAAACGGGAAACTGCCCGATGCCTGACGAAGCGAACGTGACGAGGCCCTTGCCCTGGGCCAGGTTGCCTTCCCAGGCAGTGTGCGCGGTGCGGGTGGTAGCCATGGCCCTTAACCTACCGCCGTCACGAAACCGCCGGCGCGACGGACCCGTCCTTCCCGGACCAGGTCGTCGACCAGCGAGTCATGCCAGTACCACTGCCAGGAGAACCAGCGGCGCAGCTCGCGCTCGGGCGCGACGACCGCCGCGCGGACGCCCGCGGCGACGAGGTCTCGCAGAGCCGCACGCGGGTCGCCGTCCGCACCATCGGGATACACCTGATCCCAGCGGGCCAGCTCGCTGGCGTGCGGCTCGTCGGCGCCGCCGGTCATCTGGAGCGACCGCGACACGATCACGCCGCACCGCTCAAGCGGCGAGCGCAGCGCCTTCACCTCCTGCCGTTTGAGCCCCAGCGCGGCGGGCAGGTCCTCGACGCTGGCCGGCCCGGCCGTCGCGAGATGGTCCAGCAGCCGTCGCCAGCCGGCGTCGCCGGTCCGCAGCCGGGCGATCTCCGCCCGGCAGATCGGGTCCAGCAGCCGGGCCAGCTGACCGGACACGATCATGTTCTTGCCCCGGTGCACCGCGGTGACCAGGTAACCGCGCCCGGCGAGCTGGCCGAACCACGGCCACTTCGTCACCGGCCAGGTGCCGAACCCCGGGGTGCCCGGCCGGTACGGATCCTCATGGCACGCCTCGTACAGGCTCGGCAGCGCGCTGTCGGTGGTGCGGGTGAGCAGGCCCCTGTCCCGCAGGAACGCCTCCGCCTCGTCCAGCGAGCCCAGCGCCCGATCCGGCGTCAGCCGGCACTCAAACGCCCGTCGCTCCCGCAGCTCAGCCAGCTCGGCTGGCTCGGTGACCGTCTCCATGACAGATGCGTAACACACCGTACGTTCGTTGAAAATTGGTTTTCAGGGTTGATAGGAGCCGGGTTCCCAGGCGCGGGTGCTGACCCCGACCGCGTTCCAGGCATTGATCATCACGATCAGGCCGACCAGGGCGGCCACTTCCTGCTCGGAGTACTCCTTGGCCACGGCCGCGTAGGCCTCATCCGGAACGTGCGTGCCGGTCATCAGCGTCACGTCCTCGGTGAACGCCAGCGCGGCGCGCTCCCGGGCGGTGAAGAACGGCGTCTCGCGCCACACCGGCAGCGCGTAGATCCGCTGCTCGGTCTCGCCGATCGCCCGGGCGTCCTTGGTGTGCATGTCCACGCAGTAGGCGCAGCCGTTGAGCTGAGAGGCGCGGATCCGGATCAGCTCACGGAGTTTCGGGTCGATGCCGGCGCTGTCGAGTTCCTTGGTGGCCGCCCTGTCCAGGTGCGCCAGAGCCTTCGAGAATCCGGCGGCGAGCGTGTCGAAGTCGAGCCTTACCGGGATCTGAGTGGTTGTCATAGCCATAACGCTAGGTGACATAAGCGGCCCAGGGTAAGGTCCACTTCTATGGCAGAAACTTGGGCCAATGGGCTGGATCTGCATCTGGATCTGACCGCTACCCGGGTGCGGGCCCAGCTCGAGACCGCGCTGCGTGACGCCATCCGGTCGGGTCGGCTGACCGCGGGCACCCGCCTTCCGGCGACCCGCACGCTGGCCGCCGACCTCGGCGTCGCCCGCAACACGGTCGCCGAGGTGTACGGCCAGCTGGTCGCCGAAGGATGGCTGTCAGCCCGCACCGGGTCAGGAACCTTGGTCGCCTCCCGGGTCGCCCCGGCGCCCGAGCCGGACCCGGCCGCGCCCGGCTCGGCCAGACGGCACCGCCACGACCTGCGTCCCGGCGAGCCTGACCTCTCGGCGTTCCCGCGTGGCCCATGGCTGGCCGCGGCTCGCAAGGCGCTGGACGCGGCACCGGACGCGGTCCTCGGCTACGGTGACCCGTGCGGGCTTCCCGTGCTGCGCGGCGTGCTCGCGGAGTACCTCGCCCGGGCCCGCGGCGTCGTCGCCAGACCAGGAAATATCGTGATCTGCTCGGGTTTCGCGCACGGCCTGGAGGTGCTGTCCCGGGCCCTGCTCGAGACCGGCGCCCGCACGCTCGCGGTCGAGCGGTACGGCCACCAGGCGCACCGCGACGTCGTCGTGCGCCAGGGCCTGCGGCTTCACCCGCTCCCGGTGGATGCGAGCGGTGCCGTGGCCAGCGCGGCGGGGGATGCCGACGCGGTCCTGCTCACGCCCGCGCATCAGTTCCCGCTGGGTGTGACGCTGGCGCCGCACCGCCGCCGCGCGTTCGTGGATCGCGGGGGCATCGTGATTGAGGATGATTACGACGGGGAGTTCCGCTACGACCGGCAGCCGGTCGGCGCCATGCAGGCCCTGGCCCCGGATCGCGTGATCTACTGCGGGACGGCGAGCAAGAGCCTGGCCCCGGGCGTGCGGCTGGCCTGGCTGGTCATCCCGCCCCGGCTGCATGACGCGGCCGCCGCCGCGCTCGGCGGCGGCCCGTCCGCGCTTGACCAGCTCACCCTGGCCGAACTCATCTCCTCCGGCGGCTACGACCGGCAGATCCGCCGCGCTCGGCTGGCCTACCGCCGCCGCCGCGACCGGCTGGTGGCGGCCCTGGCCCCGCTCGGGCTACAGGTCAGTGGTATAGCCGCCGGCCTGCACGCATTTCTGGATTTCCCGCGAACGGCGTCGGAGCTTCGCGCCGAGACCCTGGCTTCGCGGCACGGGCTGGCCGTCGAGGGCCTGCACCGGTACACGTTCGGTGCTTGTGACCGGGCGGGCCTGGTCATCGGCTATGCCCGTCCGCCGGAGCACGCCTACACCACGGCGCTGGCCAGGTTGTGCGCGGTGCTGGCGTCCTCTACCGGCAGCGTGATCGCGACGCGCAGCCCATGCGGGTAGTTCGACGTCGCGATGGCGGTGCCGCCGTGCACCGCCGCGATCTCGGCGACGATCGCCAGGCCGAGACCGGAACCCGGACGGCGGGACGGCGCTCCCGCCCGGTGGAACCGGTCGAACACACGGGGGAGCTGGTCGTCCGGGACACCCGGGCCATCGTCGGCCACCTCGATCATGATCTCGGTCGGGTTGACGTCGGCGGTGACCGTGGCCGTGGTTGCCGTCGGAGTATGCGTCCGCACGTTGGCCAGCAGGTTGTCGATCGCGCGCCGCAGCAGTTCCTCGTCGCCGGTGGTGGTGAGGTCGCCGACGACGTCGACGCGCCAGGTCCGTGTGGGGTCGGCGATCCGGGCGTGCTCGACGCTGGTCTCGATGACCTCGGCGAGGTCGACGGGCTCGTGCTGGCGGGCCGGATGCTGGTCGAGCCGGGCCAGCCCGAGCATGTCGTCGACCAGGCGGCTCATCCGCTGGGCCTCAAGGGCGATCCGGCGCATGGCCTCGTCAACCTGGGCTCGCTCGGGCAGGGCGCCCTGCTGGTAGAGCTCGGCGTTGGCCCGCAGCGAAGCCAGCGGAGTGCGCAGCTCGTGGCTGGCGTCGGCGAAGAACCGCCGCATGAGCTCCTGGCTGGCCTCGCGTTCGGCGACATCTGCCTCGATCCGGGTCAGCATCTCGTTCAGTGCCGTGCCCAGGCGCCCGACCTCGCTGCGGGCGTCGGCGTGCTGCACCCGGCGGGCCAGACTGCCGGCGCTGACGGGTGCCGCGGTGATCCGGCCGGCCTGTGCGGCCATTACCTCGATCGGCCGCAGGCCGCGCCGCATGACCAGCACGACGCCGCCGAAGATCGCCACGCCGGCGGCCGCGGATCCGATGATTATGATGAGGCGGAACCGGGCCACGGTCGCGTTGACGTCGCTGAGGCTGGCTCCCGCCACCAGCGTGCCGGCCGGAAGCGTCACCGTCTGTGCCTGGTACATCGTCTCCCAGACCACCGGTGCGAACTTGATCCTCGGCGGGGACAGGAGGTGTTTCCTGGCCGTGTTCAATTGGCCTGAGCCGTCGGCCGCGGCGGCCCGCGCGCGGACGGCGGGTTGTGCCAGGACCGCGGTGGGTACCGCCGCGTTGCCGAAGGAGCGTTCAAGGACCACCGGGTGGGTCTGGCCAGCAGGGAGGAAGGCGATGTCGTAACCGCCCGGGAGGGCGGTCTGGCGGTTCCCGCTCGCCAGCGCGTCGGCAACCATGAGATCCAGCTGTGGCTGGATCATGGTGAGCGTGGTCCGCAGGTTCGAGTTGGTCCGGCCGACCAGGTACCGGTGCAGCTCGCTGACCGCCGCGATGTCGAAGGCCACGAGCGCGAGCAGCGTGATCGACAGCACGCCGGCCAGCACCTGGGTCCTGAGCCGGATCCGGCGCATCATCGCTCCTCCCGCACGCGCAGGCTGTAGCCGACCGCCCGCTGGGTGTGGATCACCTCTGGCGTGCCCAGCTTCCGGCGCAGGTAGGCGATGTAGGTGGACACCACGTTGCCGGATCCGCCGAAGTCGTAGTTCCACACGTGGTCGAGCAGCTGAGACCTGGTCAGCACCCGTCCCGGGTTGAGCATCAGGTAGCGCAGCAGCCGGTACTCCGTCGGTGACAGGTCGATGAGCTGGCCGGACCGGCGGACTTCGTAGGTCTCCTGATCAAGTTCGACGTCCGCGAACTTGAGTACCGGACCGGACGCGGGCGGCCGGGTACGGCGCAGCACGGTGCCGATACGAGCCGCGAGCTCTTCCAGACCGAACGGTTTGGTCATGTAGTCATCTCCGCCCAGCGTCAGCCCGGCCACCTTGTCGGCCTGGGTGTCCCGTGCGGTCAGGAAGATCACCGGAACGCGCAGGCCGTCCCGGCGGAGCCGGCCGATGACTTCGAACCCGTCGATGTCAGGCAGCATCACGTCGAGCACCACCAGATCGAACGGACGCTCCCGGGCCAGGTGCAGCGCCTCGGTGCCGTTCTCCGCGGTGGTCACGTCGTAACCGAGGAATCGCAGCGAGGTCGCGACTGCGTCGCGCAGGAACGGCTCGTCGTCCACCACCAGCAGGCCCCCGTGCCCGCTGGTGCCCGATTCGCTCATTTGCCATCGCTCCCTTGCCTTCGGTCCTGATCCGACCACTTCACCCGCAGTAACGAGTGTGGGTTTTGTGTGGGTTCCGTGCGAACCGCGGCTCACACGGAACTCACGCGGTTTTCCGGCGCCGATCTGACGGCGGCTCCCTAGCTTTCCTAGCGATTCACCGCCAGCTCGCGGTCCACATCGACTCGCGATTCCCCATCAACTAGCGGTTCCCATCAACTAGCGATTCCCCACCAAGGAGGAAGACTTCGATGAAGCTGAAGCGCGTCACGGCGCTCGGCGCCGTGGTGCTCGGTTTGCTGGCCGTCCCCACCACGGCGCTGGCCAGCCCGGCCAGTTCAACCCCCGGTCCGGTCACGGTCGTGGCCTCATGTCCGCCGTTCCGGCCGCTGCCGCTCGCCGCACCGGTGCCGGCCGTTACCGTCGTGCCGGGCAAGACGGCCTCCGTTAACGCGACACCGATCGCCGGGTGCTGCGGCCCGGTTGTGTACGCCAGGCCCAAGCAGTCCGAGCCGCCGGTGTACCGCGTCACCTGCGCGGCGCGGGTACTGGTCTTCGACATGCGGGCCGGCGGCCGGCTCATTACCGAGGTCCGCGGACCGCGGCTGCATGTGCACGACGTGGTCTTCTACCGTGGCCGCCTCTACACTGTCGCGGTGGTCGCGGGCAGCAGGTTCGCCCTCGACTACCGCGGCAAGCCGTTCGTGAACGGCGGATCCGCCATCTACGACGGCAGGGCGACGGTCCTCGGCGTCGTGAGCGCCGTCATCTGCCGCCCCGCGCTACCGAAGCAGAGCGCTCAGTAGCGCGGTTCGCGCGGACATGCCGGGCTGGGTTTTCCTAGCCCGGCATGCCCATCGGCGGGGGGACCAGAGTCTCGGTGTCGAGAAACGAGACAACGGCGGCGGCCAGCCCGGGAGCCTCCAGCAGGTCGGTGTGGACACGGCCGGGCATGATGGCCAGCCTCGAGGCCGGCCGGGTGGACCCGTCCCAGTTCCCGTCGCGCAGGCCGCCGCCGAGCAGCCGGTAGAACTCGGTGATGTGCTCGGTGCTTATCGAGTCGGCGTCGCCATACACGAGCATGACAGGCGCGGTGATCGCCGGGACGTTCCCGGTCCAGTCGTAGTCCTGCCGGGTCAGGTCGCCCACCTTGTCCAGCAGCACCGGCCAGTCCGCCACCCGCGGCGCGACCTTCTCATAGACCGCGTACATCGGGGACTGCTTGAACGGCTCGGCCAGATGACGGCCCATCTGGTCGAAATTGGCCCGGACCTCGGGATACCAGCCGTCGCGCTTGGCGGGGTTGGACGCTATGACCAGGCGCCGGACGAGATCCGGATGCTGGATCGCCAGCCGCAGGGCGGTGCCGCCGCCGAGCGAGTAGCCCAGCACGTCCGCCCGCGGCAGCCCGAGGTGGGTGATGAGGCCGGCGATGTCGGTGGCCATCGTCTCGAACCGCAGCGGCCGGCCGATATCCGCCGTCCGCCCGTGGCCTTGTAGATCCGCCGTGATGACCCGGCGGTTCTCCGCCAGTCCGGCCAGCACCGGGCCGAACATGTCGCCCGTGCCGAAGCCGCCATGGAGCAGGATCAGCGGCGTGGCGGTGCTGGCGCCTGTGCTTTCGCCGTGCTCTTCGTAGTAAAGCGAGAGTCCGTTCACGTCCACATAGCTCATGTCACATAGAACGTAGTCCACACTCGTTCCTAATCGTTTCCAATCGGCCCCGAGCCCCGGCGCCCACTGCGGCCCTCACCCCGGCGCTCACTGCGGCCCTCAGCCCGGCGCTCGCTGCGGCGCTGACCCCGGCGCTCACCGCGGCGCTGACCCGGCGCTCACTCCGGCGTCATCTCGGCGCTCGCTGCGGCGCTCACTCCGCCGCTCGCTCCGGCCCTCGGCCGGGCGTCGGACCGGTGCTGCCGATACCGACCGGATGATCGCTGATAACAGCAAGAAGCGTTGCGGGCAATCCACCACTGCGGTTCCTTTGCCCTTCACCGCACTTGTCACGCGCCCTGGCCCACATGTCATGCAATTCGGTCGAACGAAGTTCGCAAATAGGTACAGGAAATGGCCGTAGCGCGTGACAGGTCGGTCGGAGCGCATAATGCCGGTAACTTAACGGCTCAACGGAGCCAGATCGGGCCGTGCTAGCCACCGCCGGCAGCTCTCCGTTCCGGCTCATATCCGGATTTGCCGGAGATGGATCGCAGGTTCGTGCGGTTGTTTTACGCCTTGCGGTGGATTCGTAGGACTCCGTGCGCGTTCCAAAACAAATCGAGTCTGCGGCGTGTCGTGGCGGGTGCCAATTTTGTCCAGATATGACCGTTATGTGACGGCAGCTGCGGTGGACGACGTGGAAGAAAAGAGCTTCGCGGAAGGTAGGGCACCGGTTTCCGGCACCTTTTCTTCCAAAGGGCTCTTTTCTTCCCACTGAAGGATGGCCCATATGTCCGCTATGTATCGATATGCATAGTTCACCCAGGCTGTTCAGCGCACTCTAGCAAAGACGACATGCCCAACATGCCGCAAACGCACGTTATTTTGGCACGCGCACATAGTACTATAAAGTCGCCACGAAGCGTAAATCCACCGCGTCAGCCGTGGTATCGCGAGCCAGTGGCGGCTGGCCAGGCGGGCTTAAATCACCGGCATTGATCGTAGTGCATGACATGTCGCACCGGGATGGCCGGAGGGAGTGCAGCGAGGCGCGGGTCTGCGGAAGTGGGTCCGCGGGAGCTGGGTGCGGGACAGCGGCTCTGTCGCGTAGTTCTGGAATGTCACGACTGGTCTGGTGGCGGGTAATAAGAGGCTGTGGCCCTGTGGTCCCCGGCCCCCACGGGGATTTAGCCAGAGCCGGACAGCGGCCGGATTTTCCGGTTCGGCTGGCCGACGGTGAACCAGATGAGGCTTTCGCTCGTTTCCTTGGTATGGGAGGGGATAGGAAGCCTGAGTGGCGCGAGCTTGTCATCGTGCCGACGCACGCGTCGGCCGGTGCGGGGGGCGAGACCTCTGGCCGTTCGCCGGGTGCCGTGCAGCTGGAGGTCCGGCTGCGGGCCGACGGCACGCGGACGCTGCCGGTGTTCTCCAGCGTGGCCCGGCTCATGGATGAGCTGGGCCCACAGCAGCCCTGGATATGTCTCCCGATGCGCGCCGCCGCCGAAGCCGCGACCCGGGCCGCGGTGGACCGGGTCGCGCTCGATCCTGTGCTTGGCCCGGGGGCCTGGCCCGCGAGCTCGCCGAGCTGATCGCGTTGAGTTACCCGCGCCGATGCGATCGCTCGACGAGGCTGTGGATGACGTCGTGGCGGTTCTTGCCGCTGTCGAGCAGGCGCTGGGCCTCCTCCCAGGTGGCGGGTGGCTCGCCCGTCCAGAGTTCTTCGATCACGCGGTGCACGGCGACTAGGAATTCCTCGCGGGCCATGCCCTTGCCTGGCTCGCAGTCGGTGAACTCGGCCTCGATGTAGACCCGGCGGCTCACCGGATCGGCAACGTCGAGCGCGTCGCTTTCCCCGTCGGGCAGCCGGTCCTCGGGCTTAGGCAACGCGAACTGGCGCCGTACCGCGTGCTCGCCGATCCGCACGACGTCGGTCTCGCGCACCGCGAGATCGGCGGTGTAGCCGCGCTCCGCGGCGAACGCCGGGTCGTCATAGGCGGCCTCGAATCCCTCGAGAGCCGCGGGGACCTCGCTGAGCAGGTACTGGATGGCATCTTCGTCCAGCCCGCGGTACGCGGCGGACCACCGGGCCCAGGCGCTTACCGCGGGCCGGGCGTGGCGACGCTGCGACTCGGATACGACGTAGGTCCGGGGCACGAAGGAGGTCAGCATGAACTCCAGCGTGAGCGGGCCGAGCTGAGCAGGCGGCTCGTCCGGGAGACGGCTGCTGAACGCGGCCAGCAATTCGGCCCAGAACCGGGTGGACTCTTCGTCGGCCGCGACAGCGTCGGCCGCCTCCGGGCTCTTCATGAACTCATCGACCGCGGCGGCGCGATCCGCGGCCGTGTAAACCTGTGCGGGTTGTTCGCCGGAAGCCGGCAGGCGCCGTAGCCGGGACCGGAAGACAGGTAGCAGCGCGATCGTATCGTGGGGTAGTTCGCGATCGGGCTTGGTATTCGCCAGCGCCAGCTCCAGGCGCCGGCGTGCCTCGGCCAGGCTGATCTGCCCCGCCGCCTTGAAGTCGCCGCTCGGCTGCTCCAGATTGCCGACCAGGTCGTCCGTATCGGTGATCAGGGTGATGAAGTCGACCAGCGGTATGCTGCTCCGGTCCACGTGAACAGAAAAAGCGTGCTCGCGGTCGCCATAGCTGAACTTGACGACGATCATTTCCTCGTCGCCGAACGTGTCGTCGCGCAACCAGGCCTGAACCGGTGCGGCGCGCCCTACCTGTGCCACCCATTCGGCGGGGTAAACGCCCGAGGCGGTCACGTCCGCCAGCGCGCGGCTGGCTGAGCGCTTGACCGCGGGCGAGCAGAGCAGGGTAATGATCCGGAGCAGCGCGGCGTCTTCGGGCTTTTTGCTCTGCGTCGCCATCTTGACGAAGATGCTGTCGGACCTGTCCTGGCTGATTCCCAGCAGCCGCCCGACCGCCAGGCAGCGCGCCGTCGCCACCTCGGCTTTCAGCACGTCGTCGGAGCGCAGCGCGGGCCACAGCTCGGCGAGCAGCTGATCAAACAGATCGTCGACTGCGTCGGTTAGCTGGGCCCTGCTGTCGGCCTTGGCGGGTACGTTGCGTCGCTGCCGGTTCTTCTTGCTCACCCGCGCCATCCTAGACCTGGGGAGATCCGCCGAGGCGAGCGAATTCCGCGTCTAGCGCGTCCAGAAGGTAACCGAACGTGACGTCAACGGACTCCGGCAGCCCGAAGCCGCCGGCTGTCTCAAGGGTGGCGACTCCATGACACGCGGCCCGCCACATCCGGATGGCGTGGATGAGCGACTCGCCCTCCAGGCGGTATCCCTTCAGTGCCGCTTCGATCATGACGACCGCCTTGGTCGCCGCATCGAGGTGCTCACTGTCTCCCGGTGCGGGTGCGATGACGCTCGCCGCGTAGCGGCCGGGATGCGCCACAGCGTAGGCCCGGTAAGCGGCGGAGATCGCGTGCAGCGCGTCCCGTCCGCTCACCCCGGCGGCCGCGGCGGCCCCGGTGGCGGTCAGTTCGCGCACCCCCGTGATCGCTATCCCGCGCCGTACCTCGTCCAGGCCGCTCACGTGTTTGTACAACCCCGGCAGCGAGACACCGCAGCGCTGCGCCACCGCCGCGAGAGTGAGCCGTTCCAGGCCGGCCTCATCGGCGACTTCGGCGGCTCGCGCGATCACACGTTCGGGGGTCAGCCCCGCCCGCGGCATGACCTACCGGTCCCCGCCGGCCGGGCTCTTGCCGAGGACCAGGCCAGCGCCGGTGATGAACACCAGCAGCAACACGAGCGCGGCCCCGGCCAGCACGGCCAGGCTGGGCAGGAGCAGCAGGTAGACGACGCCCGAGGCCGTGATCGATACGGCGAGCGCGATGCCCGTGTAGCGCAGCCACCGCGGCAGCACGGTGGCAGCGGCACCGGCCGCGCCCAGCACGGCCAGGGTGAGCATCTTCACTCCATCCATCCGGTTGACGGCGCCGTAGAGCAGATGCGCGGTACCCGGCGCGGTCGTGGCGATCAGCGCCAGACCGGCGATGAACTGAAGCAGCGAGATCACCGCCGCCGCCGCTCCCGCGGCCAGCGCCACCCGTCCGGCTCTGACAGCGGCAAGAGTCGTGTGAGCGGCGCCGGCCCGGCGGGCCAGCAGGACCGAGATGACCGCGATTCCGGCGGCCGGCAGTCCCTCGGTGAGGGCGAATTGCAGCGCGGCGGCCGCGTGATGGCCGGTCAAGGTTGCCACCACCTCGGCTCCGGTCGCGTTGAAACGCGGGCTCGGTGCTGGCACGGACAGTCCGGCGATCCAGGAGAGCGTGTAACCGATACCGGCGATGCCGGGCACTGTCAGCCAGCGACGACTGGTGGCGGTACGGGAATCCATGCGGTTGGCGAGCCTTGGCCGGACGATCTGGTTAATAGTCATAGCTACAAGTTAATCCAATTAACCACGGCATAGCAAGCCTCATTTGCGGGGCCGCGGATGGGTTGGCTATATGGGCAGGACGGGCCGGATCTGCCCGACGACCGCGTCGCCGCCTGGCACCGGGGCGGTGGTGAGCTCGTCCGGAACCACGGCGCCGAGCCGGCGCAGTATCGCGCTGGTGATCAATACCCGGGCGCGCTGCGCCCCGTCATCTATCTTCAGCGCGCCAGCCCGGCCGTCGGCCAGCGCGAACGCGTCCACCCCTTCCGCGCCGCTCTTGACCAGCAGACCGGGCACCGCCTCCATCAGCCGGCGTTCGTCGCGCTCTGTGCCGCTGATCCAGGCGGGGTACGCGCGCATCGCATCCGCGACCCGGCGTTCCGGAGTGCCTGGCGCGGCGAGCACCAGCGCGCGGAACGCGCGAGCCAGCCCGGCCAGCGTCAGCGCGAACAGCGGAGCGCCGCAGCCGTCCACGCCCACAGCCGTCACGGGCTCGCCGGCGAGTTCCGCCACGGTGCTACGGATCGCCTGTTGCAGCGGATGATCGGGGGAGCGGTACGTCTGTGCCGGCCAGCCGTTCGCAACGCAGGTCGCCAGCATCGCCGCGTGCTTGCCGGAGCAGTTCATCCGGATCCGCGACCTGCCCTCGCCTTGCAGAACGAGCTGGTGCGTGGTCCACTCGTCTAGCGGCCAGGCGGCCGGGCATTGCAGCGCTTCCTCGCCGAGACCTGCTCCGGACAAGATCTTCCGGACCCCGTCGACATGGAAGTCCTCGCCGGAATGGCTCGCGGCGGCCAGCGCCAGCAGTTCCCCGTCGAGGCCCAGCCCGCACCGGAGCATACCCACGGCTTGCAGCGGCTTGTTCGACGACCGGGGGAAGAACGGCGCGTCCGCGGAGCCCGTCCGCACCGCGACGGTCCCGTCTGCGGCCAGCCCGACGGCCGCTCCCCGGTGCCGGGATTCCACGAACCCAGACCGCACCACTTCGGCGAGCACGGGATTGGCGCCCGCCGCGGACCCACTTTCCGGCTGGTTGATCATCCGACCAGTCTGCCTTACCGAATGGCCTGGGCCGCCGGCCGTGGCATGCCGGTACGCCTCCCGCGGGGTACCCTGCCGTCCTATGCGGGCAGTCGTGCAGCGGGTAACCCAGGCCAGCGTCACCGTCAGCGGTCAGGTCGCCGGCGCGATCGACGAGCCGGGCCTGGTGGTCCTCGTCGGCGTGACCCACGACGACACTCCCGCCCACGCGGCCAAGCTGGCGGCGAAGCTGTGGGGGCTGCGGATCCTGGACGGCGAGAAGTCCTGCTCCGACATTGGCGCGCCGCTGCTCGTCATCAGCCAGTTCACGCTGTACGCCGACCTGGCCAAGGGACGCCGACCCTCCTGGTCCGCCGCCGCGCCCGGTCCGGTCGCTGAACCCCTGGTCACCGCCGTGGTGACGGCGTTGCGCGGGCTGGGCGCCCGGGTGGAGACCGGTGTGTTCGGCGCCGACATGAAGGTGGCGCTGGTCAATGACGGCCCCGTGACCATTCTCCTCGACATGTGAGGAACGGTGCGATCACCCGGTCACGGAGGAGCCGAGGGTGCCAGGCCCGCCAGGCGGCATTGCGGACGGGCGCGAAGCGTGATCGCCGTGGTGGAAGCGTACGCGTTGCGGCAGAACGACTTGGCATCCGAGCCGCAGTAGTGCAACGTGGCTCCGCCGGTGGAGCTGGGTACTGTCACGTTCACGCAACCCGCTCCCGAACCCGCGTAGGTGTCCGGCGCCGTCACCGCCCAGATCCCCAGGCCGCCCAGGCCGAGGACCACCAGGCCTCCGGTAACGGCAAGCACCCGCTTACTCCGGGTCGACATGGAGCCGGTGCCGGGGTTCGTTTTGGCGTACATGACCGCTCTAGGCTAACTCCTGCTCGGTGGGCCGGATGACCAGCTCGTTAACAGACATATACCACGGCCGGGTCACGACGAAGGCGATTGTCTCCGCGATATCGATGGCCTCCATCTTCCGGATGTCCGCGAACCTCACCTGGTGCCGTTCCTGGACCTCCGGCCGGTTGTGGCTGACCAGCTCGGTGTCGACCGCGCCGGGCTCGAGTACTGACACCCGGACGTGCCGCTTGGTGACTTCCTGCCGTATCGCCTCACTGAACCCCGTCACGCCGAACTTCGTCGCGTTGTACGCCCCGCTGCCGCTACGCGGGAACCGCCCCGCGATCGAGCTGACGTTGACCAGGTCCGCGACCTGTCGCGGTGAGTCCGCCGCCGCCGCGAGCAGCGAAGGCAGCGCGGCATGCGTGCAGTACATCAGCCCGAGCAGGTTGAGTTCCACCATCCGCTGCCACTCGTCCAGCGGCGCGCCGACAGCCGGCCCGAGCAGCATCGTGCCCGCGTTGTTGACCAGCGTGTCCAGCCGTCCCAGTTCCGTCCCGGCCCGCTCGACGCATCCGCGCGCCTCGGCCTCCCGGGTGATATCCGCGCTGATCGCGAGCGCCCTGCCGCCGCTCGCGACGATCTTGGCGGCCAGCTCCTCGATACGCTCGGTCCGCCGCGCTACCAGCGCCACTGACGCGCCCAGCCCGGACAGCGCCTCCGCGGTCGCCGCGCCGATGCCGCTCGAGGCTCCGGTAACCAGCGCGACTGTTCCCTCTAGGTCGCTCATGTGCTCCACTCTAGACATTCCCGCCCACCCCCGTCCCCCCCCCCCCCCCCCCCCCCCCCCCCCCCCCCCCCCCCCCCCCCCCCCCCCCCCCCCCCCCCCCCCCCCCCCCCCCCCCCCCCCCCCCCCCCCCCCCCCCCCCC
>JAFARZ010000045.1 GCA_019245115.1 Streptosporangiaceae bacterium | reverse complement strand
GCGAACTGGCTTTGCGGGAAGCGCTGGTCGTTACCTGCGGATATCTGCGGCGGAACTTCATCGAGGATGTATGGGCCGATATCTTCGGCGTCGCGCAGTCGACGATATCGCGGTACATCACTTTCCTCACGCCATTTGTTGAGAAAGCGACAGAAGAGGACCGGCCAGCGGAAGCGGACGCAGTCGAGGCCACCAGAGGAGCGATCGCGCTGGTAGACGGCACGCTGTGGCCGTGCTGGTCCTGGGATGGCGAACGTGAGCTGTGGTCCGGGAAATACAAGACCACGGGGCACGGATCGCTGATTGTCGCGAATCTCCAGGGCCGCATTATCTTCGTTCCGAGCCTGTTACCGGCAACCAGCACGACATGGCGAAACTGAAAGGATCAGCCGCCGAGAAGATCCTGCGGAAGGCAGGCGGCGTGTTCAGCGACAAGGGATTCATCGGGACCGACTATATCACCACCCCTATCCGCAAGCCAGAATGCCGTGAGCTATTGCAATGGGAACACGAATGGAACAATCAGGTGAGCTCGTTCCGTGCGCCGGTCGAACGGGCCGTCGCCACCTTGAAGGCATGGCGGATTCTCTTCACCGACTATCGCCGACCACTGAAGACTTTTAAGTCATCATTCCGTGCGGCAATCGGACTCTACTTCTTCAAAGAGAGTTTCGCATAACCCTCCATGCTTGGCCCGCGAGCACGGGTCTCTTCGTCCCGAAGCCAACGCGCGGTGTGGGCTGCCAGCGCTGCGCCAGCTTGACTTGGGAACGATCGTCCGCCAGCGTTACTCACCTGCCCCTCCGGGCCGCGCCGCGGCCAGGTCATGGACATTCCCCGGCAGCACGCCCGAGACCCACATCGGGAGGCCGTCCGGATAAAACACGCCCTGGATGTTCCCGCCGAAGTCCTTCTTCTTCCCCGAGTACCACAGATCGATCTCCCGGCCTTTCCGGCTGACGGTCTTCTCGCGGCACCGGTCGGAGGCGACGATCTTGCCGTCCATGATCACGTACGGCGTCCCCTCCTTCACGGCGCGTTCCAGGGCCTCCTCCAGGCCGGGCGTCTCCGCGGCGATCACCGTCGTCCCCTCGGCTACATAGCGGTAGGACGTCGCCTGCGACAGCCCGAACCCGGCCCCCAGCCGGGGGATGTCCGCTTTATCCCGGTACCAGGCCAGGATGAACAGCGCCTGCCGGTAACAGCCCAGGCTGCGGGTGCCCTTCCGGGTGCCGGTCTCCTTCCGGTGCCGGGCCAGCAGCCGCGACACGAACAGGACCAGTTCCCTGGGTACGTCGAGTCTGACACGATAGGTGATCAACGCGGAGTCTCCCGGCAGGTGGACTTCTTTGGCGAGACTTCTTCTACCGGGAGCTCCGCGCCTCCCCGGAGATGTCCGCTTACATCCGCGTGTCTGCCTACATGGGCTAATGCGCCGCGTGACCGATTCAGCCTTGCTGAGAAAACCTCATTGGCCGCATCCGACATTTCAGCATCTGTCCCAATTTGCCAGCCTGGTGAATACGCGTATCACCGCATAGCGGACGCATGGCCTAGCCACCTGCGGAAGATTAGAGCCCTCTGGAAGAAAGGGCGCCGGTTTCCGGCGCCCTTTCTTCCGCCGGGCCCTTTTACTCCGCGTCTTCCACCGCGACCGTCGTCCACATAACGGTTATATCCCGACGAAACGGCGCCCGTTCACGGCACGCCTAAAACTCGATTCCACCCGGAATGCCCACTTTCGGGAAGTAAGCGATGGGTGTGCCTTCCCAGAAGAGACCGTTTCTGGCAGCACACAAATTTCCCGGCCGGGTCTTGCCGAAGCCATTGTGGCGTTGTACCAACGTGGAAGGGGCCGAATCACGGATGCCATCTCCGAAGCCGGGAGGAAAAGAATGTCCATCGACACGAATTCCACGGGGAGAGGACATGCCGCAGCCGTTTGAACTACCAGAGTTCTACCTGCCGTATCCCGCCCGGCTGAACCCGGGCCTCGATAGCGCCCGCGCACATGCCAGACGGTGGGCAGGCGAGATGGGGATGCTGGGTGAGCCCGGCGACCCCGGTGCCCCGCGGGTGTGGACGCGGGACCGGTTCGAGGCAATGGATTTCCCGCTGCTGTGCGCCTGGACCCACCCTGACGCTCCTGGTCCGGAACTCGACCTGGTGACGGACTGGTACGTCTGGGTGTTCTACTTCGACGACTACTTCCTTGAGTCCTTCAAGCGCCCGCGGGACTCCGACGGCGCCCGGGAGCACCTGGACAAGCTCGCGTCGTTTATGCCATCAGCGACGTCACCGGACGATCCGCGGTCCGGGCCGGCCAGCCTGCCCGGACAGGCCAGCCCGCCCGGGCCGGCTAGTACGCCCGAGCCGGCCAATCCGGTCGAGCGGGGCCTGGCTGACCTGTGGCCGCGCACGGTGCCGGGCATGCCGGAGGACTGGCAGCGGCGGTTCGCCCAGGTGACACTGGACCTGCTCGACGAGTCGATGTGGGAACTGCGCCACATCAGCGAGGGCCGGGTGCCGAATCCGATCGACTACATCGAGAGCCGCAGGCGAGTGGGGGGCGCCCCCTGGTCGGCATGTCTGGTGGAGCGTGCCGTGGAGGCGCCATTGCCTGGCGGCGTGGCCGCCGCCCGCCCGCTGATCGTGCTGCGTGATGCCTTCGCCGACGCGGTCCACCTGCGCAACGACATCTTCTCCTACCAGCGGGAGACCGAAGACGAGGGCGAACTGGCCAATGCCGTCCTGGTCACCGAGTGCTTTCTCGGGTACGGGCCGCAGCAGGCCGCCGACGCCGTCAATGATTTGATCACCTCGCGCCTGCACCAGTTTGAGAACACGGTGGTCACCGAACTGCCGCCGCTGTTCGATGAGCGCGGCCTTGACCTTGCTTCCCGCGTCCGGGTCCTCAGCTATGTCAAGGGACTGCAGGACTGGCAGGCGGGCGGCCACGAATGGCACATGACCTCGGCACGCTACATGAACGATCGGGGGAAGGACTCCCCCGCGGACCTGGGCGCGGACCCGTGCCGAGCGCCGGCCGGCCTGGGCACCTCGGCGGCTCGCCTCGTGACCGAGCTGGTCACGAGCGCCGCGGGACATTTGTCCCGGCGGATCATCGCGCCGGCCGAGTCGGCAGCACAGGAGAGCCTGATCGAGCCATCCGAGTTCCACATGCCGTTCGCGGCGCGGCTGAATCCACACGCCGACGCGGCCCGCGCACACGCTGAGCGGTGGGCTCGGCGGACCGGCCTGCTGGGCCCGGGCGGAGCCTGGACCCAGATGAGGTTCGACGCGATGGAGATCGGCCTGTGCGCGGCGCTCACCCATCCGGACGCCACCGCCGCCGAACTCGACCTGATCACGAAGTGGTACGTATGGATGTTCGCCATTGACGACTACATCACGGACATCTTCAAGAAGCGCGCCGACTACGTCGGGGCGAAGCTGTTCGTCGCACGGCTGCGGGCCTTCATGCCGATGGACGGCGGGACGGTACCCGCCCCGGCCAGCCCGGTCGAGCGTTCGCTGGCCGAGGTATGGGCGCGCACCGCGCCGGGCTGGCCGCCGACGTTCCGGCGCCGACTGCGCGATGCCGTCTGCGAATTCGCGGATACGAACCTGTGGGAGCTGGCCGCGAGCGTGCAGAACCGGATTCCGGATCCGGTCGATTACATCGAGATGCGCCGCAAGAGCGCGGGTATGGCACTGGCCGCGGTCTTCGTGTGGTACACGTCGGGCCAGGCACTTTCCCCGGAACTGCTGGAGCACCGTACCATGCGGGACCTGCTCGCGGCGTTCACCGACAACCTGGCGTTCCGTAACGACCTGGTGTCCTACCGGAAGGAAATCGAGCTGGAGGGCGAGGTGTGCAACGGGGTCCTCGCCGTTCAGCACTTCCTTGACTGTGGCCTGCCGGCGGCGGCGAGCGTCGTCGCTGACCTGATGGACACCCGGCTGCGTTCGTTCCAGCGGATCGTCACCGAACAGATCGCCGGACTTATCGCGGAGTTCGCCTTGGACGAAGCCGGTCGCCGCCAGGTCCTCGGCTATGTCACACGGCTACAGGACTGGCTGGCCGGCGACCTGGCGTGGTGCCGCGAGACCCGGCGCTACATCGTCCCTGACGTGCCCGGCGCGCCCGCCCGGGATGCGCCGGCGCTGGGTGAGCCTGCCGGCCTCGGCATGTCTGCGTTTCATATCGTCACGGGTGGCAGGTGAAAGTTGCAGTACGACCGGTAGCCTTCAGCGCTAAAACCCGCAGGTGGAGGTGGCGCGTTAGGGTCGTGAGGCGCACGGGGTTCCTGGCCGGGACGGCTCTGGTTACGGTGCGGGCACGGCGTGATCTATGCAGCGCGTTAAGGAGTGCCGCATGTCCCAGACCCGCAAGGTCGTTTCGCTGACGGCGGCGAGCGCGCTCGCCGTGACCATGTTCGGCCTCGGCTCGGTGAGCAGTGTCCAGGCGAGCACCGCCCGGGCCGCGAGCCTGTCGTCCACGCCGGACTACAGCCTGCCGCTCGCGCTGCAGGAATCGCTGTACTTCTATGACGCGCAGAAATCCGGGCCGGCCAGGACCGACAACGACCAGCCATTGTCCTGGCGCGACGATGACGATCCGACCGATTCCTGCGTGCCGTTGCAGCCAATGGCGAACAACGTCGGCACCAACCTGTCCGCATCGTTCATCGCCGCGAACAAGTCGGTGCTGGACCCCGGCAACACCGGATGCCTTAACCTGTCGGGCGGCTTCCACGACGCGGGTGACACGGTCAAGTTCGGGCTGCCGCAGGCGTACGCGGCCGCCGTGCTCGGCTGGGGCATGTATGAGTTCCCGCAGGCTTACACCGCCACCGGCACGCTGAACCACGCCATGGACGAGATGAAGTGGTTCAGCGACTACTTCCTGCGTTCCACGTTCCTCAACAGCAGCGGGCAAGTGGTGGCGTTCGCCTACCAGGTCGGGAACGGCTCGGTGGATCACTCCTACTGGGGTCCGTCGGAGCTGGAGAGCGCCACGCAGTACCCGCGGCCCGCCTGGCTCGCGACCACCTCGACCCCAGCGGCCGACATGACGGCCAGCGCCGCGGCGGCGCTCACGGTGGAGTCCCTGCTCACCCAGTCGAGCAACCCCGCCTACTCGGCGCAGTGCCTCAAGACCGCCGAGGCGCTCTACACGTTCTCCGTGGCCAATCCGGGAACCGGTTTCTCGGGCGGGTTCTACAACTCCAGCGGCTACGTGGACAAGGAGGCGTGGGCCGCGGCCTGGCTGTACATCGCGACCAAGAACTCCAGCTACCTGAACGACATCATCGCCACGGACTCGTCGGGCAACTACACCGGCTATATCGGCAACATCGTGAAGAACACCACCAACACGTGGCAGAACACCTGGGTGATGAACTGGGACACCCGCTGGGGTGGTGTGTTCTCGCTGCTCGACCCGATCGTCCAGGGCAACTCGAACGTCCCGGCCGTGGTACAGACGTTCGTTCATTATGTCAATAAGTGGCAGGTCCAGTACTGGTCGCACGTGCCGCACGACAACACATCGGACACCAACTTCATCGCCACCACGCCCGCGGGGTTCTCCTATCTGACCACCTGGGGAGCGGCACGTTACAACGCCGCCGCCCAGCTCGAGGCGCTCGCGTACCGGAAGAACTTCCCCTCGGACCCGCAGTCGGCATTGTTCACCAACTGGGCGATGGGCCAGATGAACTACATCATGGGTGACAACCCGGCGAAGTGGTCGTACATCGTGGGCTTCGGCTCGAACGTGCCGGGTGTCGGATCCGAGGTGGGGGGCAGCGCGACCGCGGCCTCGCATCCGCACGAGGGCGGCGCCCAGGGGTCGCTGACCAACAATCAGAGCGTCCCGCTGACCGACAACCACATCCTGTGGGGCGCGCTGGTCGGCGGTCCGTCATCCACTGACCAGCCGGATGACGTGACCACCGACTTCGTGCTGAACGAAGTCGCGGTGGACTACAACGCCGCGCTGGTCGGTGCCCTGGCCGGGCTGTACCAGTACTACGGCCAGTCCCAGACAATGACGTCCTTCACGCCGCCCGCGCAGGCCCAGGGAAACTGCGCGGACTACGCCGGGACCTGCACGACCCCCTATTACGCGACCGCCACTTTGAACCAGGACAGCAACCAGTCGACCCAGATCACCGTCAACGTCAACAACTTCGCCGACGAGCCGCCGCACCTCCAGACCGGCATGTCGATGCGGGTGTACTTCGACATCAGCGCGCTGCACGCGTCCGGACAGACCATCAGCTCGTTGTCGACGCCGGTCTACTATGACGCGGCGTCGACGATCGACGGCCACGCGACCTCGATCAGCGCGCCGGTGCAGTGGGGCGGCACGACGAGCTGCGTCTATTACGTCACGATCAACTGGGGATCCGACGGCATCGGGCTGCCGCCGTCGCGGGCGTTCGAGTTCGCCTTCGTCGACGCGCTCGGATCTGATTTCAAGTTCCACTGGAGCTCGGCCGCCTCGCCGTTCATGACCGGCCTGTCCGCCGGAACCTACGCGAGCACCCCCGACCCCAACGTGCCGATCTACATCAACGGCACCCTGGTCTACGGCCAGACCCCATCAACAACCCTGGATACAAGCTGCTGACCCTCCAAGCCGCGCCTACGCGTCTGGGCGGCACCACCCGCCCAGACGCCCGATTCACCCGATATGCCCCGCACAGCCCCCAGCCCCCCGGCGCATGGCCCGGGCACACCAGCGCATGGTCCGACCATACCGACGCTTGAGCCCTGACGCCCGGCCCAGCGCCACTGACGCCCGCCCCCAGCCACGCTGACCCTTGCCCCCTCACCCGCGGATCCTCGCCCCCTACCTCGCTGACGCTCGCCCCCTCACGCTGACGCCCGCCCCCTCCCGCTGACGCCCGCCCCCCTCACGCTGACGCTCGCCCCCTCACGCAGACGCTTCTTGCTGTTATCATTGGTCAGCCGACAAGCTTGCCGCATATCGGCCATGCCGTCTTCGCTGAATGCACTGGACGGCCCTGGTAAACCACGCGTATCGCCACATAGCGGGCACATGGCTAGCCATCTCATGGAAAATAAGAGCCTCCTGGAAAGAAAGGTACCGGAAACCGGCGCCCTTTCTTCCGCGGGGCTATTTTCTTCCGCATTGGCCAGCCCAATCACCGTGCACAGAACGGCTATATCCCGACAAACCGGCCATCGCTGATGTCGTCGCAAACTCGATTTAATCATGAAACGTCCACGAGTACACCAAAATAACCGCAAGGCGCGATTTCACCGCAATAGCTGCCCGGTATGCCGCTTCCCGCAGCACGACGGACCGCGGCTATAACCGGAAACGCGGAAACTCGCCGACTCCGGCGGCCATCCTCCGAATAGGCGGAGTCGAGGAAAACGTGGGTGACCGTCCGCACCCAACCTCCGCATTTGAACGAACGTACGGTGGCTCGACGAACCGGACCCGGCCAGCCCGGCCCGCCGGGAAGACAGCCGGGATCTCCTCGGCCGGGACCCGCTCAAACGCGCAGCCGACGATCCACGCCAGCATGACCGATAAAGAAGTCGGTGTTGTCCCCCACCGGTCTAGTATCCACGGCAAGGAGGTCATGGTGACGGCTCGGCATACCGCGATTGTGACTGGCGCCAACCACGGTATCGGTGCGGCGACCGCGACGGCCCTGGCCCGGCGCGGGTGCGCGGTCCTGTGCACCTTCCTGCGGGTCGATGATCCGGACGACCCCGGAACTGCGCCGGCATATCGGGATAACCGGGCCCGGGATGCCACGGCGGTCGTTGACCGGATACGTGAAGGCGGCGGCACGGCAGCCGCTGTGGAGGCGGACCTGTCGGACCCGGCCACGGCCGCGCTGTTGTTCGACACCGCGGAGGAGCAACTCGGCCCGGTTGACATCCTGGTCAACAACGCGACCGGATGGGTGGCCGACACCTTCGCCCCGGCGCGGACCGACCGGGTGGGCAGGTCTCTTCAGCCGGTATCGGCCGCCACCTGGTCCAGGCAGTTCACGGTGGACGCCATGGGTGCGGCGCTGATGATCAGCGAGTTCGCGCGGCGTCACCTGACGCGCCAGGCTAGCTGGGGCCGGATCATCGGACTGACCTCGGGCGGAGACCTTGGCTTCCCGGAGGAAGTTTCCTACGGAGCGGCCAAAGCCGCCCAGGTGAACTACACGATGTCAGCCGCTTTCGAACTCGCGCCGTTCGGGGTCACAGCCAACATGGTGCATCCGCCCGTCACCGACACCGGCTGGGTCACCGACGCCGTCCGGGAGCACGTCACCGGCAATCCAGCGCTCATTCACATCGCCAGTCCCGACGAGGTGGCGGAAGTGATTGCTTACCTCGCCTCTGATGCGGCTGCCCTGATCACAGCGAACGTGATCACCCTCAGGTGACCTGGCGTGTCGGGTATGTCGGCTATGCGGCCTTCGCTAAAATGCGGCGCCCCCGCCTGTTGAGCTACGCGTATCCCCGCATAGCGGGCACATGAACCGGCCATCTCACGGAAGAAAGGAGCCCTCTGGAGGAAAAGGTGCCGGAAGCCGGCGCCTTTTCTTCCGTGAAGCCCTTTTCTTCCGCGAAGCTCTTTTCTTCCCGCGTCATCCAACGCGTCCGCCCGACATATCCGATATGTCGGGCGGACTGGACGGGCTCGGGGCCGATTACCGTCAGTGGCTCCCCCAAACCGGTGGCTGACGGGATGCCGGTCAGGCCGGGTGCGGGTGGCGCCGGAGGAGGCCCGCGGCCGCGCCGAGCGCGACGATGCCCATGCCGGCGCAGGTCATGATCTGCTGGCTGCCGTGGAGGGTCTGGCCGTGGATGTGCAGGTGGTGGCCGGCCGCTCCGGCGGCGATGGCGACGGCGGCGTTGAACAGGAACAGGAACCAGAGGACTGGCCTGGAGGAGAGCAGCGATTTCATGGGTTTTCCTTTCGGGGGTGGGTTGGGAGCGTTGCGGGCCCGGTCAGATGCCGGCGTGGGCTGCGGCGGCGCTGTTGCCCCGCTTGGTGATCAGCGCGATGACGGCGCCGGCCAGCGCGACCGCGGCCGCCACGAGGAAGGCGTTGTGCATCCCCGCCGTGAACGTGGCGTGGCTGATGCGGGTGATCTCGCTGGCGAGCTGGGCCGGCGTACTGCTGGTCACGGGTGCCGCGCCGACCGATACCGCGCTTTTCACGCCGGCCAGCTGGGCCGGGCTCAGCGCGGGCAGGTGCGCGGCGTGCCAGCTGGCGGGCAGCAGGCTGCTGATCCTGGCCGACATCACCGCGCCGAGCACCGCGGTGCCCAGGGCGCCGCCGACCTGCATGGCGGTGGACTGCAGGCCGCCGGCCACGCCGGCCAGCTCGGCCGGCGCGTTGCCGACGATGACGTTGGTGGCGCCGACCATCACCGGGGACAGGCCCAGGCCGAGCAGCACGAACCAGGCGATGGTGTCGTTCGGGCTGGAGGCGGCGCCCAGCCTGGACAGGCCGAACATCGCGACCGCGGCCAGTGCCATGCCGGCCACCAGCGGCAGCCGCGGGCCCAGCTTGGTGATCAGCGCCCCGGCCAGCGGGGAGCCGACGATCAGCATTGCGGTCATCGGCAGCAGGTGCACGCCGGCCGCGATCGGGTCCAGGCCGTGCACGTTCTCCAGGTAGAAGGTCATGAAGAACATGGCCCCGAACATCGCGAACATCAGCAGGACGACCAGCACCACCCCGGCCGACAGCGACGCGGAGCGGAACAGCCGCAGCGGCAGCAGCGGCTGGGCGGCACGGGACTCGCGCAGGACGAACAGCAGGCCGGCCAGGGCGGCGGCGCCGAGGAACGCGAGCGTGCGGGCGGAGCCCCAGCCGTAGTCCGGGCCCTTGATCAGGCCCCAGATGAGCAGGAACAGCCCGCCGGAGAGGGCGGCGATGCCGGGGATGTCGAAGGAGCGGGCGGCCGGTGAGGGGTCCGTTTCCCGCAGCACCAGCAGGCTCATGGCCAGCGCGATGACGCCGACCGGGATGTTGATGTAGAAGCAGGCCTCCCAGCCGACGTGCTGGACGAGCAGGCCGCCCACGATCGGCCCGGCGGCGGTGGACGCGCCGATGACCGCGCCCCAGATGCCGATGGCGGCGTTCAGCTTCTCGGCGGGGAAGTTCTTGCGCAGCAGGGCCAGTGCGGTCGGCTGGAGCATGGCGCCGAACACGCCCTGCAGCGCGCGGAACGCGATGACCAGGGTGATGCTGCCGGCGATGCTGCCGGACAGGCCGATGGCCGCCGAACTGGCCGCGAACCCGGCCACCCCGGCGGTGAACACCTTCTTGTGCCCGAACCGGTCGCCGAGTTTCCCGGCGGTGATCAGGCTGACGGCCAGGGCCAGCAGATAGGCGTTGGACACCCACTGGATGCCGGCCAGGGAAGCGTGCAGGTGGGACTGGATGGCCGGGTTGGCCACCGCGACGATGGTGCCGTCGATGCCGACCATCATCACGCCCAGGGCCACCGCCAGCAGGGTCAGCGCCGGGTTACCCCGCCAGCGGCGGGCTGCGCCGCCGCGCCCGAGGGTATCCCCCGGCCCGCCGGCCTTGGGAACGGCCGGGGCCGTCCGGATCATCATGGGATCTCCTTAAGTTGCTTAACTTAGGTAAGTAAAACTGACCGTAACACGCCCCCGCGCTCGCCGTCAAGTTGCTTAACTTAGGTAATCAAGATACGCTGGCTCTGTGACCGCGTCCCCGCCTTCGCCCGCCGGCTCCCCGGTCTCCCCGGATGTGGCCGAGCTCGACCGGGCGCTCACCCGGATCGCCTACCTGCTCACCCGGAACCGGCGCAACGGCCTGACCACGACCGCTGCCGGTGTGCCGCTCGACCGTGCCGCCGTGACGGTCCTGCTGGCCCTCGCCGACTCCGGCGCGATACGCCCGGGCGAGCTGGCGGCCCGGCTGGAGGTGGAAGCGCCGCACGTCACCCGGCAGGTGCAGCGGCTGGAAAAGACTGGCTACGCCGAACGCGGCCCCGACCCCGACGACCGCCGGGCCCAGCTCGTCCAGCTCACCCCGTCCGGCACGGCAGCGGCCGGCCGCATCCGCGAGGTAGGCAGGCGCGGCATGCAGGCCGCCCTGGCGCACTGGCCGCCGGACGAACTGCACCAGTTCGCCACCCTGTTCCACCGCATGGTCGATGACTTCCTGGCCTACGACGCCGAGCACCAACCCGCCCAGCCGAATCCAAAAACCTCCTTTTGAACGAACGTACGGTGGCTCGACGAACCGGCAAGGACTAGGCCGGGCGGTAGCAGAGGTAGACGGTGCCGCCGCCGAACCTGTGCTCCTCGGCCAGGACCAGGTCCAGGCGGACCTGGTCCGGCAGGGCCCGGGTGCCGCCGCCCACGACGGCCGGTACGACGAACAGCTGGTATTCGTCTACCAGCCCGGCCGCGATGGCCTGGGCGGCGAGCCGCGCGCCACCGACGGTGAGGTCACGATCGGCTGCTTCCTTCAGCTTGCGGACCTGGACCGGATCGAAGTCCCGCTCGATGCGGGTCCTGGTGGTGTCCGGCGCCTGGAGGGTGGTGGAATACACGATCTTGTCGGCCGCCTGCCAGATCCGCGCGAAGTCGAGCGAGACGGGCCTCCGGCCAGGGAGCGTGTGCCCGGTTTCCCACGAGCGCATCGTCTCGTACATCCGCCGCCCGTAGAGATAGGTGCCGACCGGCCGCTCGCGTTCGTTGACGAACGCGTGCACCTCCTCGTCCGGCGCCGCCCATTCGAAGCGTCCGTCCGGGTCCGCGATGTAGCCGTCGAGCGACATAATGGCCGAGTAGATCAGCCGGGCCATGCGAGCCTCCTTCAGTCTGGTCTTTCCCTTCAGACCGCGCAGCCGAGGGAAAGTCAGCGGTCCGGCCGGGCGGAACGAGCCCTCGACCGGATTCTTGCGCATTCCCAACTCACCAAGGATGGTGCCCGAGGCGGCGTGGCTCGCTGCGGATCGAAGTCGCGGTTCGGCGGTGTCACCGGATTGGCCTGAATGTCCGGTAAGACCCGAACGGGATTTGGATTAAGACGGAACATCCGTGCTTGACGGAAATTAATTGTACGAATACGGCCGGTTTGTTTCCGGTCAGCACCTAATTTCCGCGCTGTCGGAGCCGAAGGCCGCGCGCTGCATGGAGGTGAGGGCATGTCTGGGCTGGCCGACGCCCGAGCCGATGACACCAGCGGCACGCTCTGGCAGACTCGGACCTCTGCCCTTCAACTTCTGTAATTCGAACAACAAGTTGCGAGTCGCGATGCACGGAGGCCGTCCCTTACGGATCGCAGCGCAGGAACGGGACCGATGCGTCAGCACTATCAGGTGCCATCCTCAGCTGGGCGACACCGGCCCTAAACGCTGTCCCGACCGGCTCCCCGCCGGCCAGGGCCTGGTAGAACCCGATACTGAACCGGATCGCGGACCGGTCCCCCACGGGCTCCCGCATGCCGATCACGCATGGAACCACCGCCGCGAGCGCGTCGGCAAGCCGCTCGGTCCGGCACGCGTTGACGATGACACACCGCACGTCACGGCCGAGGGCTCCGAATGCCTCAACCAGACCCTCAACGGGGATTATGTGGACGAACCCGTAGTCGCTCTCGGCAGCGAAGCTTTCCTCCTCACCCCCGCCGTGCCCGGCGAAATGGACGAAATGCGGCTTGGTATCGATCAAGGCCTGAGTGATATCGCGGGGGCGTACCGCCCAGCGGGTTTCCACCCGGATATTGTCCCGTTCCCTGCCCTGCATGATGGTCTGCTGGATCTCGCGTATCTCCTCATCAACCCGGAGCGGTCGGGTGCCCCGGGGATTGGCGCCAAGGAACAGGATCCTCACCGGGAACTGGCCGGTGTTCTGAGCGGGCACGGCTTCTTCCGCAGACGCCGGGGCGGCGGCTACCCGGACAGTGCCGGTCAGGGTGTCGTGGTGACGCCGACGCGGGCCGCTGTACGCGATTTCGAGGTAGACGGGCACCTCCGCACCTGGCTCCTGGGCGCGCACTGAGAACGGCGCATCCACCGAGGCTCCGGCCGACAACCGTGGCACCATGAAGCGCTTGCCGCGATGCTCGGTGGTGACCTGTCCGGAGAGAGTGATCTCCAGGTCAGATACGTCCGTCTCGCCGACGTTGCTGACGTGACAGTGCAGGACGCTCCAGTCATCCAGCGGTAGCTCCGCGGTCCGCAGTGCGGCGGTCAGGCGCGGCTCGGGTATCGATTCGGGTTCCGGGTCCACAGTGATCTCCGTGACGAAGCCGGTTTCGCGGTGCGACTGGCCAGTGTGGTCCCGGTAGGAGAAGTTCGGGCTGGTCAGCCAGTAGCACCCGGCCCGCCCCGCACGGACGCGCAAGGTCGACGTAACGGACCCACCTGGGGCCAGCTTATTCGCCGTGATCTTATCCAGGCCGCGTAGCCGGATGATCCCTGCTGGCGGCCTGACCGTGAAGATGACGTTCAACAACGGGTCCGGCCCGCTGTTGGTCAGGCGGATCTCCAGATCGGCGGCGACACCAGCCTGGATTCGTGTGGGCGATACGGTGACATCGATCATTGGCGTCGCCGACCCAGCAACCTGGCCGCCAGCGGATGCCGTCCCGCGCAGGTCCGGCAGTGCACTGCCTCCTGGTCGGTCTCTCCGGCAAAGCTGGCGAAGGCGTCATCGGGGACGAGTATCCGGTCATGAAGGCACAGCGGTTTCCCGCAATGGTGGCAGACTCCCACGATCCGCTTCTGCCGATCTTCTACATTGCATTCGGCGCATTCCCAGGTCACAGCCACCTCCCGGCCTTTCTCACCCGGGCTCGCCGACGGCGGAATCCGGGTTTCCCAGCGTCTTCGTCGTTAGATCGCGGAGCGCCTCCCATTCGTCATAGATGCGGGCGGCCATGTCGTCGTTGGTGTAGGCGCCTTTGACCACGATCCGGACCTTAGTGGTCCCCCGCTCCGGGCGGATGTCACCGCTGTGAACCTCCTCGCCGGTGAGGATGATGTGAAAATCGATGGGATACACCCCCGCGTAGCGCCTGCCTTCGATATCCCAGTAGCGCTGCACCAGGTCGGCCCGCGCGCCACTGCGGGGCGGATTCTCGATCACATGCTTGATGTAATAGCGCTCCTTGCTTATCGCGTTGGTCAGCGCGATCACCGTCTCGTCCCCCGGTATCATGGCGAAGCTGTCCGCATACATATCGCGGTCGCCGTCCTCCGCCGCACGATCGGGGACGACTCGGACAGCCTGATACTGGATGCTCGCCAGGCTCAGCGCGAAATCCGCTTCGATACGCGTCTTGATGCTGGCTTTCCCCCCGTACCCCCGACGCTCGCCGAGCGAGGTGTACAGTCCCACGCTTTCGACGCCGGAGAGCGTTCCGTCCATGGTCGCCTCGAGGCGACCGGATATCTCATCTCCGGGATCTATCTGGTCTTCGAATAGCATCACGAGAGTCAGCCGGTCAGCCCGGTGCTTGGTTTCCTGCTTTCCTTGCTCGGGCGTGGCCGCGCGTTCCTGCTCGGCGAGGCTCAGCCGTTTCCACTCGATCGACCGGCGTTGTTTGTCCGGCAGGAGTCCACCCACGGGTCGCTGCTTGCCGCTGAGCCGCTGAAGGGCAGCCGAGCTCTGTACGAGCCCCCAGCTCGCCGGGTACTCCAGCCGCAGCAGGTCGATCATGTCCAGGCTGAGCGGGTTGTCTTCGTCGGGACCGAACTCCACGCACTGGACGTCCAGCTCCAAGGCGCGGCGGTCCGAGTCGGGGACGATCGAAGGAATGATCCAGAATGGCCCCGAGCTGATGTCCGGCTCCGTGCGCAGCTCGTAGTGCCGTTCGAACCTCCACTGGCTGGAAGAGGGCGCGTGCTCGGCACGGAACACCGGGTAGTCTCTGACGTCGCCGTCCAGCGCGATGATCGGGCCGCCGACCTGCTCCCCCGCCTTGATGCCGAACTGGCCCTTAAGCACAAGGCGTCCGGCGGAGAACCGGATCTCGCCGTCGTGTTCCCGCGAGCGCTTCCTGCGGCACGATACTCGCTCCTGGTCGGGTCGGCCGAATGTGAGGAGCATGGTGACCTCGCCGTCGGCCTTTTCCGGGACGGTCTGATAGTCGCCGTCCGATTCGAGAGTGATCTTTCCTCGCAGGTGCTCGACCAGCCGCACGTCGGACACCTTGGGGTGAAGCGGCACCGGCATGCCCGCCCGTACTCGGGCCGTACCTTTGCGGAGGCGCAGACAGGCCCAGGCGCCTGATATCCCGCCTGCCAGGAGAAGCACCAGTCCCACGATTAGATTCAGCGAGATGGTGATGAGGCCAGCGGCCGCCAGTCCGGTGGCGGCCACGCCGACCGCGAGCCGACGGCCCATGGTCGCCGCCACCCCGAGCCTGGTGTGAGCACAGTCGCCGCAGTGACGGGCCCGGACGCTGTCCAATCCGGGACCGGCGCCTTCGCGGCCGGACACCTTGTCCACCCACCTCGGAGAGGGCACGACGTGTTTCGCGCAGCCTGGCCGCCAGCAATGATGGCACAGCGCGGAGACGGACGACGAACCGCATTCGTAGCAGCGGATCAGTGGCGCCCGCTGCTCGACGGTAAGGTCCACGTGATCGTTCCCCTTCTGATCAGCGCCGGGCCGGCAGCCGGTCGAATCGCTCCCGCAACGCCCGCCGCAGCGCGTTGATCTCACGGACCACCGGCTCGCAGTCCGCGCGCAGGGAGCCGTAGACATCAATCCGCAGCTCGCCGCTGTCGACCGCGGTCCGGTACGTCATGCCGCCTTGGACGCTTCGCTCGCGCCGCGTCTTGTGCTGCTCGCCGGAGACATGGATGTCCAGCCGCAGCCAGTCGGGCCCGTGCAGGAGTTCTGCCGCGATACGGCAGTTCTCCGGATTGGCATCGTGCGGCGCACGGACCGCGAAGCCCCGATTTCTGAGTGCCGTCACGATGTCAGCGATCCGCATCTCGCTAGGGACCACCTCGTCGAAGTACAGCAACTGATATGGCCGCAGAGTGCGCCGGGCGAAGGCGTCGTCGAGCGAAAACGAGAACTCCGTCGTGACCGTGCTCTTCAGTTTCAGGCCGGGCCGCCGCGGTCGGCATGGCTTCCCCGTCGCATCGAACAGGCGGGCATCCATGCCCGACAGCAGGCGGTTCACGGTCACCTCTACGCTGCCGCCGAGTGTCTCCCGCTGGTAAAGCTCGCCCGGCTTCGATATTGAAAGCGTCATCCATCCGCTGCTGAGCGTGACGATGTCGTCGTCCGGGCTCTCGGTTTTACGGGCCCGTCCCGCGATAAGCTCCGCGTCTTCGAGCGTCAGCGGAACGCCGGACCATTCCAGGCCGCCCTTGCGGCCCTCGTGGTCTTGCTCGGGATTGTACCTGAGCCGTGCCTGCCCGCCGCCCAACAGCTTGAGCGAACGCAGCGACGTGTGAGTGGGCCAGCTCAGGAACACCTTGCTGACCTCGGCTTCCGCTCCCTCCGCCTGGGAACGTGGAAGGTGCAGGCTTACGGACATGCGCAGCCGCAGATCCGGCTTGAAATCGATGTCGGCCGTGCCGGAGTCATCCAGCTCAACATCGATATAAAACGGAACGACCTTGGGTGCTTCGGGCCGGTATTCGTGCGACACCACACAGGCGCTGCGATCCGCGAGGAGCTGATCGTCCTCGTCCGCTCCGGGCGGCGAGGGAAGCCGGATCCGGATCGGCACGGATCCGTAGGTGTTCTGCAGGCCGAGCGTGCCGACGAGGTCAGTTTTCTCGTAGCCGTTGAGTGCGAGAAAGCCGACGAGGGCTTCATCCGCAGGAGCGGCCCCGCCGTTCCGCGCGGCCGACACATCACGGTGCGCCTGCCGGGTGAAATACTTCTCTCCGTCGTAGGGAAGGACAAGCTTGATCTCTCCCGCGGGATCCTTGACCTGACGCACGTCAGCGTTCAGCGAGATCTCCTGGCTGTACTGATACCGTTCCTCGATCTTGGCGCTCTCCAGCCAGGCACGGGCGCGGATCGGTTGTCCGCTATTGCTCCTTAACGGAGCTGACGCGCGCATCACGCCGAACCCGAGGATTCGGCGGATTCCAGCGAGAAGGCGGCCCGGGGTCCAGCGGGCCGATGCCGACGGGATATCTTCAGATACGTCCACCGTCACACCCCCTATGGCGATGCATACTCCCGGTAAGACTGATTATCTCTATTGTCGCCACTTGAGCCGTCCTGTCCATGTCTGGACGGGAACGTCCCATGCGGGGCGGTGATCGCTCCCCAGAAAAGCGCTTCTCCGCTGTAACCGCTGATGTCTACGATCTGCAGGTTGTGACCGGGATAACCGCCTGGCGTGAGGTCACACGGTGGTCGCCCGGGAGCTGGGTGCGCCGTTTACGATTCGCCGACGCCGGTTCGCATTTCGTCGTGGGCGGCGGATCATGGGACGCGGGCGGGTCCATGCTCAAGCGGGAGGCAGGATGAATCGGATCGGGCATCGCGTAAGAGCAGCTGTCAATCCGGTCTCGACTGCGGCTACCGGGTGGTGGTGTCATTCGGCTATGCGCCGCATGCTGACCGGGTACGGACCGACAGCCAGGCAGCGGCGGTTGATGCGCCATGGGACGCGAGGTGCCGACTTCACGCCGTCCGCCGGCCAGGCGAAGGCCCGCGCGGAAGGGGTCGACGAGCTGCTTAGCCGGGGCGAGCCTGAGCTTAGAGCCAGGTTCATGGCCCGCAGAAACAAGATCACGTGACGGCATGGCTGGCTCCGGGCAGATCCGCCAGGTGCAGCGGCGGAAGATGACCGCGGCTGTCCACCCCTTTCCACTTTGAACGAACGGCGGTGGCTCGACGAGCCGGCCCCAGTCAGCCGCCAGTAGTACTGTGCAAACCGGCGACGACGGCCTCCCGGCCGAACTCCTCGATCTGCTCGCCGATATCCCGCGCCTGCGCCGAGCCACGGTAAATAGGCACCGCGAGTTCGTCGCGCACGACGGCCAGCCGGACGGTAAGGACGCTGATCCGCTGGGCAGCCGGGAGCGAGAGCGCTGGTTCGAGCGCCGCGGCACCGGCATCCAGCGCGCCGGATCGGAGCCGGACAACAGCCAGGTTGATGCCAGCCAGCGGCTTGCCGACGTAGCAATGCTCTTCGCGCTCGCCCGGCCCTGCGTCGTAGAGGCCGATGGCCTGTTCCAGTTCCGCTGCCGCCTCGCGTTCGGCACCCACGACTTCGGTAAGCGCGGCGCCGACCTTACTCTGGTGCGTCGCTCGCGAGATGGCATACTCGCCGCCGATCTCCACCAGGTCATCCGTGTAGTCCGGGTCGCGGTCGCGAGCCTCGCGAGCACTCCGGACGGCATCGCGGGCAGCGTCGACATCGCCTAGCCGACCTGCGGCCCGCGCGTGGTTGGTGTGCAAGTGGGCCGCTCCAGGGCCCGTGGAGATGTACTCGAGGCCGCCGAGGGCCTGGTCCCGGCTCTCGGCGAACCTGCCGCGAAGGTACGCGAAGGTAGACAATTCGCTGCGCAGCCGGGCCATCAGCGGCCGGTGGTCGATCGCGGTCGCCGACCCCAAGCCGGTCCTGATCAGTTCTCCGGCGGGGTCCGGGTAGCCGAGCCGGTTTGCGGTGATGCCCATGAGCCCGCTGACGCAGCCGAGTAGGAAATGCAGGCCGGTCTGATCCTGCGGCCACAACCGACGGTCTAGCAGCCGGTAGATTCGGTCCCGCACCCGGCGCATCTCCATGAATGCCGCGAGCGGCTCTCCCGTGTCGGCCAGGCTCGACAGCCGCACGACATCGGCCCGCAACTGTTCGAAGGTGATGCCGGCGATGCCGTTCTCGTACTGGTCGGTGCGGTCGCTGCCTTCGTGTGCCGCCATCGTGATCTCTCGCTCAACCGTGTAACGACCCATATCCGGTCCGTACATCCCACGGTAGGCGGCGATGGTCGACCCGGCTAGATCCGGGTCGCGCGCCGACGTTCGCCTCTCGGTTTTCGGCTTCAGCTTGGGCGGCGGGGGCGGCGGCGCGGTCCCCCACTCCTCCACCGAAATACCGAAGACAGTGCAGTAATAGATCTTGTACCGCTCCGTCGGGCCATGACGCCCGAACTCCCAGCGCCGGATATAGGTACACAAATTCTCAATGCTCGGCACGGTACTGTCACTCACCGCCTGCGCGGCCTGGGTGAGCCGCACCGCCATCTCCCGCCGCGCCCACCCCCGCCCTTCCCGCTGCCGCCGCAACCACACCCCAATTCCCGTTAACATCGCGAGCCCCTCCGTTTCCAATCGACGATAGTCGACTATCGTACACCGTCACGGAAGGGACGTCCGGCCCCGCTCAACCCAGCGGCACGCTTCTTGCTGTTATCAAGGTGGCGGGGTTACGCCGCTTCTTGCTGTTATCACGCTGAGGGTCACTCCTCGCCGAGCGCGCGCAGGTCGGCGGCGAGGTTGCGTGCCGAGAGTTGGGTGTCTGGATGATCGTCGCCCAGCACTCGGCGTCGCTGTGCCAGGATGTCTTCGTCCAGTTCCCGCGCCGTCCGGTAGTCGCCCATTGCGCGCAGCATTGCAGCGAGGTTGTTGGCGGACATGAGGGTGCTGGGGTGATCATCGCCGAGTACGCGGCGACACCTGGCCAGCGTGTCTTCATCCAGCTCACGCGCCGCCCGGTAGTCGCCCAGCGCGGAAAAGCCGCGAGCGAGGTTGTTGGCGGAAGTGAGGGTGTGGGGGTGGTCATCACCCAGCACACGGCGGCAGCGAGCCAGCGTGTCTTCATGCAGCTCACGCGCCGCCTGGACCTCTCCCGACTCATGCAGGCAGACTGCGAGGGTGTTGGCGCTGATCAGGTGTTAGACGGCGCTCAGGATTCCGATGATCCGGGGGTTGTGGCGGCATTGGGGATGCCGATGGGGGTTGGTGGCTGAGCCGGCTGGGGGTGTCTTGGTGGGGGCGGCACCTGGCCGATGACGATGCCGTAGCGGGTCTGCGTCACTGGTGTTGCGGGTGCGGCACGGGCGGCTGTGTGCCGGCATGGTGAGCGAGTCGGATGAGGCGCGGCCCTCCCCGTGATCTTTTGGCGAAGCTGTGGGGAG
>JAFARZ010000021.1 GCA_019245115.1 Streptosporangiaceae bacterium | reverse complement strand
GGGTCTGGCCACCGGGCTGGGTGTGGACATCGGGTTGTGCGTGGCGCTGATCGGGGACCGGCAGCTGCACCTGCACGGCCTGACGTCGCACTGGGGCCGGGCCCTGCGGGTGACGACGCTGGCAATGTCGCTGGTGCTCAATGTGAGTATCGCGCTACGCGAGGGGCACTACCTCAGCGCGTTGATGCACGCCTTTTTGCCGCTGCTGCTGGTCGTGTTGACCGAATACGGCCAAGACGTGCTGGTCAAATTCACCACCCTGGCCCGCGACAACACCGCCGGGCAACTGCCCCCGGCGGCGCAGGAACCAGCGGCAGGGTCACTAGCCCGGATCGGCCCCGGGTTGGTGTCCTCGACAACGACCACTGCCCTCTCTGGGGCGGAATCATCCCGCGGCAGTGCCAGTGCGGCTGGCTGGTTGCCCTTCTCACCGGGCCCAGCGTTGTCTGGCGTCCCTGCGACGCCGGTGGCGTCGGTGTCTGAGCCGTTACCGGCCCCTCAGCCCTTCGCGTCAGCCGGTGACGAGCTCCTGGCCCGGGTGCGTCGGTTGATGGCCGAGTGCCCGGGTCAGCCGCCGGGGCGTCGTGCGGTGGCGCGGCAGTTGGGCATTACCGAACACGCCGCCCGGGTGGTGCTGGATCAGCTGGTCACCGCTGGATCACCCGCAAGCAACGGCGCTGGTCGGGCAAAGTCCCCGGGCGACGGTCGGGTGAGCCGATGACCGGTGTTGTGCTCGTTGATGACCGGCTCCTGGTTGCGGGTGGTGTGGATGCGCCCGTAGGGCAGCAGAGCCGTGCGGGGGCTAGCGCCGATGAACCTGGCCACGTCGGCCCGGGTGAGACAGGCCCCTGCCGGGGTCCCTTGGCGGGATCACCACCCGGCCCGAGCAGCCAGAACCCCCGCCGTCCTCCCGGACCCCCACACGGCCTCTGCTGGGGCAAGCCCTCGCATTGAGCACCACCCTTCGGAACAGGAGAACAAGTCATGAACGAGATCACCACCACGGCGATTGGCAACCTGACCGCCGACCCGGAACTGCGCTTTACCCCCAGCGGTGTCGCGGTGGCGAATTTCACCGTCGCCTCAACCCCGCGCACCTACGACAAGTCGGCCGGCGAGTGGGTCGATGGTGAACCGTTTTATCTGCGGTGCACCGTGTGGCGCACGGCCGCGGAGAACCTGGCCGAGTCCCTGCGCAAAGGCGACCGGGTCATCGTCACCGGGCGGCTGCGCCAGCGCAGCTTTGAGACCCGCGAGGGCGAGGCGCGCACCGTCGTGGAGTGCGACGTCACCGAGGTCCGCGCCAGCCTGCAGTTCCGCCCCATCAAGTTCGGCCGCACCAGCCCAAGCAGCGGTCCGGCGTCCGAGCCCCAGCTGGTCAGTCCCAGCTCTGGCGCCGACAACGAGCCGCCCTTCTAACCCCGCAGTCTGCCCGCCGACCTGGCCGGTGTGCCTCCCCTCGCCAGGGCGGCGGGCCCCCGCGAAAAGAAAGGACGCCCGAATGTGTAGCCACTGCGCTTACCACACCAGCGCGGAATGGGAGCTGGACTCTGCGCTGGCTGACGTCGACGACGACACCCGGCAGGCCTACTGGGCAATCCAGCATCAGCGCGCCGTCGCTGGGCGGTCGGACACCGAGGAAGTAGTGGCCGAGTGATGACCACCGCCAGCGGCCACACTCCGTACGTCTCCAGCTTCTACACGCAGCGACACGGCCAGATCGAGATGGTCTTTGTGCCCCACTGCGACGGGTGCGACTGGTACGGCCCGCAATTTCTGCACCGGAATACGCCGCGCTCGCCGGGGACACCCACGCCGCCTACGAAGCCGGCCAGCTCGGAGACGACGAGGAACTCGTCGATGACTAAAACCCCGACCAACCCCAACAACATACCCGATCACCCAGACCAGCGAAGTACTCCTACAAAAGGATTCCCATGTCTGACGATCAGACCGCCTGGATTCACTGCTCACCGTGGTTATTGGAAGTCGGTGTGGATTGCGCTACTACTGCGCGAGAAGCGGGTTTTTGTCCTGTCGATGGCAGTCACGACCATCTCGTATCCGCAGAAGTCGCCGACCGAGCCATCGAAAACTATGACACTGGGATGACGTTCAGCGGATCACGTGGTCTGATACCGACGCCCACACCGATTACTGACCTTTGTGCTGGGCCGTTTACTCGAGCTTGTCAAATAAGCCAATAAGAAAGCCACGATGAAAATCACCGACAAGTTCATCGCCGCGACTGAGCTGATTCTCACCGCTGTGGGCGACCCGGACCGTTACCCCACGATCATGAATTCATCAACGAAAACTTCCACGTGCGCTACGACGACAGCGAGGACGGGGATTGCGATGAGTAAGACCCCGAAACCTGCGGCGATTGTCTGGACCCGCATTGGTGACCGGTGGTGGCGGGTGGACGCCGGCACCCGGGAGGCCATGTACGCGTCTGCGGCTGCGCGCCGGGCTTACAACCCGCGCCGGGCGTTCGTGGTGACCGTAGCCGGTGAAGACCCGCAGACGGTGTGGGACGCCCACCGGGATACCGGCAGGTTTTAGGGGCGACTGGCTGCCGCTGGGGTTCGAGGCCCTGGCGCCCCGCGTGAGCGTCACGATCACTTTGGCTGAGTTGGCCGCCACCGGCGTGGGTACCGCGGCGGTGCCGGTCGCCTGGCGCAAGGGGGACCGGCAGTTGGCTGCCGCGGCGGCGGCTGGGTCGCTGGCGTTGGGCTGGTACATCTCACCCGCGGTGGACGCAGCCGTGCTGGCGGCCAGCGGCGCCTACGGGTGGCATGCGTGGAATCACCCCGCGGGCACGGTCACCCGCGCGGGGCGGCGGTTGCGGCGCAAGCACGGGGTGGCGTCGACGTGGGATGTGCTGCGGTGGGGGTCGTGGCTGGCGGCGCATCGCCGCGCCGGCGTTGTTCGGCCGTCGCTGGCTGGTGTGGGGGTGTGGCGGCGGTGGACGGTGCCCACGCGGGAGTTGGCGGTGCCGTTGTGTCGCACTGGGTGGTTGCGGGTGTGGTCGTCGCTGGAGCTGGTGGTGCTCAAGATCGGCGCACCCCGGTCCGGGAAGTCAGGATCGTTAGCGTGCGACATTCTCGACGTTCCGGGCGCGGTGATCACCACCTCCACCCGCACCGACCTGTATGACACCACCGCAGGCTTGCGCGCCACGCGGGGACCCATCGCCGTGTTCAACCCCAGTGGATTGGGGAACTTGCCGTCCACGGTGGGGTTTAGCCCGCTGCTGGGGTGCGCTGATCCGGCGGTGGCCGCCTACCGGGCTGCGGACCTGATCGCCGCCGGGTCCCGCGCCGGTGACCACGGCGAGCGCGCGCACTGGGAATCCCAGGCGCGGCGGGTGTTGACCGCGCTGTTGCATGCCGCCGCCCTCGGGAACCGGGACATGACCGCCGTCGCGCGCTGGGTAGCCACTCAAACTGAGGCGACGCGGGAGGAGGTCCTCGGACTGCTCAAGCAGTCCCCGGCCGCAGCCGGGTACGTGCCGGATGCGCGGCAGTTTTTCACCACCAACGACCGCACTCGCACCTCGATCACCTCCACCATCTCCCCGTGCCTGACCTGGCTGACCAGCCCCGCCGCGGTGGCCGCCACCACCGGCCCTCCACTCGACATCGCCACGTTTGTGCCGAACCGGGGCAGCTTGTATCTGCTGGGCTCCGAGGAAGCCCACACCGCGCCCCTGGTGGCCGCGCTGACCGGGC
>JAFARZ010000082.1 GCA_019245115.1 Streptosporangiaceae bacterium | reverse complement strand
CCCGCCCCCCCGGCCCGACCGGCGCCGTCCCCGTCCCCCCTGCCCCTCCGGCACCGTCCCCGTCCCCCCTGCCCCTCCGGCACCCGCCCGCGCCCGGGCCCCGATTTGCCCTATATGCCCAGCTATGTGCCTTGTGTGCGGCGGTTTGCGTGGCACGATGCGGGAGAAAAGGGCTCTGCGGAAGAAAGGGCGCCGGTTTCCAGCGCCTTTTCTTCCGAAGGGCTCCTAACTTCCACGGTGGCAAGCTCATACTAGTAAGAAATGGAGTTTCTGGACCACGAACCCACTGTTCGCGCAGGCCAGGGCATCGCGATTGTCCAGGAACTTACGTTCTCCTTAGTATGTCCGCTATTCGGCGACACGTGTTAGTTCACCAGACGCCATTGATGTCCGCCGGGACCGCCGGACCCACGAAAATCCGATGACGATCACGCAATCGGCAAACTAGAAGTGCCGGTCAAGTAATCCCGGGTATCACAGCGGCCAGATGTCCGCGCGTGGCGGGCCGCTCAGATTACTGCGGTAAATCGGGGTTCTGTGGTTAATTTGGTGCACTATGGTGCACAAAAGTCACCGCGAGGCCCGGATCAACCACGAAAACCTGCCCAGCGAATCCGGCGAAAGAGACAAAAGCTACACGGCCAGCGGGGTCCAGGCCCACTACCTGACCGGCGCTTTAGCATGTGGCACGTGACGGACGCGATGCAACTGGAGCCCTTCTACGAAGACTCCTACTATCAGGACCCGGCGGGGTTTCTTCGCTCGGCTGCGCGAGTCCCGGCCGGTGGCGCCGGTGCCGATCCCGGGCCGCGGGCGGGCATGGTTCATCACCCGCTACACGGACGCCCGGACGGACCTGGCTGATCCCTGGCTGGCGAACGACGTCCACCATTGGCCGGGCGGCGCCCGGCAGCGGCCGAGTGAGGCGGCGGGCGGCGTTCACGCGCACCTGCTCAACACCGACCCCCGTGCATACTCGGCTACGCCGTCTGGTGCAGAAGGCGTTCACGCCCCGTCGCGTGGCGCTGCTGCGGCCGTGGGTTGAGGAGATCACCACGGGCCCGCTGGACGAGATCGCAGCGGCCGGCGGCATCGTCGACCTGCTCGAGGTGTACGCCCGCCCCCTTCCCGGCGCAGTGCTTTGCGAACTGCTCGGCGTCCCGGAGGCGGATCGTGGTCAGATCTCGTCCGCCGTGGCCGACTACGACAAGCCCGGGGAGGCCGACCGTGTGACGCGGGAGCTGTCCGCCTACCTCACAGAGCTGATCGCCGTCAAGCGCGCCGATCCCGGGGACGACCTGCTGTCAACGCTCGCCCTCACCCGCGACGACGTCAGCGAGATGGCTCCGGGGACGGGCTGACCGACACCGAGGCGCGCTCCTGACCGCGCGGGGGCGTGTGCGGTCAGATGCGCGGCGGGCCTTGTTCAATCCGGCGCAGGACCGGCTCGGCGCGGCCCAGGTCATCACCCCAGGGCACCCGCTCAACCCACCAGGTCACCCCGAGATCGGCCAGCGGACTGGTCAGGTCACGGCCCGCGGCTCCACTGGGGCTCGTACCGCCTATGACGATGTCGAACGGCCTGTCCGCCAGGCCGTTCTCCGCCCGGCAGCCACGCAGGAACTGCACGAGTTCCCTGATCTCGCTCACGTCCGGGGCGCGCCCGGTCGCGAAATCCGCCATCGCCGGGATGGCCCCGTCCCACCGTGCCGCCCTGCGCATCGGCGCCTTGTTCGGCCACATACCCCCGACCCAGACCGGCACCCGCGGGCGCTGCACCGGAGTCGGCAGGAAAACCACATCGTCGATCGTGACGTGCTTGCCCCGGTAAGTCACCGGCTCGCCGGACCAGAGCAGGTCCAGCGCGTGCAGGCCCTCGTCCAGCCGCTCGGCGAGCACCCTGGTGTCGGTCGTGTCGCCGAAGCTGGCGTACTCGTCGGCCACGGGTGTGCCCAGTCCGGCGCCGAGGATCATGCGCCCTCCCGTCAGGCGGTCCAAGGTGGCCACCTCCCTGGCCAGCTTGGACGGCCGCCGCCGGGCCACCGGCGTGATCGCGGTGCCCAGCCGGATCTGACGGGTCGCCAGGGCCGCGGTGGTGAGCAGGATCCACGGATCCGCGATTTCCCAGCGCAGGTCCTTCTCCCCGGCAACGTGATCCCAGACGAGCAACGCGTCCCAGCCGGCCTCCTCCGCCCGGCGGGCCACCTCGGCGAAGACCCCCGGCGCCGCGAACTCCCCGAAATTCGGAACCTCAACCGAATGTTGCATGACGGCATCCTGCCACCAGGGTCTGACAAAACCGGGACGCCAGACACGGATCGGCGGGGATGATCAGAGTTCGGCCAGCCCGCGGCGCAGGTAGGCCCGTTCCCGCGCTGTAGCTCATCCCGGCGCATGCGGTGGAAGCCTCCGTGGTGAAAACCTCCGCACCGCACACGCCGGTTCACCCAGCCGCGCCTCCCGGGTGGTTTTTTGAGGGGCCCATCACCCTTGCGGTAAACATCTCCGGCATGTGCCTGGATGCCGACACCACCCAGGGCGGGTAAACGGCAACAAAGTCCAGATCTGGGACTGCAACGACGAGACTCATCTATCGCTTCCTTAGCCGCGGCAATCAGGAGTGGCACTCCTGGCCGGCGGATGATGTCCGGACTTCCGCGGTCACGGGGCGGGCGCCCGGCGCGGTCACCGCGGCCCGCGGAGTCCTTAGCGGCTTGGTCAGCTCGCCGCGTTCTTCGAGATCCCGGCAGACGAGCTGGAGACCGATACCGCACCCGGTCGCGGGCAGCGCGGCCGACCCGATCGCACTGGAGCCGGTGGACGACGTCGTCGTCACCACGCTGGTCGACAACGTCTACGACGCGCTGCTCACCGGCGACGACTCCATCACCCGATCGCCGTTGGCAGCCGGAACCGCCCAAGCGCCCCAGTTTGAGCCGGGGCGCCGAGCGTAAAAGCGTCCAGACGGCAGGCAGCCGACCGCAGGGTATTGACGATGAGTAAGGTTACTGTGACTATCAGTATGCAAGGCTAGTGGCGGAGGGAGACCCGATATGGATGACTCGGCGCGTATGACCCGGTTCGCCAGGCTGTGCGGGCAATGCAGCTGCGGCTGCCCGGAGCTGTTCCTCGATCACGAGGCGCCCGCCGAGCGGCGGATCGTGATCACCGATGATTTCGGCCAGCGGATCGCGATGAGCGCCGGACAGTTCCAGGAACTGATCGATCAGGCTCGCTCGGGGGCGCTGGACGCGGCTGTGACAGCCGGCTGAGAATCGATCCGGCAGGCGGCTATTTCACAAAATACCCTACAGGGGTTTATTCATTACACTAGAGGGGTTTATCGGATACCCCGCTGGGGTTTGTTCGTGTGACCATTCTTGCGATTCGGCTACATGTATTGCGCGGATAGCGGAGAATTCGTAACGTCATTCGTGGTTATCCGGCCCCCCAGGAGATGATCATGAGCGAAAGCTTCGCGGCCGCTCGCCTGCCCGCCGCGGTGCCGGTCGAGGGCACTTCCCGCGCCGAGCCCGGTCGCCTGGCCGTGCTGGACGCGCGCCGGAAGCTGCAGCTGGCCCTGGGCGTGATCTGGCTGCTTGACGGCGTGCTGCAGTTTCAGCCGTCCATGTTCACCAAGGATTTCCCGCAGATGCTGGCCGGTACCGCGGACGGCAATCCGGGTGTAGTCGCGAGCCCGATCACCTGGTCAGCGGGCATCATCACCCATCACCTCGCGCTGGCCAACACGATCTTCGCGGCGATCCAGGTGGCGATCGGGCTTGGCATCGCCTACCGTCCCACGGCCAGGGCGGCGCTGGCCGGGTCGGTGGCGTGGTCGCTGGGGGTGTGGTGGTTCGGCGAAGGGCTCGGCGGGATCCTCACCGGCAATGCGAGCCCGGTGAACGGCGCGCCGGGCGCGGTGATCCTGTACGCGCTGCTCGCGGTGCTGCTGTGGCCCGCCGACCGGGATACCGAGGCCCCATTCGCAGCCGGGCGTGCGGTAGGCCAGCATGTGGCACGAGCGCTGTGGCTGGTGTTGTGGCTGAGCCTGGCGTACTTCGCGCTCCAGCCGGCCGCCCGGGCGCCGCACGCCATCAGCGGGATGATCTCGGGTATGGCGTCGGGCCAGCCGGTCTGGCTGGCCTGGATCGACAATCACGCCGCGAGCGCCCTGGCCGGTCACGGGCTGACCGCCGCGATCGTGCTCGCGGTGACGTCCGGCGTGATCGCCGTCGCCGCCTACCTGCCCCCACTGGCCGCCCGGGGCGCCATCGTCGCGGCGATCGTCGTGGCCGTCATGATCTGGCTGGCGGAGGGGATGGGCGGTGTCTTCACCGGCGCGGGTACCGATCCCAACTCGGGTCCGCTGCTGGTCCTGATCGCCGTGTCGTTCTGGCCGAAGGGAGCTTGAGGTGGCTGGTCCGGCCTGGCTGTCGGATATCTTCGCCGGCCTGATGCTGGCGGTGGCGGTTTACTGCGTCAGCCGCCTGGTCGCGATCCGGATGCTGCGTAAGACCACCGAGGTCGACACCGAGGTGGCGCACATCGTGATGGGCGTGGCCATGGCCGGCGTGTTCGCCGCGAGCCTGCACATATTGCCCGCCGGTATCTGGGAGGCGGTGTTCGGCGTCGCCGCGGCCTGGTTCGCCTGGCGGGTGGTGCGGCCGCGCCGCGCCGCGCAACACGATCCGTGGCGTTGCCCGCATCCGCTGCCGCATCTGGTCGAGTGCGGGGCGATGCTGTACATGTTCGCGGCGCTGCCCGCGGTTGCGGTCACGGCCCGGGCCGGCGGCATGGGCGGGATGGGCGTCTCGGCGACCGAGTCGCGGTTCTCCATCCTGGCGCTGGGCATGACGGTGTTCATGCTCGGCTACGCGGTGTGGGTTGGTAACCGGATACCCGCGCTGGCCGCCACTGGCACGGGCACTGGCACGGGCACGACCTCCGGCGGATGCCCGCCGTACCTGGCGCCGCGGTGCGCGGCGCTGTGCAAGATGGCCATGGGAGTGACGATGGGGTACATGCTGATCCTGATGCTGTGACGCACCCGGCGGTCAGCCGGCGAACTCGTACCCTGCTTCCTCGACCGCGGCCCGCAGCGCGGCGTCGCCGGGGACCGGGTCACCGGTGATCTGGACCTTGCCCGCCGCGACGTCGACTTCGACGGCGGTGACGCCGGGCAGTTCACCGATCTCGGACCGTACGGCGTGGGCGCAGTGATCGCAGCTCATGCCGTGGACCACAATGGTGTGCGTTGTCACGCCAGCGATACTAGCCCGGGAGGTGATTGCGCTGGTGCCGAGGGAGGCCAAGCTCGCCGGGTTCGTCGTGCTGCTGGTCGCGATCTTCCTCACCGCGCGTACCGTGGGCGCCCACTTCGGCCCGGTGACGACCGGCCATTCCCAGGTCAGCTACACCGGCGGCACCGGGAACACCGGCGGCGGCATGCCCATGCACATGCACATGCAGATGGGATCCGCGCCGTGAGCGGCACCGAGACCGCACCGGTGGCGGCCGAACTGGTGGTCGGCGGGATGACCTGCTCGTCGTGCGCGGCGCGGATCGAGCGGCGGCTGAACCGGCTCGACGGCGTGGCGGCGACGGTCAACTACGCCACTGGCCGGGCGTACTTCGCCAGCCTGGGTGGGCGGGATCCGGGCGAGCTGATCGGCGTGATCGAATCGGCCGGCTACACCGCGGGCCTGCCGCCCGCGGACAACGGCGAGGAACAAAACGACACCCCGGAAACAAGGGACCTCAAGATCCGTCTCGCGGTCTGTGCTCCGCTGGCGGTGGTGGTCATCGTGCTGGCGATGGTGCCGGCCGCGCAGTTCCCGGGGTGGCAGTGGCTGAGCATGGTGCTGACCCTGCCGGTGGCGACCTGGGGTGCCTGGCCGCTGCACCGGGCCGCCTGGCATGGCCTGGGGCAAGGGGCCGCGACCATGGACACGCTGGTCAGCCTGGGCGTGGTGGCCTCGTCTGGCTGGTCGGTGTACGCGCTGCTGTTCGGCGGGGCCGGGATGACCGGCATGCGGATGTCGTTCGCGTTCACGTTCGGCGCGGCCAGCGGGCACACGCTGTACCTGGAAGCAGCGGCGGGCGTGACGGCCACCGTGCTGGCGGGGAGGTTCCTGGAGAGTCGAGCCAAGGTCCGTTCGTCGGATGCTTTGCGATCTTTGGCTCTTCTGGGTGCCAAGAGCGTGGCGGTGCTGCGGGACGGGTCCGAGCAGCGGATCGCCGTCGATGACCTCGCGGCGGGTGACCTGTTCGTGGTGCGGCCGGGGGAGAAGATCGCCACCGACGGGGTGATCGCCGAGGGCAGTTCGGCGGTTGACGCGTCGCTGGTCACCGGTGAGGCGATGCCGCGTGAGGTCGGGCCGGGGGACGAGGTGACCGGCGCGACGGTGAACATGAGCGGGCGGCTGGTGGTGCGCGCGACCCGGGTGGGCGCGGATACGCTGCTGGCGCAGATCACCCGGCTGGTGGGTGACGCGCAGGCCAGCAAGGCGCGGGCGCAGAAGCTGGCGGACCGGATCGCCGCGGTGTTCGTGCCGTGCGTGATCGCGGCGGCGGTGGCGTGCCTGGGTTTCTGGCTCGGCACGGGGCTGGGTGCCGCGCCGGCCTGGAGTGCGGCGGTGGCGGTGCTGGTGGTGGCGTGCCCGTGCGCGCTGGGGCTGGCGACGCCCACCGCGCTGCTGGCCGCGGTCGGCCGGGGCGCCGAGCTGGGCATCCTGGTGCGCGGCGCGCACGCGCTGGAGGCGGCGCAGCGGATCCGCGGTGTCGTGCTGGACAAGACCGGCACCCTGACCACCGGTGTGATGACCGTGCAGCAGGTCATCGCCGCGGATGGCACCGATGAGAAGCAGGCGCTGCGGCTGGCCGGGGCGGTCGAGGACGCGTCCGAGCATCCGATCGGGCAGGCCATCGCCCGGTTCGCGGCCAGCGAGCTCAGCCCGGTGCCGGACGTGACCGGTTTCCAGGCCCTGCCGGGCGCCGGGGTACGCGGCGTGGTCGAGGGGCGCGAGGTCACGGTGGGCGGCCTGCGGCTGCTGGGTGAGCTGGGGCTGACCGTGCCCGGGACGCTGCACGACGCCGCCGCCGCGGGCAACGGGCAGACGGCGGTCCTGGTGGGCTGGGACGGGGCGGCCCGCGCCGCGTTGGTGGTCGCCGACCAGATCAGGCCCGGGTCGGCCGCCGCCGTGGCGCGCATCCGCCGGCTGGGACTGCGCCCGTTCCTGCTGACCGGCGACCATCCGGCCAGCGCGCACGCGGTCGCCGCGCAGGCCGGCATCGACCCGGGGGACGTGTTCGCGCAGGCGCGGCCGCAGGAGAAGGTCGCGGTGATCCGGCGGCTGCAGGCCGGCGGGATGCCGGTGGCCTTCGCCGGTGACGGGGTCAACGACGCCGCCGCGCTGGCCCAGGCCGACCTCGGCATGGCGATCGGCACAGGCGCCGACGCGGCGATCGGCGCCGCCGATCTGACCCTGACCGGCGGTGACGCGGCCGGTGCGATCCAGCTCGCCCGGGCCACCGGGGCGGTGATCCGGCAGAACCTGGCGTGGGCCTTCGGCTACAACCTGCTCGCCATCCCGGCCGCCGCACTGGGGTATCTCAATCCGCTGTTCGCCGGGATCGCGATGTCGGCCAGTTCGCTGATCGTGGTGGGCAACAGCTTGCGGCTGCGGGGTTTCCATGCGCGGTGAGCTGGCCCGCGCCGCGGCCGGGCCGGTGATCTGCGCGGCCGTGGTGACCGGCCTGCTGTCCGGATGGGCCGCCTCCGGTGGCGGCGGCTCGCTGACCAGGGTGCGGCTGGAGGTCACGCTGGCCGCCGTGCCGATGCGCGCGTTCACCCCGCAGACCGCCGCGCGCATTCCCGTCGCGAAGACGTTCCTCACCATCCGCAACCTCACCGGCACGCCCGACGAGCTGATCTCGGCCAGCAGCCCCATCGCGCCGCGGGTCGTGCTGACCGGCCGCCTGGTGGTCCCCGCGCATGGCACGGTGACGTTCAGCCCGTTCGGCGCCGACGTGGTGCTGGAGCACCCGGCCGTGTACGAGAACAGCCAGACGGTCCCGCTGACCCTGGCCTTCCGGCGGGCCGGCCAGGTCACCATCCAGGCCGCCGTCACCCCTCCCGGGACGCCATGACCGCCCTTACCGAGTTCGAGTTCGCCGTCGGCGGGATGACCTGCGCCGCGTGCGCCGCCCGGATCCAGAACCGGCTGAACAAGCTTCCCGGCGTCACCGCTGCTGTAAATCTTGCGAACGAACGGGCTGTGGTGCTTGCCCCGCCCACCCTCACCCCCGCCGAGCTGGCCGCCACCATCCAAGCGGCCGGATATACCGCCTCGATCATCACCACACCGGGACCGCCTGCGGCCGATGAGGGTGCCGTGCGGCGGCTGCGGCGGCGGCTGTACCTCGCGCTGGCGTTCTTCATTCCGCTGACCGACGCGTCGATCGTGGCGTCGGTGTTCCCGTGGTCCCGGTTCCCCGGCTGGCAGTGGGTGCTGATCGGGCTTGCTGTCCCGGTCGCGACGTGGGCGGCGTGGCCGTTCCACCAGGCCGCGCTGAAAAACGCGCGGCACCTGTCCGCCTCGATGGACACCCTGGTGTCGATGGGGATCGTCGCGGCGTGCGGCTGGTCGGTGTACGCGATGTTCTACCTGGACCGTTCCCGGACCGGGCGCGGTGGCCTGGACGCGCTGCTGCACGCCTCGGGCGGCGGGATCTACCTGGAGGTGGCCGCCTCGGTCACCACGTTCCTGCTGGCCGGGCGGCTGTACGAGGCCAAGGCCCGGCAGCGGGCCGGCTCGGCGATGCGGGATCTGGCCGCGGCCGCCACGGCGAGGGACGTATGCGTACTTGGTGACGATGGCACCGAGGAGCACGTTCCCGCGGCCCTGTTGTGTGTTGGCCAGCGGTTCGTGGTCCGGCCCGGGGAACGGATCGCCGCTGACGGCCGGGTGGAAGCAGGGGAATCGGCGGTGGACCGGTCCATGATGACCGGGGAATCGGTGCCAGTCGATGTCGGCGCCGGTGATGTCGTGGTCGGCGGCACGATAGCGCTGACCGGGCGGCTGATCGTCCGTGCGGGCAAGGTCGGCCGGGACACCCAGCTCGCCCAGCTCATCAAGCTGGTCGAGCAGGCACAGGCCGGCAAGGCGGGCATCCAGCGGCTGGCCGACCGGATATGCGCGGTGTTCGTACCATGTGTTCTTGGATGCGCCGCGTTGACCTTGGCCGGCTGGCTGCTGGCCGGCGGCCCGCCCGGGCACGCGTTCAGCGCCGCCCTCGCCGTGCTGATCATCGCCTGCCCCTGCGCGCTGGGCCTGGCCACACCGGCTGCCCTGGTGGCGGCGTCCGGGCGCGGCGCCCAGCTCGGCATCTTCATCAAGGGCTACCAGGCGCTGGAATCCTCCCGCTCGATCACCACCGTGGTACTCGACAAGACCGGCACGATCACCACCGGCGCCATGACACTGACCGGGGTCCAGGTTGTGCCGGGTGCCACCACGCGGGAGGAGCTGCTCTGTTACGCGGGCGCGGTTGAGCACGCCTCCGAGCACGCCGTCGCCAAGGCGATCGCCACGGCGGGAGCATCTGGGCTGGGAGAGGTCGACGACTTTGCCGCGCTGCCCGGACTCGGCGCCCGCGGCGTCGTGGCCGGACATACGGTGACCGTCGGACGATCCTCGCTGTTCAGCGATGTGCCGGCCGCGCTAGCTCCGTGGTGCGCGTCGCAGGAACGAGCCGGATGCACAACCGTCCTGGTGGCCTGGGATGATGTGGTCCGCGGGGCGCTGGCGGTGAGCGACACGATCAAGCCATCCGCCGTCGGCGCGGTCGCGGCCCTGCGCCAGCTCGGACTGCGGCCGGTACTGCTGACCGGCGACAGCGACGCCACCGCCCAGGCCGTCGCCGCCGCGGTCGGCATCGACGACGTCATCAGCGGAGCACTGCCCGAGGAGAAGGCCTCACTCGTGGCTGGGCTCGGCGGCGCGGTGGCCATGGTCGGCGACGGGGTCAACGACGGCCCGGCCCTGGCCCGCGCGCAACTCGGCCTGGCGCTAGGCTCCGGCACCGACGTCGCGATCTGCGCCGCCGACATGCTCCTGTTGCGCGACGACCTGTCCGCCGTACCCGACGCCATCGCGCTGGCCCGCGCCACCTACCGCACCATCCGCCGCAACCTGGCCTGGGCGTTCTGCTACAACCTGCTCGCCCTGCCGCTGGCGGCCCTCGGTTTCCTCAACCCCCTCATCGCCGCCGCGGCCATGACCCTGTCCTCCATCTTCGTCGTCTGGAACAGCCTGCGCCTGCACTCCTTCGCCGGGCAGTCCTGGCCTAGCCGCGGGAGGAGTGGTCGTGCAGGACCTGGGTGATGGCCGCGATGATGATCCTGGCCGAGCCGTCGATCGCCTGCGCTACCGGGCTGGAGGGGTCATGGAGCTGGGCGGCGATCTGCGTCGCGGACAGGCCGGCCAGCACCTGCGGGTTGTACTGCGCGCCGGCCAGGATGTACTGGTTGCCGATGTCGAGGAACGGGACGGACCCGGACTGGTCGGCGCTGTTGACGTAGGGCGGCACGTCATAGCTGCCGATGAGTTCGCGGTCCAGTGAGGTCGGGGCCTGCAGGGTATGGCCGGCGTTGTCGGTCAGTTCGGTGGTGTGCAGCGTCAGCTCGGTGCTGTGGTAACGCGCCGCGCGGAACGAGAGCGTGGCGGTGTCCGGGTAGATGTCGGTGGCGGCGGACCTGGTGACGCCGAGCTGGCTCCAGGTACCGAAGTGGGACAGCGCGATCGCCAGCGGCCAGCGCTCCGCGGCGCAGAACGGGCAGGACTCCTCGCTGACGAAGACGATGGCCGGCTTGCCGCCGATGGTGAGCGGAGAGCTCGAGGTCGTGACCTTCTGCAGGGCGGTGGCCACCTGGCCGGGATTCACCCGGGCCAGCGCGGCATCGGGCACCGTCGTCACCTGCCGGGTCACCGCGGCTGGGGCGCTGGACTCGCTGGCGGTCAGACGAGCCGGGGAAGACGTCAGCTTGACCGCGACCAGTGATACGACGATGGCCACTACCGCGGCGACGGCCCCGGCCGACAGCAGCAGCCGCCGGCGCACCTCGGCGCGCTTGCGCGCGGCCCGCTGCGCGGCGATCCGCTCCCGGGCACGCTGACGGCCTGCCGGACCCGCCGGGCGCCCGGGCGGGGTGCCCGTGGCGTTGCCGGGACGCTGGGCCGTCGTCTTCTCCGCGGCGTTTCGCGCCCGTACCCCCGCTAGCCTGCGCATATCCCCGCACCCGCCTTCCTACTATCTACGTACGTAGATAGTAGCAAATGCCTGCGCGGGGCCATGAGCCACCTGCGGCTGGGAGGTTCACTGGGAGGACTGCTATCCGACCCATTGACGTGACTGTGGATGACATGCTGAACTCCCTCGTGACCACAGCACCCCGGCCATCAGCCGCGAGAGCGGAGTTTTCCCAGCTCAGAGCCCGATTTGGCGCGCCCGGCAGGATTCGAACCCGCGACCCGCTGCTTAGAAGGCAGCTGCTCTGTCCGACTGAGCTACGGGCGCTCGGAGATAATTTTGCACGTCGAATGTCACGTGTCGGCCACGTGGGGATCGCGGTGTGTTGCGCCTGAGCTGCGCTTCGGCCTCATCAGGCTTCGGCGGCCCATCCCCGTGACCGCCCGATCACCCACGCAAGAACCTACTTTACCCGGAGCGGGTAAATGCGCCCGTCGGTCAGCAGCCTCATGAGGCCGCGAAGCCACAGCCCCAGCGGCCGAGCGGGATACGCTCAGGCGCCCGGCCCGATCGACGGGGAGGCCGGGACCGGAGACCGGGCCAGGAACGAGGTAACCGTCCCGATCGTGAAGTCAGGCAGCAAGCCGCGCCCACGCCCGTACGCGCCTGGCCCCGACTCGCCATGCCCCGGCACGTCGACGGCCACCGCACGGAACCCCGCGCTGGTGAGCGGCGCCACGAACGCGCCGAACTGCCCGCGGTACCCGCCCCACCCATGCAGCAGGTACACGACCGGACCGGCGCCCCAGCTCTCGGCGACGACGCCCGGCCGGCGCCTGTTCGCGACCCGCAGCACGGCCCGTTCGCCGGGCTCCGCCAGCGCTCCGGCGGCCGCACCATCCGGAATCGTCATCCACATCCGTACCGCCAGGCGGGCGCCCAGTCGCGGCGCCTCGCGCTCGGCGAACGCCAGCGCAGCCCTTGTAAAATCATTAGCACGAACGATCGTACTTTTTCGAGCTGAGAAATCTGCCATCGTTGCCTCCGTTTGCCATTCCTACAGTGAGATCCCATCCGTGCCGCGCGCCGCGGCGAGCAGGCGCTCGAACGCGGTCCGCGCCCGCGTCTGCGCATCCGCTTCGCCCAGTAGCCGGTAGGCGTGGAAGAACCCCAGCATGAGGCCCATCAGGTCGTGCTGGAACTGGCCGGGGTCCGCATCCGCGCGGAACTCGCCCTCGCTGATCCCGGTCCGGAAAATCTGCTGCACCGACTCGGCAAAATCCAGTTGATCCCGGACCACCTGATCGCGCACGACGCCTGGCTGGTCGTCGTACTCCATACTGGCCGACGCGAACAGGCACGGCGCACCCGGCTCCTTGCTGACCTCGAGCCAGTGCTCGAACAGCGCACGGATCCGCCGTTCGCCGCGCGGTGCCCGCAAGGCCGGCCGGATCACCCGGTCGATGAACTCGTCCCGGGACCTGGCCAGGACCTGGAGCTGCAGTGTTTCCTTGGACCCGAAGTGCGCGAACAGCCCGCTCTTGGACATCCCCGTCGCGGTGGCCAGCATGCCGATGGTCAGCCCGGACAGCCCGATCCGCCCGGCGATACGCACCGCGGCGTCAAGCACGGCGTCTCTGGTCGCCGTCCCCTTGGCCACCTCGTTCACAGCATCAGTTATAGCACGATCGTTCGTACCCTGTCGCATCGAAATACCGAGCATTGCGGTGGCGTCGCGCGACCCGGTTCGGCATGATTGCCTAGCGTGGGGATCAGCGACTGGCGGACAAAGCGTCACATGAACGACCCGGTGCGCGGCACGGCCAACCCGTCCCGGGTGGCCATCGACCCGACGGGGCGGCCCTAATCAAGCCAGCACAGAACGAGCCAGCACAGAACAAGCCAGCACAGAGCTCTCGCTGGCCGCTCGCGGCCGGACTGGTGATCGGCGTCGCGCTCGACGCCCTGATCGGCGATCCGCGGCGCGGCCATCCGGTCGCCGCGTTCGGCCGCGCCGCCGCCGCGCTCGAGGCCAGCGACTACGCCGATTCCCGCCGCCGCGGCGCCGCCCACACCGCCGCCTGCGTCGCGGTCGCCATCGCCCCCGCCGCCCTGATCCAGCGCCGCACACGCGGCCGCCCGCTGCTCCGGCTGACCGCGACCGCGATCACGGCCTGGGCTGTCACCGGCGCCCGTTCGCTCCGCCATGAAGCCGAACGTACGTACGTATCCCTATCGGAGGACGACCTTCCGGCGGCGCGGGAGATCCTGCCCAGTTTGTGCGGGCGGGATCCTTCGCGGCTGGGGTCCAAGGAGATCGCGCGCGCGGTGATCGAGTCCGTAGCCGAGAACACCTCTGACGCGGTGGTCGCGCCGCTGCTGTGGGGCGCCGTGGCCGGGCTGCCCGGCCTGGCGGCCTACCGGGCGATCAACACGCTAGACGCGATGATCGGCCATCGTTCGCCGCGGTACGAGCGCTTCGGCTGGGCCGCCGCCCGCCTGGATGACGCCGCGAACTGGATCCCCGCCCGCATAACCGCCCTCCTAACCATCGCCTGCGCCCCCCTCACCCCCACCCCCAAAGTCACCCCCACCCCCACAGCTGCCAGCACCCCCAGCACCCCCTCCCTCACCCCCCCAGTCCCCCCCTCCCCCACAGCTGCCGGCACCCCCACCGTTCCCCCAGCCCCCAGGGTCACCCCCGCCCCACCCAGCCCAGCTGACCCTTCAACCGCAATCGCCCCACCGGCCTCCGTCCCCCCAGCCTCCTTCCCAGCTGCCCCGCCCACCACAGCGGCCCCCGCCCCAGCGAGATGGATGGCGCCATCGATGTCGGTGGGTGCCCGAAATGTTCCGCCCCAGCGCGATGGATGGCGCCATCCATGCGCCAAGCTCGCGGCCGCCGGGGAGGTGCCCGCCCGGGAGGTGACTGCCGAGGACGCGTCAGCCGGGGACGTGCCCGCCCGGGAGGCGGCAGCCGGGGACGCGGCAGCCGGGGACACGGATGCCCGGGACACCGCCGCGGTCCGTGACGTGTGGCGGGCGCTGCGCGGTGACCGCGAGTACCGCGGACCCGATACCGAAGCGGCTCGCGAGGCATGGCGGGCGCTGCGGCGGTACGGCGGCCAGCATCCGAGTCCGAACGCCGGCCGCTGCGAAGCCGCGTTCGCCGGCGCGCTCGGCATCCGCCTCGGCGGCACGAACGTCTACCACGGCATCACGGAAACCCGTCCCGGCCTCGGCGACGGCCGCCCCCCGGACCCCGTCGACATCCCCCGCGCCATCCGCCTCTCCCGCAACATCACCCTCGCCGCCACCGCCGTAGCCGCCCTCATCGCTCTATCCCGCCCACAGCCCGCCCGCGGCCCAACGACATGAATGTCACATTCATGGTGCTGGGACGACATGGTTGTGACTTGGGTGCGGCTCCTCCAGAGTGGGCAACATGCCGGTGGTGCCATCGGTGCCGCTCAAACCGATCAGTAGCGCTATTAGAGCGTGCCCGATGGTGCCATCGGTGCCGCTGGCCAGGGAGCAGCACCTGGCTGTCACTTTAAGGGAGCC
>JAFARZ010000052.1 GCA_019245115.1 Streptosporangiaceae bacterium | reverse complement strand
GCCTACGCCGCCGAAGCGGCGGCGGTCGCCGGTCTCGCCCTGGACGAACCGGTCGAATATGCGCTCTAGGTCGCTGTCCGGTATGCCGATGCCTTCGTCCTCGACCGTGATCTCGATCCAGCCGCCCACGACACGGGCCCTCAGATGCACTGTTCCGCCGTCTGGCGAGTACTTGAAGGCGTTCTCCATCAGCTGGCCGATGATGATGTCGGTGGCCATCGTGTCGCCGAACGCCGGTGGCAGGTCGTCGGGGATGTCGGCCACGACCGTGTGCTTGTCCGACAGCGGCTGGAACGAATTCGCCGCACCCCGCAGCACCGCGGCCAGGTCGAACGGCCCGTTGCTTATGGGCAGCTGATCCGCCCCCGCCCGGGAGCCGAGCAGCAACTGCTCGACCAGCCGGCCCAGCGAGCCGGCCCGCTCGGCGATGGTCCGCACCGCGGCGCGCCGGTCCTCGTCGCCAAGCTGATCCCACCGGCTGGCCAGCGTGCTGGCAAAGCCCTGCACCACCGTGATGGGTGTGCGCAGCTCGTGGCTGGTGGTGGCCAGGAACAGGTCCTTCGCCTCCTCGAGCTCCTTGGCGGCGGTGATGTCGCGGAAGTCGATGACCAGCTCGGCACCGGTCCCGGAAGCGTGTCCGGAGAGGGCGGTGCACAAGACGTCGAGCCACCGTCCGTTCGGGAGTTTGTGGGTCAGGGTCGCGCCAGGTTCGGGCAGCGGGAACGAGGGCGGCTTGCCGATCGTCTCGTCGGCCGACAGGCCGGTGATCCGGTGCGCGGCCGGATTCCACTGCCGGACCAGCCCGCCGGAATCGAGCACGGCTATGCCGTCGGCGCTGCCGTCGATGACCGCCCGCTCATGCGCGCGCTGCCTGAGCACCTCTTCGAAGGCCATGGCGTTGGTCAGCGCTACCCCGGCGTGGCCGGCCAGCAGCTCGAGCAACTCCAGCTCGACGTGGCTGAGCTTGCGCCGGCTGAACAGCGCGTACAGCGCGCCGTACGGCCTGCCGCCGACGTGCGACAGGCTCAGCGCGATCGTGTGCAGCCCGGGCAGCGCCGACCAGATCAGGTCATCGAAGCCGCCCGATTCCGCGGTGGCCATCATGACGGTTTTGCCCGACGCCATCAGCTCGCCGACCAGGCTCGAGGACAGCGCCGCGGTGCGCCCGCGCAGCCGGGGCGGCAATCCGGCCGTGCTCACCAGCCGGAGCATGTCGTCCTCGATCAGCACGAACCCGCCGGCGTCCGCGCCGGTCAGCTCGCGCAGGCTGGCCGCAATCCGGTCCAGCACCGACTCCAGGTCGAGCTGGGCGTTCATGTCGGCCACGACGTCGCCCAGCCGGCGCACCACCCGGGCTCGTTCGGCCGTGTAGTGCCGGGCCACGTCGTCTTCGCCCACCTCGTGGCAGACGTTCACCCAGCCGGTCACCTCGCCCAGCGGGTCGATCAGCGCGCTGGTGTCGATCCGCACGTCGATCAGCGTGCTGTCCTTGCGCACCCGGCGGGTGGCGAACGAAATCTGCCCGCCGCCGCGGACGCGTTCCAGCACCGCGTTGTGCTCGGCCTTCAGTTCCTCGGGGATGATGTGCGGCTCGAAACCGACCACCTCGGCGGCCGTCCATCCGAACATCCGCTCCGCGGCCGGATTCCACAGCATCACCGTCCGGTCGGTCCCGAACGCCACGATCGCGTCGGCTGCGCACTCAATAACGGTGCGCGCCGTGGCATCGGCGAGCCTGTTCACACGCAACATCGTGCCACCTTAAGAGCTAACGGGAGCCAGCAGAACCCCGGGATTCAGCAAGCCGGCCGGGTCGAGGCCGGACTTAATGGCACGCATCGCCGCAATCTCGGCGGGCGTCCTGGACAGGTGCAGCGCACCGGCCTTGGCCCGGCCGATGCCGTGCTCGGCGGAAATCGTGCCGCCGTGCGCGGCGGCCAGCGCGAACACCGCCTCGTCCACCGCGTCATCGTCCGGATCGGGACCAAGCACGTTCACATGCAGGTTCCCCGCGCCAATGTGGCCGAACACGATCGCCTGAGCACCGGCATCCGTGACCACCTCGTCCAGATCGGCCCGGAACGCCGCGATCCGGGCCGGCGGGAAGGCCAGGTCAAGCTTGTGCGGGATGCCCGCGGCGCTGATCGACTCGGTGTGGCGCTCCCGGTAGGCCCACAAGGCCGCCCGTGCCTGGCTGTCCACCGCTACCGAGGCATCGGTGAGGAAGGGAAGGCTCGCCAGCCGTTCGTGATAATCGCCTGAGCCGGTGATGTCCGCGAGCAGAAAGGCCGGGTAGTCAGCGGCCAGCGGCGCGGGCAGCCCGGTATGCCGGCGCACCAGCGTCAGGCCGGCCGCCTCGAAGTACTCGGCGGCGCGGACAGCCGGCACCAGAGAACGGACCTCAGCCAGCAGCGCGGAAGCAGCACCGATGTCCGGCACGCCAGCCAGGACCGTCAGCGACACTGGTTCCGCCCGGTGCAACCGCAGGCGCGCCGCGGTGACGATACCCAGCGTCCCTTCGCTGCCGGCCAGTAGCTGGGTCAGCTCGTAGCCGGAGTTGTCCGAGTGAATGCCGCCGAGGCGGCTGATGACGCTGCCGTCGGCGAGCACCGCCTCGACGCCGAGCAACTGGGCGCGGGTGTGGCCGTAGCGGACGGTCAGGATGCCGCCGGCGTTGGTGGCGATCGTGCCGCCCACCGTGGCGGAATCCCGCGAGGCCAGATCGACGCCGTATTCCAGGCCAGCGTTCGCGGCGTGCTCGCGGAGCGCGGCGATGGTAACACCCGCGCCCGCTGTAACCTGAGATGCCAGAGTGTCCACTGGGTCAAGACGGCGAAGCCGCCGGAGAGAGATGACGACGCCCTGGGCATTGGCCGCATCCCCGGCCGGGACGCCTCCGCCGACCAGGCCGGTGTTGCCGCCCTGCGGAACCACCGGGACGCCACGGTTCGCGCAGACGCCGATGACCGCGGCCACCTGTCCGGTGTCACGAGGGCGTACCACGCACCGCGCGACGCCCTGGAAACGGCGCGTCCAGTCCGCTGTGTACCCAGCAGTAACATCTGGACTGGTCAGCACGTTGTCCGCGCCCGCGACCGCCGTGAGCTCATCGATCAAGTCACGCATGAGTACTCACTTTATGGACTGGAGGGGCTTATAGTTCTCTCTATCTGGGGGGGACCCCTGGGTAAGAAGAATGAGTAAAGGCGCTCGTTCCGGGCATCGTCACCATATGACGGTGACGGAGAGAGCGCTCGCCCTAGGACCCTAGGACAGGGACCATGGACCAGGCAGAGCCGAGAATGCCTCGGCCACAGCCAGCACAGCCGCGGCCAGTGCCAGGCAAGCGGCAGCAGCGCGACGACCCGTCAACGTCGTCGCAGCGGCGGACCGAGCCGCGGCGGCGTCCGGCCGGTGAGGCCTTCCGGCTCGACCATCCGGTCATCGTCGGCTACAACGGCTCCGCGTCCAGCCGGAACGCGATGGCCTACGCCGCGGGCGTGTCCATGCGGCTGAAGCGGCCGCTGCTCATCTTGTACGTCTGTTCCGCCGGCGTGTACTGCGAGCCGCTGACCGGGCAGGTGATCGGCGTGCAGCGCGACACCGAGGCACTGGAACGATGGCTGCTGGCCGAACTCGACCAGATCACCGGCGGTGCCCAGATCGAAGCCCATGTCCGGACCCGGCGGGGCAGTCCCGCCCGGGAACTCGCCGCGGCCGCCACCGAGTTCAGCGCGGACGCGCTCGTTATCGGGGCTCCCGCACACTTCTGGCGCCGCATCGCCGGCTCGGTCCCCGGCTGGCTAGCGAGACACGCCCGCTGCCCCGTAATAGTCGTCCCCTAGCCGCCGCCGTACCCCCTTGAATGTGAAGTGGGTGCGGCTCCTCCAGAGTGGGCAACATGCCGGTGGTGCCATCGGTGCCGCTCAAACCGATCAGTAGCGCTATTAGAGCGTGCCCGATGGTGCCATCGGTGCCGCTGGCCAGGGAGCAGCACCTGGCTGTCACTTTAAGGGAGCC